>JBMOFP010000040.1:0-36851 GCA_049318805.1 Bradymonadia bacterium
CGGGGGCTCCGTGGCGGGTGGCGGTCGCGCCGCGTCGGGCGGGAGGGGCGGGGGCGCGGCGTCGGGGACGGAGGGCGGATCGCCGTCCAGGGCCAGGGGGGCGGCGTCCGAGGCGGAGGTGGCGTCCGCGGCGGGCGCGATCTCGGCCGCGTCCGAGGGCGAGGCGGCGTCGACGAAAGGGCTCGAGGTCGAGGCGTCGGTCCCCGCCGAACCGGGCGGAGAGACCACGGTCCCATCAGGGCCCGTCGGGTTCTCCGGCGCTTCGTCGGGCGCGTCCGAGGCGCCGCCCGCGCACGCGTTCACGAAGAGCAGGGCCGCAAGGAGGGGCGAGCGGGCGAGGTCCATGGTCGGAGGGTGCGCTCCCCGAGCGTGGCCCCGCAAGCCGCCTCCTCAGGCGTGACCGCCCCCCGGGGTCTCGACCACCAGCCGGTCGCCCGGTTGGGCGGCGAAAGTCACCTTCGCGGGGAGCGCGATGCGTTCACCCGTGGCCCGGACGAGTGTCTCGCGGCCGCGTTCGCCCGGGGGCGCGCCGCCCAAAGACGGCGGCGGCAAACGGCGACGCTCGCCGAGCACGGTCACCTCGGTCGGCACGAGGAATTCGTAGGTGCGCACCACGCCGCGGCCTCCAGGAGTAACGCCCGGTGGGAGGGCCACCGAAGGCCTGAGCGCGTAGCTTCGGATGCGCACCGGATACGCGCGCTCGAGGGACTCGACCGGTGTGTTGAGTGTGTTCGTCATGTGCACGTGGCGGCCCGAGAGCCCGGGCTGTCCGGGGCGCGCGCCGCCGCCGCCGCCGAGGGTCTCGTAGTGCACGAAGGGGCGGCCGTCGGCGGTGTGACCGCCGAAGAGCACGTTGTTCATCGTGCCCTGGGACGCAGCCGGGACCGGCAGCCCCGCGGCCCCGAAGGCGGCCAGGAAGAGGTCCACGAGCCGCTGCGAGGTCTCGACGTTGCCGGCGGAGACCGCGGCCGGGGCGACGGCGTCGACGACGGAGCCGGGCCGCGTGCGGAGCTCGATGGGGCGGAGCAGGCCGGCGTTCGCGGGCAAATCGTCGCCCGCGAGGCAGGCGAGCGTGTAGACCACCGCCGATACTACGATGGACCGGACCGCGTTCATGGGGCCCGGCGTCTGGTCGGGCGCGTCTGTGAGGTCCAGCAGCGCGGTGTCGCCGACGATGCTGAGGCGCACGCTGAGGGGGATCGGTGTGTCTCCGAGGCCGTCGTCGTCCAGGGCGTCCGACACCCGAACCTCCACGTCCGGGAGCGCGCGGAGCAGCGCTCGACAGCGGCGCTCGGCGTGGTCCAGGAGCGTTTCATTCAGGCGCTCCAGCGCCTCACGTCCCTCACGGCGCAGCAGGTTCGCCATCGCCGCCGCGCCGGCGTGGTTCGCCGCTTCTTGAGCGCGCAGGTCGCCGTGGCGTTCGTCCGGCGTGCGAGAGGCGTCGGCGAAGCGGCGTCGGAGCGTGTCGTCGAGCAGTGTCGGTCCGAAGCAGAGGCCCTCGTCGGCCAGCGTGACCGACTCGACACGCCCGTCGAGGTGTCGAGGCACGGGGAGGCTCCCGGCGGAGCGACCGCCGACGTCGGCGTGGTGCGCGCGGTTGGCCAGATAGAAGGCGGGTCGCTCGTCGGTGTCCCCGAAGACCGGGGTCACGAGCGTGACGTCCGGCAGGTGGGTGCCGCCCTGGAACGGGTCATTGAGCAGCACCTGCTCGCCCGGACGCAGGCCACGCGGCTCGAAGGCTTCGAGCGCGGCGTGGACGCTGGCCGGGGTCGACCCGAGGTGGACCGGGATGTGGGCCGCGTGCACCAACATGCGTCCTCGGGCGTCGAAGACCGCACAGGAGTAGTCTTGCCGCTCCTTGATGTTCGCCGAGAACGCGGCCCGCTTGAGCACCGCGCCCATCTCTTCGGCGATCGCGGCCATACGCTGGGCGTGGACGCCGAGCGCGAGCGGTCCCAGGGGGTCGACCTCGCCGGGGGTCGTCGGCGCATCGTCTCTTCGACAGAGCCAGTCGCCCGTGGGCTGTCGCTCGGCCACCCAACCGACGGGCAGCCAGAGTGTGGCGCCGTAGGTCGCGAGGCGCGCCGGCCCGCAGAGTCGTGTCGGGCCGGTCCAGGTCGTGGGCGCCACCGTCGGGCGGGACGCGGCCTGAGCGCGCGCCTCGACGTGCAGGGCCACGAGCTCGACGCCTCGACTCGCCTCGAAGGCCAGCCCGAACGCGCGCATGTGGGCGGCCTCGAAGGCGCGCCGCACCGAGGCAGGTGTGAGGTCGAGGCCCTCGAGCTCCAGCGGCAAGGTGTGGGTCTGCCCCACGTAACGAAGCTCGGCGTAGGCCCGGCTGGTGCGGGCGGTCTCGGCCGGGACCTCGAGGTCGAGCGCGGCCTCGGCCTCGGCACGCAGCGCGCGGACGCGCGCTTCGAGCGTGTCGAACGCGTCGAACGCGTCGAGCGTTTCGCCCAGGCTCCGCGAGCGTGTCAGGCCCCAGGGGGCTGCGAGCATGCCGTCGGCGGAGAGGAGGCCGGGCTCTTCGGGGAACAGGACCTCGGCGCAGCCGAGCTCCTCGGCGACGGCGCACGCGTGGAGCCCACCCGCACCGCCGAAGGCGACGATCGTCAGTGTGCGCGGGTCGTGTCCTCGCTCCAGGCTGACCCGGCGGCAGGCGCGCGCGATGGCCGCCTCGGCCGTCCGCACGATGGCGAGGGCCGTGTCCTCGACAGAGGCCCCGAGCGAGGCCGCGATGGGACGAATCGCTTCGGTGGCCCGCGCCGCCGCGAGCGGGAGCGCGCCGCCCAGCAAACGCCCGAGTCGGCCGAGCACGACGTTCGCATCGGTGACCGTCGGCGCGGTGCCGCCTCGGTCGTAGCAGGCGGGGCCGGGCACGGCGCCGGCCGAGTGGGGTCCCACGCTCAGCGCGCCCGCATCGTCCAGCGTGGCGAGGGAGCCACCTCCGGCACCGACGGTCTCCACGGGGAGCAGCGGCACACGCAGCGGCCACTCCCCGAAGTGTCCGTCGTTGCGCGGCAGGACCTGCCCAGAGACGACGCAGACGTCGGTCGAGGTGCCGCCGACGTCGAGGGTCAACAGGTGCTCCCGGCCACACCGCCGGCCCACCTCGAGCGCGCCGAGGACCCCACCCGCGGGACCGGAGAGCACCGTGTGCACCGGCTCCCGCGCCGCGCGCTCCGCGGGCATCAGCGCCCCGGCGGAGGCCATCAGGTGCAGTCCTGCGTAGGGCAATCGCTCGGCGAGGCGGTCGAGGTAGTGACCCACCGTTGCGCCGAGGGCCGCGTTCACCAGACACGTCATGCCGCGCTCGTACTCGCGTTCGACCGGCGCGAGCGTATGAGAGACCGTGAGACGCAGCGACGGCCATCGGGCGCGCAGGTGAGCCGCAAGGCGACGTTCATCGGCGGGGTGCCTGTGTGCGTGGAGCAAACACACGGCCACCGCGTCCACGTCGGGGAACGCGCTCATCGTGGTGTCGAGCCACGTGGCGAGCTCGGTCTCCGTGAGCGTCTCCAACGGCGCGCCGTCGGCGCCGACCCGAAGCGGCACCCCGACCACGTCCGCGCGGCGAACGGGCGGCGGCGCGGCGGTGGGATGCAACGCGTGCAGGCTCGGTCGGGCCTGGCGCGCCAGCCAGGGCACGTCCTCGAACCCGGCGTTGGTGAGGAAGAGCGCGCGGCCCACCTTGCCCTCGAGCAAGGCGTTCGTGCCGACCGTGGTCCCGTGGCGCAGCTCGAAGCGGCTGTCCAGCGAGACGTCGAGCGCGCGCAACGCCGCCTCGATGGCCGCGCTGGGGTCGTCGGGTCGAGAGGGGACCTTCACCCGGCGAAGGGTGCCGTCCGGACAGACCCGCACGGCGTCCGTGAAGGTGCCGCCGGTGTCGATCGCGATCAGGGGCGACGCTGTCTCCATGGCCCGACCTTACCGCTGTCCCGATTGCGAGGTCGCGGGTCTTGCCGCAGAGTCGGGCGCATGACGCTCTCCAGCCGCGCGGTGATGGTGTTCTTCTTGTGCTCCGCGGGCCTCGCGGGCTGTGCATCGGCGCCGGGTCCAGGTCAGGTTCGCCTGGAGGGGGTGCTGGTCCACCGGGTCCCGCCGCCCGGGGTCAAGTCCGTGGAGGCGTATCTCGGCGAGCGGTTCGTCCTCGAGGTCTCCGGCGGCGAGACCGTGCTCCTGCCCACGGACACGGTCCCGGTCGCGGCGTTGCACGCCCTCGTGGGCCGTCGGGTGCGCGTCGAGGGCACGCGCGCCGCCGGAAGCCCGCCGCAGGTCGGTGTGGCCGCGCCCCTGGGCCCCGATGGGCAGCCGATGGCCCAGGGGGCCGGTGTGCAGGTCGGGCGTCTGGAAGCCGTGGCGACCGAGCCGTGACCGTCGTCGACCGGGTCTTCGAGCGTCTGGGCAAGGGGGCCACGGAGGACTACGTCGGCGAGGCCGTCACGCAGCTCGAGCACGCGCTGCAGTGCGCCGCGCTCGCCGCTCGCGCGGGTCTCCCCGAGGTCGAGGTCCTGGCCGCCCTTCTGCACGACGTGGGTCACCTCGACGCCCCCCCGAGCGCACCTCGCATGGCCGAGCTGGGCGTCGTCGACCACGAGCGCCTCGGGGCCCGCTTTCTGGCCTCGCTGGGTGCGCCCGAGCGGCTGTGCCGGCTCGTCGCTGGGCATGTGCAGGCCAAGCGCTACCTGGTCACGACGAGACCGGGCTATGTCGCCCGACTCTCGGCGGCCAGCCTCGGCACGCTGGCCTTCCAGGGCGGGCCGATGAGCGCGGCCGAGGTCGAGGTCTTCGACGCCGACCCGCTGCGAGACGCGTACCTGCGACTTCGCAGCTACGACGAGGCGGCGAAGGTCCCCGGAGCGAAGGTGCCTGACCTGACGACCTACGGGGACGCGCTCCGCCGCGTCTTCAGCGCGCCTGCAGAATCTGGTTGAGCGCGGTGTTCAGGTCGCTCATGCCCGAGCGGTCGCCGTAGAAGTATTCGAAGGTGCCGCCCTGGACGAGGGCGTTCCACGGTAGGGCGAACGACCCATCGGCGCCGAGGTAGGGCCAGATGTACTGGAACGTGGTGTCGAAGCTCGAGACACCGCTGTGGTCGATGAAGAAGTTGTCTGCGGTGTCGGCGTATCGCGCGGCGTATCGACGGCAGTACTGGAGGGTCGGGCGCCCGTAGTCCGCGTTCTCGCCGAGCACGATGACCGGCTTCAACACGCCGGGCCCGAGGTCCCGCTCGATCTGGTCCATGGCGGCGACTGCGTTGGGCACGAACTGCGCGCAGGCGGCACACCAGCCGGCCGTGCCGACGAACCACAGCGCCCGCGCCTCTGCGCCCAGCTCGTGAATGTCCACGAACTCCTCGGTCTCGCAGTTCTGGAGCGCGAAGGGCTTCACCACCTCGCCGACCCGCGCCGCCGGAGGGAGGATGTCCGCCTCGATGGACTGCTCCGGGCTGCACCAGACGTCGCCGTTCTCGACCGGGAAGGAGCGACGTGAGTTGGGGTCGATGTCGACCTGCTCGAACTGAATGCCGTGCAGTTTCGCGGCGAAGCGCTCGCCCTCCCCGCCCAGCTCGGTGATCTCGACCACGCCCTCGTAGGGGTAGTAGACCTTCTGGCAGCCGCCGTTCGTGAGGTCGCAGTTGCGGAGGCCCACCACGCACACCTCGCAGTCGCGGTGGTTGGTGCCGGCGAGGTCGTAGAAGCCCGGCCCGATGGCCCCCGAGAGGTCGGCGATGTCGACCAGGATGATGTTGAGGGGGGCGGAGACCTCGTCGAAGCCCTGGTAGTGGAGGCCCGTCTCATCGACCCGCGTGCGCTCGTACACGGCCTCGAAGGGCTCGCCTTCGCAGGTCGGGAGCGCCGGGCCGGCGTCGGGCTCGGGCGGCGGGGGCACCGCAGCGTCCGCGGGCACCTCGGGCGGCGCCTCGGTTCCCGCATCCGCCTCGAGCGGGGCTTCGTCCCCCCCGTTTGCGCCCTCTTCGCCGGGCTCGGGTTCGTCGGGAGACGGCGCCCGGCTCGGCGGGGCCTCGCCGACCTCTTTCGGCGAGTCCGCGCTCTCGCCTCCGCAGGCCGTCAGAGAACCAAAAAGCAGCCACGCACCCACCGAAACGCTGAATCGGCGCACGAAGAACCTCCTGGAGAAACACGACTCGGTAGAACCACGGACACCTCAGTGGAGCAAATCCCTGTGGTGAACGCGAGTCCGACCGCGCCCGCACGCGCCGAAATTTGAAGTGGGGTCGAACGCGCGAGGCCATTGGGGCGCCGAGTCCCGCCTTGCCGCGCCCCGTCGACGCGTGGTAACCCCTCGCGCCTTTGTTTGCCCCGCCGGGCCCGACTGAACGAGGAATGAACGTGGCCGAAATCACCCGTGAAACGCTGGCGTTGCATCTGGTCTCCGCTGAGAGTCGGGAGCCCGAGCGCCTTGTGCCGGCCCTCGCGGGCGCCGAGGCCTGGATCGAGCGGCACACCGACCCGCGCCGACGCGGCCAGGCGGTCTCGGACTTTCGCGCGGCGCTGATGGCGGCGGGTGGCGCGGCCCTCGACGGCGGCGACCCCCAGCGGGTCGAGGACGCCCTTTTCGCGGCGCAGCCCGAGTCGCCGTTGAGCGAACGGGTCTTCCGGCAAGCCTGGCTCATCTTCGTGGACCACCTCGCCCGGAGCGGCGACAAGCCGCCCTTCGGGGGCTCCGGCAAGGCCGAGACATGGGCCTGGATCAGTCGGTCGCGGGAGTGGCCGCACGTGGACCCCGGGAATCTGGTGGCGCGTGTTTCCGGGCTCTTCGGCGAGGGGCTACAGGTCGTGGTCGTGCGCGGGCCGGGGAAGTCCGCTTTCCTCGCCTCGGTGCGTCGCGCGCTCCTGGGGCGGTACGGCATCGACGCGCTCGTGCCGCCGGTGCTCCCCGCCACCCTGGACGAGACCGGCGGCATCTTGCGGCCGATCATCGAACGCGGCCCGCTGGACGAAGAGCAGCGCAAGGTGCTCCCGCAGATCCGATTCGGGGAGGACCTCGTCGGTCTGCTCGGGCGCCTCGGCGACAAGGCGCCCGTCGCGCTGCTGCTGGACGACGCGCACATGCAGAGCCGCGCGATGCTGCTGGGTCTGCCGCTCTTCCTCGAGCCGGCGGCCGGTCGCAAGGCGCTGCTCGTGCTCGCGGGGCCGGACAACCCGAACGATGACGGACCTCTGGCGGACATCCTGCAGGATGCGGGCGCACGCAACGCCCTGACTCAGCTCCAACTCCCCACGCTCGACCCCGAGTTCACGCGGCACCTGCTCGCGGCCTACGACCGCAGCTCGGGTGAAGCGGAGCGCGTGCTCGCCTACACCCAGGGACCCTTCTTCGGGGGGGAGCGTCTGCGGATCGCCCGCGCCGTGCTCGGCGATCGCGACTTCGAGAAGTTCTCGCCCGAGGCGCTCCTGCCGAAGCACGACCGCGCCCGCGAGGTGCTCGCCGTCGCGGCCATCGAGGGACCGCAGTTCCACGCGCTGGCCGTGGGTGGGGTGTTCCAGCGGACCGAGGATGACCTCGAGGATCTGTTGTACGACGACGAGTTCGAGCTCGAGGGCACGAAGGTCGGCACCTGCGAGGCGGCGATCCCCTCCGATGGTCGGCAGTGGGTGGATCTGCAGGACGGCCTGCACCCCGTCTTCGCTTTCGGCGACGTTCGGCTCGCGTTCGCGCTTCGGGCGGGCATCCCCCAGGAGCATCTGGCCCCGCGCGCGGGTGCGCTGCGCGACGTGCTGCTCGAGAAGTACGGCCCCCAGCGGGCGTGGCAGATCGCCGACCGACTGTGGCGGCTCGACGTGCTGGCGGGGCGTCAGCGTCGGGTCGAGGCGCTGTTGCTCGGCGGCACCGATGCGGGGCGGGTCGAGTTCGGCTTTCGGCGGCTCTTGCCGGTGCTCAACGCTCAGCAGCCCTACATCCTGGCCCTTGCGCGCCTCTACGGCGCCGCGATGGAGGCCGGTCAGCTCGGGCTCGGTCAGGGGCAGGTCCAGTTCGCCGACCAGGCCTTCCAGGCGGCGGCCGCGGCCGCCCAGCGGCTCGGGCGCGCCGGACCCGCCGGCGAGGCCCTGGCGCGCGTCGCGGAGCTGCGCCTGGCGCTCGCTTACCCGGAGCCCACGCGGGTCGCGCTCGACATGGCTCAGCAGCTCCTGGAGAAGGCCAACCATCACCGGAGCGCCGCGCGACTCGGCATGCTCCGCGCCGAAATCTTCGTGCTCGAGGGCAAGTTGGACGATGCGCTGACGACGCTGGACTCGACGCGCGAGGCGCTCGTCGCGCAGAAGGATCCGGCCCACGCGGCGCTCGCGCTCGTGCGCCGAGGCCGCTTGACCTGGGAGACGGGGCGCGTGGACGAGGCCGAGGCGCTGCTGGACCAGGCGCTCGCCGAGGCCGACACCGCCCGGGATCCCCGCGCGCAGGCCGCGGCCCGCATGGCGCGCGCCTTCATCGCGGCCGAGAAGATGCAGCTCGACGCCGCGATGAAGTGGCTCAACGAGGCGGCGCAGCTCTTCCAGTCCGCGCGCATGCCGCTGCACATCGTCGAGGTCGCCGCGGCCGGGTTGCAACGCCGACACGGGGCCGCCGCCGATGCCGAGAAGCGGCTCCGGGTCGTCGCCGACGCGTTCAAGAAAGCGCAGGCCGGCATCCAGTTCGCTGACGCATGGCACGAGGTCGGCCGCGCCCTGCTCGACCAGGCCAAACACACCGACGCGCTGGCCGTCCTGGCCGAGACACTCGACATCCGTCGTAAGGCGCGGGACCGGTTCGCGCTGGTCCGCCTCCACGAGGACCTCGGCCGCGCGGCCAAAGGGCAGGGGGACGCCCGTCGGGCCGCGGAGGAGTTCGCGCGCGGTCGACGCTTCGCCGAGCGCCTTGGACTCGCGCATCGACTCGGCGGGCTCGACGCCGAGCTGGAGTTGGTGAAGGGGGCCCTGGACGGCACGCCCGACTCCAGCCTTGCGGCCCTCATCGAGGCGGCCAATGCGGAGATCGACGCCCTCGAGGTCCAGTGGGCGACCCCCCCGGCGAAGGCCCCCGCGGACGGCGAGGCTGCGCCCTCCGCGTGAGCTTGTCCCGATGCCGCCCGGCACAGTAGATTCCCCGCCGAACGCTGAGACAAAGGGGAGTCAAGCGAAAATGACGAAGGTGACCATGCGACCGGGCGTGCGCGCCCTGGCGATTCTCTGTGTGGCCGGCTGGATGAGCGGCTGCAAGGTCGAGGACTCCGGGAGCGACGGCGACGGGGGTGTCGGCGGCAACGCCGAACCCGTCGGCGGTGAGGCCGCGGGCGGACACGGCGCCGACCACGGCGAAGGCCCGGGCGGCGCACCTTCCGGTGGCGACCCCAGCCCGGTCGGCGGGGGAACGCCTCCGGAGGGCGGCGATGCCCCGTCCGTGGGTGGCGTCGCGCCCCCAGCAGGCGGTGAGGCCCCCCCGGTGGGCGGTGAGGCCCCCCCGGTGGGCGGCGAGGGCCCCCCGGCAGGCGGCGCCGAGCCCCCCTCGGGCGACTGCGCGGCGGCCTGCGAACGTTTCGTCGACTGTGCGGCCGGCGGCGCCTGCGCGTGCCTCCCGGACAACCTCGGGGCGTCGCTCTCCGAGAGCTGCCTCACCGCGTGCGGCAACACCCCCGAACTCAGCGCGGCCCTTACGGGCGCGGCCACTTGCGACGACGTCGTCGGCATCGTCGCGCAGGGCAGCCCCCAGTTCGATCGACTGTGTAACGGGGTCGATGGCTCTTGCGGCGGCCCTGGGCCCGGGCCGGAGCCCGTGCCGCAGATCCCCGAGTGCGAGACCTTCGGCGAAGTGGTCGCGGCCTGCACGGTCGAGGCCTGCGCGCCGGCCGGGGCGTACCTGGCGGGCCTCGAAGCGACGCTGCGCTACTCGTGCAACCAGCAAGTCGACGGTGGAGACCTGACGGCCGACGACGTCGCCGGTATCTCGGGGCTCGGCTGCGACGACCTCGCGCAGATCACCGACCAGCTCGTCTCCGACAACCTCGCGAGCCTCTGCGCAGGCAACGGCCCGGCGACCCCGGACGAGACCTGCAACGACGCGTGCGACTTCTACATCGAATGCATCGGCGGCCAGTTCCCCGAGGGATCGCCGGAGGCCGATCCGGGCCTGTGCCGGTTCAGCTGCGCCGCCGGGGCCGACGCGACGGACACGTTCCAGTGCCTCGCCGATGCCGCGGAGTGCGCGGACGTGAACATGTGCGGCGGCTGACGCAGTTGCGTTAAGCTCCGACCGCTTCGCCCGAGTCGAGGCAGGAGGTTGCGATGAGCACGTTTCGCTGGGCGTTCCCTGCGCTCGTTTCTTTGGCGGCCGCCTGTACCGGCACCAACGACGCTGCCGACGAGTCCGAAGACTCCGGCGTCGTGGGCGGCACTGCGGGTGGCTCCGCGGGCGGGGACCCGGGCGGCGGCGGGACGGGCCCGAGCGGCGGTGACGCGCCGGTCGCCGGTGCGCCCGTAGGCGGCGAGGGGCCTGTCGGTGGTGCCCCGGTCGGCGGTGCCCCCGACGGCGGTGCACCGGTCGGCGGTACCCCCGTCGGCGGTGCCCCCGTGGGCGGCGGCGAGCCCTCGGACGCCTGCGCGACGGCGTGTGGCCGCATCGCGGGCTGTGTCGTCGAGGTCTGTCCGGCCGAGGCCGCGGCTTCCGCGGCCGAGGTCGAGTCGGCGTGCCTCTTCGAGTGCGGCGCCAACCCGTCCTTCCCCATCGTGGTCGAGGGCATCGGCACGTGCGGCGACCTCGTCGCCTACGGGCGCCAGGCCGTCGGCGAGCCGCTGCCCACGATCTGCCCGGAGGGCGGGGGCCCCACGGAGCACTTCCCGGTCTGCGATGTCTTCGCGGAGCGCATCATCACGTGTCTGGGCGAGGCCTGCCCGGCTACGAGCAGCGCGGCCGGCGTGCTGATCCCGGCGTACACCCGCTTCTGCGACGACGCCGCGAACCGGGGCGAGTTCGACCCGGTCCAGCTGGGCCAGTTCATCACCCCGCAGACCCCGTGCGACTTCGCGGTCATCGCCGACATCGTCACGTCGAGCATCGAGCCCGGCGGCGACCTCGCCGCGTTCTGCACCAACGGTCCGATCAACGCGCCGGAGCTGTGCACCGCAGCCTGTGACCGCATTGGACCGTGCGTCCCGCCCGATGGGGACCTGGGCTTCATCGCCGACCCGCTCTTCTGTCAGTACATCTGTGTCGTCAGCGAGGGCATCGACGAGCGGGTGTGGGCGTGCGGTTCGGAGCTCGAGGAAGGGGGCGCCTGCGAGGAGGCCGTGGCGTGTTTCCAGGCCGCTGGCCCAGCGCCCGAACTCCCCGAGTGCGAGGTGTACGCGGCCCGAGCGATTGAATGCACCATCGAGGCGTGCGCGCCCATCGAGAACGTGGCCCAGGGGTACGGCAGCAGCATCGTCACGTACTGCAACGAGACCATCTTCGAGAACCCCGAGTCTCAGCCTGCGTTCGCCGCGGTCGGCATGGACACCCCGTGCGACGATCCGTCCATCGGCCCCCTCGTGACCTCGTTGGTCGTCGACACCGAGGAGAACCCGATGGACGGTACCCTGGCGCCGTTCTGCGCCGAGGGCCCCCTCAACGACCTGGAGACGGTCTGCGCCCCCGCCTGTGAGGTGCTCGTGCCGTGTCTGCCCGCAGAGGGCGACGGCTCGGGGCTTCGGGCGCCCGGTGTCTGTGTGTACTACTGCGCTCTGTCGCCGGAAGAGGTCCCGGACGAGGCCTGGACGTGCATCGCCGAGGCGGTCTCGTGCGAGGCCGCGTTCGCCTGCGTGCAGTGAACCCCGGCGCGGGTCTCGGTCGCGGTGACCGGGGCGCGCGCGACGTGGTCTCACACGCGTCACTTCGAACCGCGCTCGTGGCGCTGGGCCTGTGGGCCTGCACCGGAGACGCGGCGGCCCCGCGCGGGCCTTTGGCCGACGCCGCAGCCGCGCGAGACGCCGACGTCGCGCGGGGCGATGGTCGCGCCGAACCCGCGGACGCCGAGGGCGAGGGTGGAACGGTGCCAGCCCCGCCCGATGCCGCGTCGAACGTCGACGTGCGGCCATCGCCCGCCGACGAGGATGCGCCCGCGCCCGACCCCCCGCGGTCACCCGATGGGTGCGCGGACCTCTACGCCGACGACCTCTTGCCCACCTTCGAGCTCGAGCTCGAGCCCGCGGAGTGGGCCGCGTTGCAGGACGAGTTCGCGCGCCCGGCCGAGCGAGAGGCCCAGGGCCTCGACCCGAAGCCGTATCACCCTGTCCGGCTCTTCAAGTACGGCGACGAGGTCGTCCTCGACGCGATGATTCGGCTGAAGAGCAACCCGTACTTCTCGTGGCGCGGGTCGAAGATGCAGTTCGTGGTCTCGTTCCGCGAGCGCGATCCGGACGGTCGATTCCACGGCCTGCGCAAGCTCTCCTTCGACGCGCCCTTCTACGACCCGACGTTCCTTCACGAGCGGCTCGCGGGCCACTATCTGCGCGGCCTCGGGCTCCCGGCCCCGTGTGTCAACAACGCGCGGCTCGTGCTCGACGGTCAGTACTACGGCCTGTTCGTGAACAAGGAACACATCGACCGGGAGTTTCTGGAGCGGAACTTCGACCCGTACCCGGACGGCAACCTCTACAAGTACGGCTGGGAGCTGAAGACGAACGAGGACGAGGGCGACACCCGGCGGCGCGACCTGTTCTGGCAGACCTTCGACGTGGACGCCCTCGCGGGCCTGGCGGATCTGCACCAGGCCGTGCTCGCGTGGGCCGGCGAGGCGCTGATGCCCGACGCCGACGGCTACTGGTGCTGCCAGCACAACTTCTATCTCTACGACCACCCCCGGCGCGGGTTCCTGTGGATCCCCTTCGACCTGGACTACACCTTCAACGGCAGCACGACCTTCGCGCTCATCCCGTCCAACTGGGGGCTGGTGTACCCCAACCCCGCGGTGACCCCACCGCATCTGCGCGCCGTGCTCCACAACCCGGGCTGGTCTCTGGCCTACGAGGACGCGGTGCGGCGCGCGTGGTCGGCCTACGACGTGCCGGACTTCCAGGCGCGACTGGCCCGCTGGAGCGCGCAGATCGCCGAGGCGTACGACACGGACCCGCACCTGCCGTTCCCGCGTGAGGCCCACGTGGAGAACCTGGAGGGCTTCAACCGACATCTCGAGGCGCGTCACGACTTCGTGGGTCGGTGGGTGAGCTGTCAGGCCGGCCAGGACCCGCGTGATGGCGACCTCGACGGCGTGCGCTGGTGCCAGGACTGCGACGACGCCGACCCCAACGCGCGCCCCGGGGCCGCCGAGGTCTGCGACGACCGCGACACGGACTGCGACGGGGCCGTGGACGAGGGCCTGGCTTGCCGGCGCTGCTTCGAGTCCACCCTCGACACCGCGCGCTTCTCCTACTGCGAAGAGGCCGTGGACGGCTTCCAGGCCCACGCGCGGTGCCGGGCGAACGGCGGGACGCTGGTCGTCCCGGCGAGCGTCGCGGAGCAGGCCCACCTCGTCGAGCAAGCGACCGCCTTCGGCCTCGACACCCCGTGGATCGGGCCGAACGACCTGCGCGTCGAGGGGCAGTTCGTGAACCCCGACGGTGACCAGCCCCTCGACGCGGACGCGCTCGCACCCTACTGGGGCGCGGGGCAGCCCAACGGCGGCGTCGACCAGAACTGTGTGGTCCTGGAGCCGCTGCTCGGCGGGGCGTGGGCCGATCGGGACTGCGGTGAACCGCACCCCATCGTGTGCCGGCTCAGCCCCTGAAGGGGGCCGCCGCCCTCAGCCTCAGCGCGTGGTCCGCCAACGTGAGCAGGACCGCGGCCTCGACGAGGGGTACGGCCCGCGGCAAGACGCAAGGGTCATGGCGACCCCGGTTCGTGAGTGAGGTCGGTTCGCCCGTCCGGGTGACCGTGGTCTGAGGCTGGAAGTGGGTGCTGACGGGCTTGAAGGCGCACCGAAGCACCAGCGGCTCTCCGTTCGAGAGCCCGCCGAGCACACCGCCCGCGTCGTTTTTGGTCGCGCGGACCCGGCCGGCGTCGGCGTCCCAGGCGAGCGGGTCGTTGTGCGCGCTGCCGGACAGCCGTGTACCCGCGAAGCCGCTGCCGACCTCGAAGCCCTTACAGGCGGGCAAGGAGAGGCAGGCGTGGCCGAGGTCCGCGTGCAGCTTGTCGAAGATGGGCTCTCCGTAGCCCAGGGGCACGCCGCGCGCGACACACGCGACGGTGCCGCCCACGGTGTCGCCGGCCTGCTTCGCCGCCTCGATTACGGCGGCCATGCGCGCCGCGGCCGCCCGTTCGGGACATCGGACGGCGTGGGCGTCGACCTGGGCGCGGGTCACGGTCTCGACCTCGACCTCAGCGCTTTCGTCGGCGACACGGTCGACCCACGCCACGACCTCGATGCCGGCCTCTCGCGCGAGAAACTGTCGGGCCACTGCGGCGGCCGCGACCCGCGCCACGGTCTCGCGCGCGCTCGCCCGGCCACCGCCGCGCCAGTCGCGGTGTCCGTACTTCTCGGACCACGTCCAGTCCGCGTGGCCCGGCCGGAGCACGTCTTTCGTGGGCGCGTACGCGCTCGAATCGGCGTCCGTGTTCCGAACGATGAGCGTGAGGGGCGCCCCGGTGGTCCGGCCCTCGAAGAGTCCCGAGAGCACCTCCAGCCGGTCCGCCTCCGCCCGCGGCGTCGTCAGCGCGCTCTGGCCGGGTCGGCGCCGGTCGAGCTCGGCTTGCACCGCGTCGAGGTCGAGGTCGAGGCCGGCGGGGCAGCCGTCGACGACACACCCCAGAGCCGGCCCATGGGACTCACCGAACGTCGTCACCCGGAAGAGGAGGCCCGTCGTGCTCGACACCGAGGATCAGCCCGGGGTCGACGGGGCATAGACGCCGGCCGTCACCGTGGCGCCGTCGGGCTCGTGTGTGGCGCGCTTGGCAAGGGCCTCGCGGGCGGCCGCGTCGACCTCGGCCTCTACGCGGGCCTCGCGCTCGGCGAGGGCTTCGACCGAGACACCGTGGGTGCTCTGGAGCCAGGTTTCGTAAGTGCCGACGGGGTCTCGTTTGCCCCACTCGGCGAAGACCTCGGCCGGAAACAGGTCTCGGGCTTCGCGCTCGTCGTGGGTGGCGTGCCCGCCCATGCGAAACGTGCGGGCCACGATGAGGACGGGGCCGCCGCCGCCCCGGGCGAAGTCCACGGCGAGCCGCGTGGCCGCGTAGACGTCCAAGACGTGGTTGCCGTCCACACGATGGACGGGCATGCCGTACGCCGGTCCGAGGTCGGCGAAGTCGCCGGGGAAACTGCACGTGCGGTCCGTGCCCAGCGCGACCTGGTTGTCCTGGATGAAGACCACCAGCGGTGCACGGGTCGAGAGCGCCGTGCGCAAGCCCTCGTGAACCGCGCCCGTGGCCGTGGAGCCGTCCCCGGTCCATGTGAGTGCCACGCGGGGCTCTCCGCGGAGCTTGAAGGCCAGGGCGCAGCCCGTCATGACCGGGACGAGGTCGCCGATGTGACTGATGGGGGGGATCACCCCGCGCGCCGGATCGCCGATGTGGAGGTCGCGGCCCCCCGTGATGCTGTCGGTCGTGCCGAGGTAGGCCGCGAAGCTCTCGGCCATGCGCATGCCGCGCTGAAAGCACGCGGCGGCGTTCCGGATCATCGGGCCGACCACGTCGTCGGGCCCGAGCGCGGCGCAGGCGCCGATGGTCACGGCCTCTTCGCCCGAGCCGAGCCACGCCTTCGTGATGACGCCCTGCTTGACCCAGCGCTTGAGGTAGACGTCGTGCAAGCGTGCCCGCACCAGGCCGTCGTAAAGATCGAGCAGACTCTCCAGATCGAGCGCGCCGATGAGCGCGGCGCGGGCCGGATCGGCGTGCACGCGGGCGGCGAAGGCGGCTTGCACCGCGGGGTCCGGGCGCCAGTCGACGTACTCGGGGAACTCGAACGCGGGGTATCGCTTCACGGTCGGCCATTTAACAGGCGGACGGAACGCGCGCCAAGCCTTGAACGCCGGGCCGAAGTGGTTATCTCTGTAGCCATGAGCAAGGGCCACAAAGACCTGTACACGCTGATCGGCGTCAGCCGAACCGCCGACGCCGACGAGATCAAAAAGGCCTACCGGGCGCTCGCGAAGCAGCTCCATCCGGACAGGAACCCAGGCGACAAGGTCGCCGAGGAGCGCTTCAAGGAGGTCTCGGCGGCGTTCGCCGTGCTCGGCGACGAAGAAAAACGTAAGCGTTACGATGAGTTCGGGCCGGATGGGCTGCGCGAGGGCTTCGACCCGGACGCCGCGCGAAACTACCAGCGGTGGGCGCGCCAGGCCGGGGCCGGTCGCGGCGCGACGGCGGGCTCCGCCGAGGACCCGGGCTTCGGTGGGCCCCAGGGCTTCGGCGGGTTCTCGGGCTTCGGTGACTTCAACGACATCCTCGGGAGCCTCTTCGGGGAGATGGGTGGGGCCCGGCGCGGCCGCGGACGGTCGGCGCCGGCGAAGGGCGGCGACCTGGAGGCCGAGGTCACCATCAGCCTGCGACAGGCCGTGGAGGGCGCGGAGCTCCAGCTCACGGAGCTCGGCGGGCAGGTGCGGGTGCCCGGCGGGGTCGCCGACGGCCAGAAGATCCGGATCGCTGGCCGTGGGCACGCCGGCCCGGCCGGTCGCGGTGATGTCATCCTCACCGTCCGGGTCGCGCCGCCCCTGGGCTTCGAGGTGGTGGACCAGGACCTGGTCCTCGACGCGCCCATTCGGTTCAGCCAGGCAATGCTCGGCGCCAGCGTGCAAGTCCCCACGCCCGAGGGCACGACCCTCACTCTCAAGGTCCCCGCGGGCAGCCAGAGCGGTCAGCGGCTGCGCATCAAGGGGCGCGGCATGCCGCTCAAGGGCGGTGAGCGCGGTGACCTCTTCGTGCGCCTGCTCGTTCGGGTCCCCCGGACGGACGACGCCCGCGCGGCCGAGCTCGCGCGGGAGCTCGACGCGTTCTACTGACCCGGGTCGGTGTCGGCGGCCGAGCGCCCCCAGGGGCAGGGACGTTCGAAGTACGCCGACCAGGCCTCTTCGGCGCCCTCACCGAAGAGCACCCGACAGGCCTCGAAGACGCCGGGCGACGCTGCCAGCGTGTCGTGACGCATCACCAGCGAGATCTTCGACCTGCGCCGGAGGAAGTCCTCGAGGCGGACGACCATCTCGGAGTGCGCGGCCTCTTCGACCTCGACGCGCAGGTACTCCGCGGCGTCGATGACCACTTCGGCCCCGCCCCGGTCCGCCTCGATGCGGTCGAGCAGGGGACGGGCGCGAGCGCCGTATCGACGCCAGAAGCGCTCGGACAGGGGCTCGCTCGCGTGGGTGGGCGTGTAGGCGTCGAGACCCATCGCCGCCGCGCGGTCGAAGAACGCCCGCCGCTCCGTGGCGTCGGGCTCCCCGTACCAGCGTGCCTGGCGGGGCATCGCGACCCCGAGGCGTTCGATTTCCGCGCAGACCTCGTCGCCGACGTTCAGGCAGTCCGTGAGCTTGCCGCCGTAGATGCTGAGGTGCCGTCGAGGCCGGTCGACGTCGACGGCGTGCTTGCGTGAGAGCTTGGTCCAGTCGGCACGACCCGAGTCCCGGGCACGGTCGACGCGCACCGCGAGAGGTCGAACCCCGCACCGCTCCGCGATGATGTCGGCTTCGGTGAGCGGGCGTGGGAGCCGCAGGCGCTTGTTGATGTTCTCCAGCACAAAGCGCCGGTCCTCGGGCGTGACGTGGGTCTCCGGGCTGTCGACTCGGTTGTCCGTGGTGCCGACGACGGTCCGCCGCCCCATGGGGATCGCGAAGAACATCCGGCCGTCGTCGGCGAAAAACGTCAGCACGCGGGGGTTCGGCGAGACCCGCTCGACGATGAGGTGGATGCCCTTCGAGAAGACGTGGCGGTGCGCCGTGGTGGTGCCGGTGTGGGTGTTGTGGGCGTCCACCCAGGGGCCGCACGCGTTGACGAGCACGCGGGTGCGGACGTGGAAGGGGGTCGGGTCCGCGCCGGGCGACGTGTCCGTGAGCTCCACGGTCCAGAGGCCGTCCGGGTCGTGGCGGGCGCCGAGGGAGCGCACGTAGTTGGCGGCGACCGCCCCGTGGTCCAGCGCGGCGCGCACGAAGCCGAAGACGAAGCGCGCGTCGTTGTCGTGCAGGTAGGCGTCCGAGTACTCGAGGCCGCCGATGCTGCGCGCGACGTCCACGATGGGCTCGTCGCGCGCGATGCGGCTCGGGGTGAGGTAACGCGGGCGGCGGGTGAAGCAGTTGCCCATCACCCAATACAGCAAGGACGCAGCGTACAGACTCACGGCGGGCCATCGGAAGCCCCGGTCGAGGTTCGCGAAGAACCGGATCTCCCGGACGGTGCTCGGGTAGGCCCGCATCAGCGCGTTGCGCGAACGGCACAGCTTGCGGACGAGGCCGAACTCGAGGGTCTCGAGATACTTGATGCCGCCCCAGGCCAGGTTCGACGAGGACTGGCTCGTGACCCCCGCGAAGTCCCCGGCGTCCACGAGCGCGACCCGGGCGCCGCGTCCGGCCAGCGCCGCGGCCGAGACGGCGCCGTTGATGCCCGCGCCGAGCACGAGCACGTCGAAGGGCGCGGTCGCGCGCAGCGCCGCGAGTTGGGTGGCGCGGAGCGTCACAGGACCACGTCCGTCACGGCGATGAAGTGGCACACCGCGGCGAAGACCACGAGCAGGTGGAAGATCTCGTGGTAGCCGAAGGTGAGGGGCGCCGGGTCAGGCCGACGGGACGCGTAGATGACCGCGCCGACCGAGTACAAGACCCCGCCCGAGAGCAGGAGCGTCGCGCCGGGCTCGCCCACGCCGGCGGACATGCTCGCCCAGTCGAAGGCGAGCAGCCAGCCCAGACCCACGTAGAGCCCGGTCGTCAGCCACCTCGGGGCGTGGGCCCAGAGCAGGCTCTTCACGATGCCGACGGACGCGCCGACCCACACGGGCAGGAGCAGCGAGCCGTCCATCGCGAGCGCCGTAATGGGTGTGTAAGTGCCCGCAATCAGGAGGAAAATCGCCGCGTGGTCGAGGCGCCGCATCCGCGCGCGGGGCTCGGGCAACCAGTTCCGACGGTGGTACAGCGCGCTGATCCCGAAGAGGGCCGTGACCGACAGTCCGTAGATCGCCACGGCCACACTCGACCGGCCTGCCGGCGCCGCCAGGAAGAGCCAAAGGCCAGAGACCAGGCTGAGGTAGAACGCGATCTCGTGAGAGACCCCCCGAAGCCGTGGTTTGTGCACCGGCTTGACCCGCGCCGCACGGCGGGCGCGCAGGGCGCGCACGATTCGGAGCTCAGAGGGCATCAGAGAGGCGCTTCTCGGTGACTCGGTCGGGGTCGAGGTTGAAGGCCTCGACGACCCGGTTGAAGCGGGGTTCGGAGAGGTACGCGGTCCCGTACGAGCCCAGACGCCATCGCTCCGTGTCCGCATCCCAGCTGACCTTGCCGCGCAAGATCGTGTCGAAGGCAACCCCGTGGGACGGGAGCCCGATCCGCTCGAACCACTCGGCGTGGTCCAGCTCCGGGTGGTCCTGGAAGTGAACGTGAAGCTCACCCTGGTGGAACGCGAACAGGCCCTGACGACCGGTCATCATCTCGGCGCACTCCGGCTTTTCTCTGCTCGGGGTAGAGTACGACGACTCGGCCCAGCGTGAGGTGTCCGTTGCATGACGTGTGGTCCGAAGCCGACCTGTGGGCGGCGTTGCAGGCGAAGGCATCCCGACCGGGGCTGGTCCGGGACTGCGTCGAAGATGCCGACCTCGCACGACGCGTTGCGGACCTTGCGATTGCGCATCTTGCGGCCGAGCGTGTCGAAGACCGCGCCCTCGCGGTGAACCTGGGGCGCGCGCTCCTCGCACGGCGGGTCGCACGCCACGCCGCCGAGCGGATGCTGTCGACGCCCGCGGACTTCTACGGGCACGTGGACCCCATCGCACCGGAAGCGCCCGTCTCGTTGGCGTTGTCCACGGTGCGTCTTGTCGCCGTCGGGCGGACGACCTCGATGGCCGCGGCGAGTGCGCTCCTTCGGGCCGCGCTGGAGCACGCCGAGACCCGCAGGGAGGCGTTCCTCGCCGTGGCCGAGCACGACGCCGACGCGGCGCTGGAGCACCTCGGGCCGCTCCTGGAAGCGCACCCCGACCTGGCCGGCGCCGTCGGCACACTCTTCGCGCTCGAGCACACCGCCCGCTGCGAAGACGCCGCACGCAAGGTCGCCCCGCTGAGCAGACCGACCCGTGAGGCCTTCGCCGAGGCCCTGCACAAGCACCTGGACCGTGTGCACGCGATCAAGCGGTGGGTGGGATGCCGCCGGATCCTTTTCGGGCACTGACCTTCGCTAACGCCGCGCGCGGTCGAGCACGAGAGGCCAGAACTGGCCGATGAGCGCGCCGGTCACGCAGAGGCCCATGGCCTCGAACTTCGAAAGCTCGGGGCCGAAGACCCAGTAGTAGACCGTGAAGGCCCCCCACGCCACGGCGAGGTTGCCCGCGAAGGCCAGCAACTTCGGCACGTTCACCGCGCCGCCTCGGCGACCACCTTCGCCAGGCGATCGAGGCCCGCGACGACCTGCGCCTCGTCTGGCCCGAAGGAGATCCGGACGTGGCTGCCGAATCGGCTCCCCCGCTGGGCGCGCCGCCGGCCCGGGTTCACGTCGAAGAACTCCCCGGGCACACAGATGACCCGCTCTTCGAGAAGACGACGGAAGAGCCCCATCCCGGTGTTCAAGGGCGGCGGGAGGTCGCGCACGTCGGCCCACACGTAGAACGTGCCCTCGGGCTCGCGGTCCACGTGCACCCCCAGGGCGCCGAGACGGCGGAGCGTGAGGTCGCGCTTGCGGCGGAAGACCTGGCGGAGCGCGCGGGTCTCGGCCAGCACGTGGTCGTCTTCCATCAGCGGCACCGCGGCCCGTTGCAGCGGGCGAGAGCCGCCGCCGTCCAGGAAGCTGCCGGCGCTCGCGATCGCGTTGATGATGTGCTTCGGGCCCAGCGTCCAGGCCACGCGCCACCCCGGGTATCGCCAGTTCTTCGTGAGCCCGTCGAAGAGGATGACCGGATCGACTTCGACGTCCTCGACCCACCGGGCGGCGCTGACCATGGGCGGGCTGTCCGGGCCCTCGAAGGCGGCGTCGTTCCACACGTAGTGCGAGTAGAACTCGTCGATCAACAGCGCGCAGTCGAGGCGCCGGGCGACCGAGACCCAGCCCTTGAGCTCATCGCCGAAGAGGACCTTGCCCGTAGGATTGCAGGGGTTCGAGAGCAACAGGGCCGAGAGGCCGCGACCGGCGATCTCACGCTCGAGCTCCCGCAACGAGAAGTCGTAGCCGCGGTAGGGGTCGAGCAGGATCGGGATCGGCGAGAAGAGGCGAAAGACCCCGAGCAGCTCTTCGTAGGCGGTGTAGTCGGGGAGGAAGTGCCCCAGGTTGATCTCGCCGAGCGCCGCGGCCGCACGGGTCAGGGCGACGCGTCCGCCCGACGAGATGCAGACGTTCTCGGCGCTGTACTGCGAGGGCATGCCCCGCCGGTACATGCGGTTGTAGTGCCCGGCGACGGCCTCACGCAGCTCCCAGAGGCCGGGCACGGGGGCGTACTCGAGGTCGTCGGTGCGCACCTGCACGTTGTCGACCCGCGCGGGCGCTCCGGGCAAGGTGCCGGCCTCGGGCTGGCCCTGGCCCAGATTGGCCCAGGCCTCGCTGCCGGGGGTGTAGCCGTGCTTCGCAGCTTCGGTCATCACGAAGATGACGCCGGTGCGAGGGACGGAGCGGAAGGCGCTGCCGCTCTGCGGCGGCGCGGAGTTGTCGGGGGCCTGCGCGTTCATGGCGCGCGACCTTACTCGACGTCAGCCGAGTGGGTCGAGGCCGAAGCGGCCGAGGAGGCCGACGAGCGTGAGCAGCGGCAGTCCGACGATGGCGGAGTCGTCGACTCCGGAGCTGGATTCGATCCGCTCGAAGAGCAGCGCCCCGTGACCCTCGAAGAGGTAGCCGCCGCAGGTGCCGCGCGGCGAGTCCAGCTCCACGTAGCGTCGGATCTGCGCGTCGGTCAGCGGGCGCATCGTGAGGTGCACCGAGACGATCTCCGCCGCGCCTCGGCCGGTCTCCGGATCCAGCACGTAAACACCCGTGTAGAGGGTGTGCGTGCGGCCCGCGAGGCGCGCGAGCTGCCCCGCCGCCTCGTCCGGGGACTCGGCCTTGCGGAGGAGTTCGCCGTCGAGCGCACAGACCTGGTCGGCCCCGACGACGAGGGCCTCTCGGGTGAGGCCGACGTGGGCGAGGCTGCGGGCCTTGCCCTCGGCGAAAGCGAGGGCGACGTCGGGCGGCGCGTGGCCTCCCGTTTCGGACTCGTCGAAGTTCGGCGAGGCTGTTTCAAAGGGGAGACCGAGACGCCGCAGAAGGGCAGCCCGATG
Organism: Bradymonadia bacterium; assembly: GCA_049318805.1. Classification (GTDB taxonomy): domain Bacteria; phylum Myxococcota_A; class Bradymonadia; order UBA7976; family UBA1532; genus CANLBD01. The sequence continues at coordinate 22,389 of JBMOFP010000040.1, forward strand.
AGGGGACGTGCTCGCGAGCAGGATGCGCTTCATGAGGCGCGCATCGTGGCAGAAACCTGCCGTTCGTAGAAAGGCCTGCCGTATCAGTCGGCGCAGTCGAAGAGGTCGAAGAGCAGGGCGCCGACCATCTCCGCGTCGACGTCCGATCCGTCGCCGCCGAGGATCGCGGCGGCCGCCTGCGCGAGGGCCGGATCCTTCGCGGCCACGGCGCGACCGATGGCCTGCCCGGCGACCTGAATCCACGCCCAGTGGGCCTCACGCTCTTCGCCCTGGGCCGCGTCGAACTGGAGAAGTCGGTCCGCGATCACCAGCGCGAGGCCGAGGTCGAGCGCTTCGTCGATCTCTGCCGTCGCGCGGTCGCGCAGCTCCAGGTTCACAGCGGTGTCCGCGCTGTCCTGCTCACGCCAGCAGTGGACGGCCAATGTGGCGTCGAAGATGTCCTCGTGGGCCTCTTGGCTCACCTCGGCGATGACCCGCGCGAGGCCGCGGGGCGCGTTTCGCGGGGTGACGCCGTTGTAGTAGCCGTGCGCCGAGTCGCAGTCGACCTTCGTGGTCGTGCACGAGTTGGCCTCTTTGTAGACGCTGACGTACAGGAACCACAGGAGCGCCGCGTCGATGCGCGCCGCGTTCTGGAGCGGGTCGGTGCCCGCCTGGCCGGCGTCGAAGGCGGCGTTCAGAATCGGCAGGATCGTCGACGGTCCGATGCAGTATTGCGGGAACTGGGCGGGCACACCGGCGTCGCGGCAGTTCGTGCCGGCCGGCACGTCGTCGGCGAAGTGTGAGTCGAAGCGGCGCTGGACGCGGCTGTCCAGTCCCTCGGCGAGGCCATAGAGCACCCGGGCGTTGGTGAACGCCATGGCGTCGGGCGCGCCATTCGCCTCCCAGAGCAGGTCGGCGATGTCCTCGTAGGCGTCGATGCGCGCGATGGTGGAGATGCTGTCGGGGTCGAAGGCGGTGAACTCGCCGCTCTGGGACGGGCACTCGCCCCACTCGGGCGAAGGGAAGTCGTTCAGGTCCGCCTCACAGACGGGGGGCGGGGGCGGCGGGGGCGGCGGGGGCGGCGGGTTGTCGTCGCCGGAGGCGCAGTCGAGGAGCTCGACGATCGCACCCGAGAGACCGTCGGCGTCCAGGCCGCTGCCGTCGCCCGCGAAGACCGCGGCCGCCATGTCGGCGAGCGCCGCGTCCTTGGTGCGCACCGCGCGCTCGAGCGCCTGGCCGAAGACCTGGATGAAGGCCCAGTGACGGGCGCGCTCGTCGCCCGAGGCGGCGTCGAAGCGTGCGATACGATCGGCGAGCACAATGGCCGCGCCGTGGTCGAGGGCTTCGTCGACCTCGGCGAGGGCCTTGTCTCGGAGCGTCAGGTTCTCCGCGGTCTCGCCGCTGTCCTGCTCGCGCCAGCAATGCACGGCGAGGGTCGCGTCGAAGACCTGCGAGTGCACCTCGGGATCGACGCTCGCGATCGTGCGCGCGAGACCCAAGGGGGCTTCGCGCGTCCCGGTGCCCGTGTAGTACGCGTGGGCCGAGTCACAGTCGACCTTGGTCGTCGTGCAGCTGAAGCCCTCTTTGTAGGTGCTCGTGTAGAAGAACCACAGGAGCCCCGCTTCGATGCGCGCGGCGTTCTCCCAGGGGTCCTGGCCACCCTGACCCGCGTCGAAGGCCGCGTTCAGAATCGGCAGGATGGTCGACGGTCCGATGCAGTACTCGGGGTACTGGGCCGGCACACCCGCGTCGCGGCAGTTCACGCCGTCGGGCACGTTGCCCGAGTAGTGTGCGTCGTAACGACGCTGCACTCGGCTGTCGATGCCCTCGGCGAGGCCATAGACGACGCGGGCGTTGGTGAAGGCGGTCGCGTCCGGGGCCGTCTCGGACTCCCAAAGGAGACCGGCGATCTCCTCGAGCGCGTCCACGCGGGCGAACGTCGAGATGTTGTCGGGTTCGAAGGCGACGAACTCGCCGGCCTGCGACACACACTCGCCCCACTCCGCAGACGGGAAGTCGTTGTCGTCCGCAGAGCAGCTCGGTGGGGGGAGCTCGCCGCCCACCGGGGGGTCACCGCCGCCGACCGGGTCACCGCCCACGGGCGGGTCACCGCCGCCGACGGGGTCACCGCCGACGGGGTCACCACCGACGGGATCACCGCCGACGGGGTCACCGCCGACGGGCTCACCGCCCACCGGAGGTGCGGTACCGCCCGTGACGCCGGTGTCGGCCTCGGCAGGCGGCTCATTCTTGGGATCGTCGCTCTCACAGGCGGCCAGACTGGCCGCCGCGAGGACGGCGAGCACCCGCAACCATTCGGAATGATTGGACTTCAAGGATTGACCTCCAATTGCACGATGAAGCCCCGTCCGGGGCCGTTGATGCTGGAGCCGTGGACTCGGTACGGCTCGTCGAAGACGTTCTCGAGGGCGACCGAGAGGTTCATGCGGTCAGGGAAACGAAAGCCCCCGCGCAGGTGGACGACCTCGTACGCGGGGGTGCCGTCCGGGGGAATCCGCGCGTCTCGGGTGTCGCCGTAGGAGAGGCGGGTCTGCGCACGCGCCCACACGAGGGCGGCGCCCAGGTAGGGCCCCGTCAGGCCGTCGCTCCAGCGGGCCTCGACGTTGCCCGCAAGGGGCGGCACCCGCGACAAAGGCACCCGCGCGTTCGACTCTTCGGGTCTCGTGCTCGGGCCTTCACCCTCGGCCCACGAGACCGCGCTCGACAGCGTGAAGCCCGCCGGGAGTCGAACCGCCGCGTTCGCCTCGTAGCCGATGAGCTGGGTGTCGCCCTCGAGGTTGACGAGTTGGATGGGCGCCCGGTTGCCGCGGCACTCGAAGTCGCCCTCGGGGCAGTCTGCGCGGCGCCGCTCCATCGCGTCCTGCAGGTCGAGCTGAAAGGCCCAGAGCTCGGCCCGCACCCGTCGGCTTTGGAGCCGCAGCCCCGCTTCGAGCGTGAGCGCGCGCTCCGGCTCCAGGTCCGGGTTCTCGACCTGGTAGCCTCGCCCCGTGGCCTGACGCGCGGTGAGGTCGTCCAGGTTGGGTGCTCGGAATCCCTGCTCGGCGTTGAACAGGAGAGAGAGGGGCCCCACGAGGCGGAGCTCGGCGCCACCGCTGGCGACGAACGTCGTCCAGTCGCCGTCGACCGCGCGTGTCTTGCTTTTCTCCTCGCCCGGTGAGGTCGCCGACGACTTCACGACCCGGGCGCCGCCCCGCAGCGTGAGTCGGTCCGCGATGCGCAGGGCCGCGGTGCCGTAGGTCGAGAGCTGGTCGGCGTCGCTGCCGTCGATGTAGACCCCGCGGGGCAGGTTCACGACCGTGCCGGTCGACTCGAAGATGATCCAGCCCTTCGACTCGACCTGCTCGAGGGTCCCGGCGAGGCCCGCGTGGACCTCGAGGGAGAGGCCGCCGAAGGCGGGCGTCAACGGGACGGAGCCCGAGGTGGCGTTCAACGCGAAGTCCCACATGGAGACGCCATCGCGACCGCCGTTCACGGTCTTCGAGAGCGGACGGTCGAGCTTCCGGCGCTCGTGATAGCGCTGCCAGCCGCCGACGAACTCGAGCCGCTCGAAGAGGGGCAGGCCCAGGTTCCACGACGCGCGGGTGTAGGCGTGCGTGCGGAACTGCTCTTCGTAGACCTCGCACTCCGAGTTCGTCGCTTCGGGCGGCGGGCACTTGTCGGTGCGAGGGGCGTCGTACTGCCGATACACATACGTGGCCGCGGTGAGCTGCGTCGCCGACGTCGGTCGGTGCACGAGCCTCAGGTCGCCCGTATACTCCCGAAATCCCGTGCCCGCCTGGATGCGGCGCGGACCGACACCGGGTGGCGGCACACCCTCGCGGTCGGCGCAGCGCACCTCGCCGCCGACGACAAAACACGGCGACTGTGGCTCTTTGCCGCTGGGCCCTTCGATGGGGCCCGCGGCCTCGAGCTCGTCGGCCCGCCGGTAGCCGAACCCAGCGAGGAGCGCCGTCTTCTTGTCGAGCTGCAGATCCGACTCGATCCGCCCGCCGCGCTCTTGGTCCTGGGTCGCATGGCGCAAGGTCAAACGAGGCGACCAGACGGGCCCGGCTTGCGTGGGGTCGAGCTCCGGATCACGGGGGGTGATCAAGATCGCACCGCCGAGCGCGTCCGCACCGAGCTCCACGCTCGCCGAGCCCCGCACCACCTCGGCCTGCTTCACCGTGTGGGTGTCGATGGTGAACGCGTACTGGTTCGGGCCCTGGCGGAACAGCGTGTGGTTGAGGCGCAGTCCGTCGAACAAGAGCAACGTGCGCTGGCCCGTCAGGCCCCGGATGTAGGGGGACGCCTGGCCGTGGGACGTCTGCTGGATGCTGACGCCGGGCACGTATCGCAGGGCGTCGGGCAGCGACCGGGCCTGGCGCTCCTCGGCCTCCTTCGCCGTGACGGTCGAGCCCGACCGCTGCTCAGGGGCCGATTTTCGACGCTCTCCGACCACCTCTGCGCCTCCATACGCCTCAGTCGACACACGGGGGGCCTCTTCAGCGCGCGGCGCCTCGGCACCGCGGGCAGACGACGCCGCGGTGAACCAGACCAGGCTCACGATGAGTGCTCTACCCCCGGACACGGACCGACCTTAGTCGACGCCCCGCGAGCCCCACGATGCGTGAAACTACCGAAGCACCCGATTTGCCTGGGGATTCAGGCGTGGCAAAGTGCCGCCATGGCGGACGAGTCGCGGTTCGACGACACGCAAGAGGCCGACGGGCTCGCCCAGGCGGGCGCGCTCGGCCTCGATGCTCCGCGGCGCGCCCGAGTGCTCGAGGGGGTCGAACGTGCCGGCGCCCTCGACGACCTGTTGCCGTCCCGATACGCAGACCTCGGACGCATCGGCCTGGGGGGCATGGGCGAGGTCCGGCGCATTCGCGACCGGCACCTGCACTGCACGTTGGCGATCAAGATCATCCGCCCGGAGTTCGCCCAGGATCAGGTCGCCACGGGCCGCTTCTTGGAAGAGGCCTATGTGACCGCGCAGCTCCCGCACCCCTGCGTCGTCTCCGTGCACGACCACGGTCGGCTTTCCGACGGGCGCGCGTGGTTCAGCATGAAGGAGGTCCGCGGCCGCACTCTGGACCTGCCCATCGCGGAGCTGCATCAGGCCGCGCTGCCTGATCGATTCGTGACCACCCCGTCGGGCTGGACGCTGCACCGCCTCGTCGACGCCTTCGTCAAGATCTCGGAGGCCGTCGGCTACGCCCACAGCCGCGGCATCGTGCATCGCGACTTGAAGCCGCTCAACGTCATGGTCGGCGAGTTCGGCGAGGTCTACGTGATGGACTGGGGACTGGCCCGTCGTCTCGACGGCGCCGAGGATCCGGTCGACTCGCCGCAGCGGGACAACGGAGCGCTCGAGCAGACACAGTGGGGCAAGGCCCTGGGCACTCCGGGGTATCTCTCGCCGGAGCAGGCGCGCGGTGAGCGTGACCGGGTCGGGCCGACCTCGGACGTGTATTCACTGGGGGCCATTCTCCACGAGCTGCTCGTCGGTCGTTCGCCCCACGCGGGCCGCGGCTTTCAAGCGGTGTTGCTGCACCCACAAGCGAGGCTCGTGGACGCCGTGCGATCGAGCTCGCCGGCCTTGCCCGACGAGCTCGTCTCGCTCGTCGACGATTGCATCCAGCTCGATCCCCGCCGACGTCCCGTGGATGGAGCCGCGGTCGCGCGCCGGGCCAAACGGTGGCTCGACGGCGAAGAACGACGGGAGCTGGCCTTTCGTTTCGTCGTCGATGCGGATGGGTTGTCCCCCGAGATTCAGCGCCTGCAGGCGCGGTCGACCGAGCTGGAGACCCGCGCGGCGCGGTGGCTGGCCGAGCTCCCGGAGGGGGCGACCTCCGAGCGTCGTGCCCCGGGACGCAAGCTGCAGGAGGAGGCGGTCCAGGCGCGGCAGGGGGCGCTGGCGCTCGAGGTCGAGGGCGTGCGTCTCCTCGAGTCGGCGCTGCGTTTCGCGCCGGACCTGATGCCCGCCCGGGAGAGGCTCGCGGCGTGGTACCTGCGGCGCCTCGAGGCGGCCGAAGCCGCGGGTGACCCAGGCGCGATCGTCGAGGCGGAGTCACGCCTCCGCTTACAGCAGGTCCCTGCCTACGAAGCGATGTTGTCCGGTCTGGGGACACTCTCGGTCACGACCGACGTCGTCGGCACCGAGGTCGCGCTCTTCCGTTTCGAGGAGCGCGAGCGTCAACTGCTTCCGGAGTTCGTGAAGGTCCTGGGCCGGACCCCCCTGGCCGCCGAGGCGATCCCGCTGGGGAGCTACTTGCTCAAGCTCTTCGGCCCCGGACGGCTGCCCGTCGACGTGCCCGTCATGCTCAGGCGAGGTCGGCCGGTGAGCGTCGGCGCGCCGGAGCGACCGCTGCGCTTGCCGCGGAGCGGCGAACTCGAGCCCGACGACGTGCTCGTGGCCGGTGGACCGTGCCTCATCGGCGGTGATCCCGAGGCCGTCGACCCGCTCCCAGCCTCGCAGATCGACGTGCCGAGCTTTGTGATGCGTCGCCACCCCGTCACCTTCGGGGAGTGGGTCGAGTATCTGAACGACCTCATCAACCAGGGGCGCTCGAAGGACGCGCTCCGAGACGCGCCCGTCTACGTGGACCGGGACGACGCGCCTCCGGGTTCGATGATCCTGTCGCGGGACGGGCGCGGCTACTTCGAGGCCGGCGAGGGGCGCTGGAGTGCACAGCATCCGGTCGTGCGGGTCTCGTGGCACGCCGCGCGGCGCTACGCGGCCTGGTTCGCGGAGCGCACCGGCAAGCCCTGGCGACTGCCGCACGAGCTGGAGCGAGAGAAGGCGGGTCGCGGTGTCGACGGCCGCCCGTTTCCCTGGGGACGCTGGATGCACAGCGGCTGGTCGAACGTCGTCACTGGACGACTCGGGCCCCAGGAGACCTGCCCCGTGGGCCTCCCGATCGAGGACGTCAGCGTCTACGGGATCTGCGGTCTGGCCGGCAACTCGCGCGACTGGTGCGGGCACCCGTTCACGAAGGGCACGCCCCCCGGTCTCAGCGAAGGGCGCCTGACCCCCGACGTGCCGATGGAGGACGACCTGCCGCCCGAGACCTGGATGGCCGTTCGAGGAGCGTCTTCGGCCAGCCCCGTGACACACGCGCGTCTCGCATGTCGGTTCGGTGGGCTCGCCGCCTCGGGGTGGGCGACCGTCGGCGTGCGCCTGGTCTACTCCTGGGCGGACCTCAGGCGCTGAGCGCCGAGGTCACGGTGTGCGCAATCGGGTCACGGCTTCTTCGAGGCCGGCGAGGGTGAGCTCGAACATCGGCACCACCTGTGAGACCAGCGAGATGGTCGGGTGCGACCACATGCGCCGCGGCATGGGATTCAGCCAGACGCTGTGTCGGAAGTGACGCCGGAGGCGCTGTAGCCAGAGGATGCCGGGGTCGTCGTTCTGCTGCTGGGCGTCGATCGCGCCCCAACGCGCCGTGAGCTCCCAGGGGGCCATGTGGGCGTCGCCGACAAAGACCATGCGGGTGTCGGGTCCGAGCCAGCGCATGAGCTCCAGGGTGCCCTTGCCGACCGCAAAGCGGGCGTTCTCGTAGACCGCGTCGTAGACGCAGTTGTGGAAGTAGTAGGCGTGGAACTCGCGGAAGTGCTGGGCCGCGTGGGCGGCGCTGAAGAGGCGCGAGACCGTGAGGGCGAACGGGTCCATGGAGCCGCCCACGTCCATGAGCAGCAGCACCTTGAGCTGGTTCTCACGGGGTGGGCGAAACGCGAGGTCGAGGTCACCGCAGTTGCGCGCGGTGGCGTGAATCGTCGCGTCGATGTCGAGCTCGGTGGCTTCGTCGATGCGACCGAGGCGACGGAGCTTGCGCAGCGCGATGCCGATCTGGCGTGTGTCGAGTACGAGATCGTCCCGGTAGTCCCGGTACCGCCGCTCGGCCGCGACCTGAACCGCGCTCCGGCTCCGACTCTCGCCGCCGACCCGCATGCCCGTAGGGTGTGCGCCCGAGTGCCCCATGGGGCTTCGGCCGCCGGTCCCGATCCAGCGATTGCCGCCGTCATGGCGTTCGGTCTGCTCGCGCAGCGTGTCCTCGAAGCGCTTCATGAGCGCCTCGAGGTCCAGATGCTCGAGCGCCGCGAGCTCCTCCGGCGTGAGCGTCGGCACGGGCAGGGGGTTCTCGAGCCAGGCCTCGATGGCCTTCGTGAGCTCGGGCGGCGGCTGCGTGCCCAGGAAGTAGTGGGAGAATGCCTGGTCGAAGAGGTCGTAGTAGCGCTCGTGTTTGACGAGCGTGGCGCGCGCGATGGCGTAGAACCGCTTCAGGTCGGCCGCGACGAGCCCCCGGGCCATGGCCTCGACGAACATCAGCCACTCCCGCGTCGAGACGGGGATACCGGCCCGTCGGAGCAGGAAGAAGAAGTCGAGGAAGAGGGGCTCCGACGGAGCGCCCGCGTGGGCGTCGGGTGCGCTCATGGTCTCGGCCTCAGTGCTTCGTCCAACCGCGGCCCCGGCGGCCTACGGCCTCGACGTCCTGCTCCTTCTTCATCAGCGTGCCGAGGAAGGGGATGCGGTCCGCCAGCGCCTCTTCGCTCAGGCCGCCGCGCACCAGCGCGCCGAGCCAGTCGATGAGCTCGCTCGTGCTGGGGCGCTTGCGCAGCTCCGGAAGGGACCGCAGCCAGTAGAAGCGCGCGAGGGCTTCGTCCAGCAGGACCTGCCGTACGTGAGGGTGGTGCACCTTGACGATGCGCGCCATCAAGGCGGGATCGGGGAACGCGATGAAGTGGAAGATGCACCGGCGCAGAAACGCGTCGGGCAGCTCCTTCTCGTTGTTGCTCGTGATCACGACGAGGGGGCGCACCTTCGCGGTGTGCACGTCCCCGGTCTCGACCACGCTGAAGCTCATCTGGTCGAGCTCGTGCAGCAGGTCGTTGGGGAACTCGAGGTCGGCCTTGTCGACCTCGTCGATCAACACGACGGAGGCCTCGTCGGCCAGGAACGCGCGGCCCAACGCCCCGAACCGGATGTATTGCCGGATGTCCCGGACGTCGTGGTCGCCGAAGCGGCTGTCCTGCAGGCGCTGCACGGCATCGTAGACGTAGAGCCCCTCGATGGCCTTGCTCGTGCTCTTCACATGCCACGTGTGCATGGGCCGGCCGAGCTGCTGCGACACGGCGCGGGCCAACAAGGTCTTGCCCGTGCCCGGCTCGCCCTTGATGAGCAGCGGCCGCTGAAGGGTGAGGGCCACATTCACGGCTTCCTGAAGTTCCTGGGACGCGATGTAGTCTTGCGTTCCCGTGAAGGTCTCGTACACGTCAGCCTCGAGGTTGATCGGTTGACGTGAGGCTAGCCGGTCGGGTCCTGGAGTGTCGTGAAAAAGTGGGGACCGTCCGCGTTCCCCCAAGGCTGGAGGTTGCGATGTCGGTGCTCGTTTACGGTGCGTATGGCTATACGGGGCAGCTGGTGGTGGACCGCGCCCGGGCGCTCGGCCTGGACTTCCTGATTTCCGGTCGGGACCCGGCGCGGTGCGCGGCCCTTGCGACGAGCGCCGGCGTAGACGCGCGACCCACGACGCTCGACGACTCGGCCGCGCTCGACCGCGCGCTCGCGGGCGTGAAGGTGGTGCTGCACTGTGCCGGCCCGTTCTCTCGCACCGCGCGGCCGATGGTCGACGCGTGCCTGCGCAACGGCGTGCACTACCTCGACATCACAGGGGAGATCGAGGTGTTCGAGGCCGTGGCCGCGCGAGGTCCCGAGGCCGAGCGCGCCGGCGTCATGCTCATGCCCGGGGTGGGCTTCGACGTGGTGCCCACGGACTGCCTCGCCGCGCACCTGAAGCGCCGGTTGCCCGACGCGAACCATCTGCGCATGGCGCTGCGGACGAACGGCCGCATGTCCCATGGCACGGCGACGACCATGCGGGAGAACCTGCACCGGGGCGGGTGCGTGCGTCGCGGAGGGCGCCTCGTGCTCGAGCCCACGGCGGCCGAGACCCGCGAGTTCGACTTCGGTGCGGGTGCAGGCCTTTGCCCCGCGATCCGCGTGCCGTGGGGAGACGTATCGACGGCCTGGTACACGACCGGCATCCCCGACATCGACCTCTTCGCGGCGATGCCTCTCGGTGTGCGTGTTTTTGCGCGCGCTTCGAACTGGGTACGTCCCGTGCTCGGCTCCCGCTGGTTCCAGGCCTGGATGAAAGCACGCATCGAGGCGGCGCCGGCCGGGCCGACCGCGGAGCAGCGCGCGCGCGGTCGCTTCTGGATCTACGGCGAGGCCGTGAACGCCTCGGGGCAGAAGGTCGCGGCGCGTGTACGGGCGATGGACGGCTACGACTTCACAGCCCTCGCGGCGACCGAGATCGCCCGGCGCGCGCTCGCCGGCGAGACGACACCGGGCTTCCGGACGCCCGCGATGCAGTACGGGCCCGACCTGTGTGTCGGCTGGGCCGGGGTCGAGCGCGAGGACGTTTGACGCCCTCCGCGCCTCAGCGCGGCCCGACGGCGTTGTAGGCCCGGATCTGGAATCCGTCGAAGTTGACGGAGTTCGCGCGGCCCTCGCGGATGCGGTCGCCGAGGACCACCGGGAACTGACCCCAGTAGTTGTTCTGCGCGATGATGGGGCGGTTGCGGGCCGAGAACTCCGCGACGGACATCTCGACCTGCCGCGCGCCGAACTGGCGTGTGCGCACCTGGTTGATGGTCGTCGTCGCGTTCTCGCAGCAGGACCGATCGGCGTACGCGACGAGGCTCGTGACGCGCGAGCCGAAGGGCACGCTGTACCACGTGGCGGGCCGCGCGGCCGCCGCGCTCACGATCGCGCCTCCACCGGCGCCGTTGCGCACCTCGAAGTTGCCCTGGCCCCCGGCGTTCTGGCTGAAGGTGTAGTTGAACTGCCACACCTCGGTATTCGCCGGCACCGCGACCACAGCGCTGGTGGCGGCCGGGCCTCCGCTCCCGATGTCCGTTGCGCTCACGGGGAATCCGGGCGCGAGGGCGGTCGTCGTGCCGTTCTGGCGACCGTCGGCGTTCGCGTTCCCGAACAGGTTCGAGAGCGTCACGCTCAGGGTCGGATCGCTCGCCCCCAGCGAGTACACGAACACGCCGACGCCCCCGTTGAACGTGATTGTGCTCGACGTGACCGTGAGGTTGCCCGGGGCCGCGACCTCGATGCCGTTGCTGACATTGCCGTTGATCTCCGAGAAGGTGATCGAAGAGGCCGTGGCGCTGCTCGTGAAGAAGCCGAACGTACCGTTTTCATTGAGGTAACTGTCCTCGACCGTCGCGGCGCCCGTGACACTGACGCCCGCGGCGCCGTTCGTCGCGATGAGCATGCGTCGCAGCGTCGCGCGGCCGCCGGTGACCCGAACGCCGTCGGAGCGGCTGTTCTGCACACGGCCGTCGGAGATCGTCGCGTCGGCCGCGACCCGATAGCCGGTCTCAGCGTAGCGGACCTGGACGTACTCGAGGACGGAGCCCACCCCGTTCAGCACGAAGCCCTCGTAGTCTCCGGCGGCCGGTGACGGATCATCGGGCGCGACCAGAATCGGATCCGCGAGGGTGCCGTTGGCGTCGATGGCGCCCGTCGCCGTGAGGACGTAGTCGCCGAGGCCGTTGGCGTCCTGGTCCATGGGCGAGACCCACACGCGGGTGCCCGGGTCGATGACCAACGTCTGACCCGCCCCGACCGTGACGTCACCGCTGACGTACACGTTCCCCGACCAGCGTGTGCCCGCGGGGAGGGTGCCGGCGTAGTAGGGCCCTGTGGCCCAGGCATCGTCGAAGGGGACCCCGACGAAGCCCTGGACGTCCACGTCCGCGGGGCGGCCGAAAGTGACCGGACCCAGGACGAGCGGGTAGGTGCCGAAGTGGTTCTCTCGTGCGTTGATGGTGCCCGCCGAGGTCGCGACGGAGAGCTCGATGCCCGCCTGGGCCGCGCGCCGGATGAGCACGGAGGTCAGGGTCGTCGTCGCGTTCTCGCAACAGTTGCGGGTCGCCTGAACCTTGAGGGAGGTGAGGTTGTTGATGAAAATCGACTGGCTCCCCGCGACCAGATTGGCGAGCAGCGCGTTGTTGGCGCCGTTGAGCAGGGCGCCGCCGCCTTGACCGCCCGCGTTCTGGCTGAACGTGACGAGGGCCTCGAGGATCACGGCGCCGGCCGGGGCGTTGTAGGCCGCGCTGACCTCCGTCTGGCCGCTCGAGATCTCCGTCACGGAGATCCCGGTGGCCACGTGCTCGTAGCGGTAACCGCCCGTCGTGCTGTTGCCGTACAGGTTGTTGCGGTTGATGACGGTCGTCGGGTTCCGCCCGAGGTAGGTGCGCACGTTCACGCCCTCGCGCGCGTTCTCGGTCACGTTCGACTGCCGCAGCGAGCCCCCCGAGTTGCCCCGGAAGGTCAGGCCCGTCTCGCGGTTGCGGGTCACAGTCAGAGTCGAGAGCGTGAAGTTCGAGTCGAGCAGGTCGAGGCCGTGGGTCGTGTTCTGCGTGATGGTGGAGTTGGTCACCGAGCCGGTCGCGGTCTGGGCGAAGAGCCCGAGCGCCCCGTTCTCGCGCAGGCTGGACTCGGTGATGCCCAGGTTCGTGTGCGAGACGTTGTGCACGCCCGAGCCGCGGTTGCGCAGTGAGGTCAGCCGGGTGAACGCGGCGTTCGCGCCCCCGGTGAGGTGGACGCCGTTGTCACAGCCCTGGACCGTGACATCGGTGAAGCGAGGGCCGGTGGCGTTGATGGAGATGCCGTGGCTGCGGCATTGCTGGACCGTCGTGTTCGAGACCACCGAGGCGTCCCGCACGGTGAGCCCGAAGCCGGCGTACTCGATGACCACGTGGGCCAGGTCGCTCGGCTGCGAACCCTGAAGTGTGATGCCGTCCCAATCGCCGTTCTGCCGGGCCTCGTTGGAGTCGGCGGTGAACGAGGTGAAGACCACCGGGTTCTCAGCCTCGCCCTGGACCAGGAGGCGCCCGTTGACAAGGAGGCCGTAGTCTCCGAAGCCGTTGTTGTCCTGGTCGGTCTGAACGAAGAGCACCTGGGTGCCGGCGGCGATGGTCAGGGTCGTGTTCGGCAGCACACGGACGTCGCCCGTGACGATGACCTGTCCGAACCACACGTCGTTCCCGATGTCGCCGTTCACCAGGCGCTGGTCGGCGAAGGAGACGTTCCGGACCGCGGAGGTGACCTGTCCGATGTTGTCCCGGACCTCCATCCGCACGGTGTAGTTCCCCGCCTCGGCGTAGTTGTGGGTCCCGCGCTTCGCGACGTCGAAGTTCGTGTCGAAGATGCCGTCGTTCTCCCAGTCCCAGCGGACCTCGAGCCCGTTGGCCGGCGTGGTGTCGTCCGTGACGCCGCTCGCGTCCACGTCGATGCGGTTCACGCCGACCGGGATCGCGAGGAACGTCGCCACCGGTGCGGCGTTCACGACGTTCAACGTGACCGCGTCGGAGACACCGACCTCGTTGGTGTTGTCCGTGGCGCGCGCCTGGAGACGCAGCGCGGCGTTGTTGGCGGTGTCCATGGGCACCTGCCAGGCGCCCTCGAAGGGCGCGCTGTCGTCGGTCGCGACCTCCTCGCCGTCGAGGGTGAACGAGACACCCGTGATTCGGCGCCCGATGCCGGGGCGTGCATCGACCAGGAAGTTGATGGTCTCGCCGTGGGTCGTCTGGCGCACGCCCACGGGGCTGATGAAACGCACGCGGGGCGCGTCGGCGCTGATGACGGCGACGTTGCAGCGCGCGGAGCCGCGGTCGCCCTCGTCGTCCTCGGCCGTGAGGGTGACGGTGTACTGACCGGCGGCCAGGTAGGTGTACGAGGCGTCCGTGTCGAGGCCGTTGTCGATGGGCGCGCGGCCATCGCCGAAGTCATAGAAGTACGCGACCACCTGACCGTCCGGGTCCGCGGTCCCAGCCCCGCTGAAGTCGATGGACTCGCCCACGCGACCGGTCTCGGGGCACGACAAACGCACAGCGGGGGCGTTGTTGGGGATCGGCAGCACGGTCACGGAGACGGGGGGCGAGAGCTGGTTCTGGTACGAGACGCGCACGTCCGTGGAACCTACGGCCACCGCGCTCACGAGGCCCTTGGTGTCGGCCCGGTTCGAGACCGTGGCCACCCGCTCGTCGCTGGAGGTCCACAGCGCGGGCGCCGTCACGTCCAGCGTGCTGCCGTCGGAGTAGGTCCCCAGCGCCGTGAGCTGGGCGGTCTGCCCGATGAGCACGCGCGGCGCGACCTGTTGAATGGTCAGTGAACGCAGGATCGGCGCAGAGACGGTGACCTCCGCGGGCTCGCTCTCCACGCCTTCGAGCGTCGCGGTCACGATCGCGGCCCCGACGCCCACGCCCGTGACGAGGCCTCGGTCCCCCCCGTCGTTGGACACCGTCGCCACGTCCACGTCGCTGCTGTCCCAGGTGACCTGCAGGGTCACGTCGCGGTTCGTGCCGTCGCGGTAGAAGGCCGTGGCCTCGAGCGGGGCGTCCTCACCGACGGCGAGGTCGAGCGTCGTGGGCGCGACCTCGAGCCGCTCGAGCGCGCGGGCGGTG
>JBMOFP010000041.1:0-36696 GCA_049318805.1 Bradymonadia bacterium
CGACGCCATGGTGCGCCTCGCCCAGTCCTTCAGCCTGCGCTACCCGCTCATCGACGGACACGGCAACTTCGGCTCGCTCGACGGCGACGCGCCCGCGGCGATGCGTTACACCGAGGCCAAGCTCCTGTCGCTGGCCGGTGAGCTGCTCTCGGAGCTGAAGCAAGACACCGTCGAGTTCCGCCCGAACTACGACGGGCAGCACGCCGAGCCGACCGTCCTGCCGGCGCAGTTCCCGAACCTGCTGGTGAACGGCACCACGGGCATCGCCGTCGGGCTCGCCACGAACATCCCGCCCCACAACCTGCGCGAGGTGGTGCAGGCGCTGGTCGCGTTGATCGACGACCCCGCCCTCGACCCGGCGCGGCTCTCCGAGTACGTGCTCGCCCCCGACTTCCCGACGGGCGGCGAGATCCTGAACACCGCCGAGGAGCTCGCGAACATCTACGCCACGGGTCACGGCACCGTGAAGCTGCGCGGCCAGTACACGACCGAGGTCGTCCAGCGGAAGCGTTGCATCGTCGTGACGAGCATCCCCTACGCCATCGAGAAGAGCGCGCTGATCGAGAAGATCGGCCACCTCATCGAGGCGAAGAAGGTGCCCCAGATCGTGGACATCCGCGACGAGAGCACCGACGACGTTCGCGTCGTCATGGAGCTGAAGCGCGGCGAGGAGCCGGAGGTCGCGATGGCGTACCTCTACAAGCACACGCCACTGCAGCAGAACTTCCACGTGAACATGACGTGCCTCGTGCCCGACCCCGAGCTGCAGGTGCTTCAGCCGCGCCGGGTCTCGCTGCACGAGATGCTGCGGCACTTCCTCGACTTCCGTTTCGAGGTCGTGACGCGGCGGCTCTCGCACCAGCTTCAGAAGCTGCGCGAGCGCATCCACATCCTCGAGGGCCTCGCGATCGTCTTCGATGCGGTCGACGAGACGATCCGCATCATCCGCAAGAGTGATGGCAAGGCCGACGCCGCCGAGAAGATGCAGGCGCGGTTCGGGCTCTCGGAACTCCAGGTCGAGGCGATCCTCGAGCTCAAGCTGTATCGCCTCGCGCGCCTCGAGATCCTGGTGATCCAGGAGGAGCTCGCGGTGAAACGCGCCGAGGCCGATCGGATCGGTGCGTTGCTCGAGAGTGAGGCCGGGCGGTGGGGCGTGGTGCGGGCCGAGCTGCTCGAACTCGCCGACAGCTACGGGGATGCGCGGCGCAGTGCTCTGGTGGGGCCGCCCGTCGAGGTGAGCTTCGACCCCGAGGCGTACATCGTGCGCGAGAACACCTGGGTCATCGTCTCTCGGCAGGGTCGCGTGAAACGCCAGAAGGGTTTCAGCGACGTGAGCGCCATTCGGGTGCCCGAGGGGGACGAGGTCGGCTGGGTCATCCGCACGGATACCAAGAATACGGTCGCCTTCTATACGCAGAAGGGGACCGCGTACGTCATGCGGGTCGACGCGATCCCGGCGACCACGGGCTACGGCGACCCGGTCCAGACCTTGTTCACCTTCGGTGACGGTGAGCGCATCGTCGGCGTGACCTGCAGTGATCCGCGCCTTCATCCAGCCCCGGCCGAGGTGGACCTGGCCACCCTCACGGAGGAGGACCCGCGGCCGCCTTTCGCGGTGTGCATCACCCGCCAGGGCAAGGCCGTGCGCTTCCCGCTGGCGTCGCACAAGGAGACGAGCACCCGCACCGGTCGACGCTTCGTGAGCCTGGCCGACGACGACACGGCGATCGCGGTCTTCACGTGCGCGGGCGACGAGATGGTGACACTGGCCACCGAGGACGCCCACGTGCTGATCTTCGCCGTGTCCGAGATCCCGCCGCGGGCCAACGCGGCGAAGGGGGTCAACGCCATCAAGCTCGAGACCCTCGACCGGGTCCTCGGCTTCCAGTTGAGCACCCGCAAGCGTGAAGGTCTCAAGGTGTGGACGAACCGCGGCGCCGAGATGATCGTGCGCGAGACGAGCTACAAGCCCGCGTCCCGCGGTGGGAAGGGCATCTGCGTGCTCAAACGGGGGCGGCTCACGAAGTTCGAATGGCCCGTGGAGGTGCTGGTGCCGCCCGAGGGTGAAGAAGAGGTGCCGACGCCCGGCAACATCGGCGACGAGGGGGAGCCATGAGCTACGGCGCCAACGAGATCACGATCCTCGAGGGCCTCGAGCCGGTGCGCAAGCGGCCGGGCATGTACATCGGTGGGGTCGGCAAGGAGGGGCTCCACCATCTCGTGTGGGAGGTGGTCGACAACGCAGTCGACGAGGCCATCAACGGGCACGCCACGACCATCCAGGTGAACCTGCACGAGGGCGGCCGCGCGGTCACGGTCGACGACAACGGCCGCGGGATTCCGGTGGAGCGGCACCCCCGCGACAGGCTGGGGCGGAGCACCCTCGAGGTCGTCCTGACGACGCTGCACGCGGGCGGTAAGTTCGACGACAAGAGCTACAAGACCGCGGGTGGTCTGCACGGGGTGGGCTCGAGCGTCGTGAACGCGTTGAGCAAGAAACTCGTCGCGCGCATCAAACGCGACGGGCGCACCTGGGAGCAGACCTACAAGCGCGGCAAGCCTACGGGCCCGGTCCAGGACATCGACGCGGCGCGTGGCACCGGCACACGCATCTATTTCGAGCCCGACGAGCAGATCTTCGGGGAGATCGAGTTCGACGCCGAGCTGATCGCGCGCCGTCTCGAGGTCAAGACCTACCTGCACAAGGGGCTGCGCATCGTCTTCACGGACGAGACGGCCACGGACGCCGACCGACGGCGGCGCGAGTTCAAACACGAGGGCGGCGTCGTCGAGTACCTGGAAGACCTGCTCCGTGCGCGGGATCGACGCCCGATCACACCCGAGGTCTTCAGCCTCGAGCGCAACGACGACGCCCAGGGCCGGGTGGAGCTCGCGCTGTCGTGGACCGAGTCCACGGACGTGGTCGTGCACAGCTTCGTGAACGGAATCCCGACGGCGGACGGCGGCACCCACGAGGGCGGCCTGCGCGACGCGATTCAACGGGCCCTCCGGGACTACATCGATGCGCACGAGCTCGTGCCGCGTGGTGTGAGTGTCACGCCCGAAGACATCCGCGAAGGGCTGACGGCCGCGCTGAACATCTTCATCGGCGAGCCCCAGTTCCAGGGGCAAACGAAGGACAAGCTGAACAACCCCGAGGTGCGTGCGTTCATCGCGGGCGCGGTGAAGCCGGCGTTGGAAACCTGGCTGCACGGGCAGAAGACGCAGGCCCAGGCGATCGTCACACGCATCATCCAAGCGGCGCGGGCGCGGCAGGCGAGTCGCGCGGCCGTGGCCGAGGTCCGCCGGAAGTCGCCGGTGAGCCATCGACTGAATCTGCCGGGCAAGCTCGCGGACTGTTCGAGCACCGACCCGCGGGAGTGCGAGCTCTTCCTGGTCGAGGGCGACAGCGCCGGTGGTTCGGCGAAGCAGGGGCGCGACCGCGAGACTCAGGCCATCCTGCCGCTGCGGGGCAAGGTCCTGAATACGGAGCAGGCGAACGACCGCAAGGTGCTTGCGAACGTAGAGCTGAGCGCCGTGGTGCAGTGTCTCGGGTGCGGGCTCGGCAAGGACTTCGACGTCGAGCGCCTGCGATACCACAAGGTGATCCTCCTCATGGACGCCGACAGCGACGGCAATCACATCGCCACGCTGCTCCTGACCTTCTTCTACCGGTACCTGCGGCCGCTGATCGACGCGGGGCATGTCTACATCGCGCGCCCGCCGCTGTACCGCATCGACCTGGGCAAGGAGACCTTCTGGGCGCAGGACGACGCCCAGCGCAATCGGATCCTCAAGCGGAGCGCGAAGAAGGGCAAGCCCGAGGTCACGCGCTTCAAGGGTCTCGGTGAGATGCCCGCCGCGACCCTCTACAAGACGACGCTCGACCCGGACCACCGGCGCCTCTACAAGGTGCGCATCGCAGACGACGAGCGCCTCGTGACCGAGACCGTGATCACCGAGCTCATGGGCCGAGATGCCCAGGCGCGGTACGAGTTCGTCACGACCCGCGCTCGGGAAGCGCAGGCCGACGACCTCGACATCTGACGCCGCGCGGAGCGCGTGTCAGGGCTTGCGACGCCGAACGCCCTCGGGGGGCGGCGGCGAGGACGGCCACACCCACACCTTCTCGCCCGAGGCCGAGTAGTAGGTGTGGAAGGGAACCGGGATACCGCTCTCCCGAGTGATGCGCTGAATGGGCTCGATGACAGCGCCCATGGCGATGGGGCGGCCGAGGTTGAACGCCTCGAGCGCCTGACCCATCGTGACCTCACCGCGCTGCCGAAGGAGCTCCATGAAACGACGGGGCGTGTCCGACAAGCGCGAGAAGGTGGACTCGAGGCGCGCGAGCTCGTCGGGACCGAGCGCGGAGCGCGCCGGGTCGGCGGGCTTCTCCGCGGGCTTCTCGACCGCGGCGCTGACTTCGGCCTCGGCCCGAGCGGCGGCCGCGCGGGCTGCCTTCAGACCGGGCTTCGGCCCGGGCTTCGCACGCTGAACGGGCGTGGTCGGCACCGTGGCCGCGGGCGCGGGCGCGGGCGCGGGGACCTGCGCGGCCACAGGAGGCGCGGGTCGCGGCACGATCCGAATCGGGCCCGGCGGCGGCGGCGGCACGACCGCGGGACGGGTCGTGGTTCGAGGGACGACGATGACCGGAGGCGGCGTGGGCGTCGCGTCCGGGAGCGGATTACGCCGAGGGCGGCCGGGCTTGCCCCGTACACGCTCGGGGGCCGGGGCGGGCGCGCTGACGGTGCTCACGGTGCTGACGGTGCTCTCGGCCGCCTTCGCGGGGGTCTCTGCCGGCGCGTGAACGACCGCGCTGGGCTTCGAGGCCGCAGGGGCCTCGCCGACCAGGCCACCGATCCATCGCCAGGCACGCTCACCGTTTCGATCGAAGGCGGCGAAGGGTACGGGAAGTCCCTTGGCAGGTGCCCAGCGACCGATGGAGCCGGTGATGCCGCCCATCGCCTTCGGCTCCGTGAGTCCCAGCGCCCGCATCGCCTCGCTCAGTGTGATCTGCCCCTGAGCGCGCAGCAGATTGAGGAAGCGGCGCGAACGCTCGGGCAGCGCGGCTTCGAAGCTCGCCCAGCCGGCGGCGGGCTGCGACGTCGGTGCCGGCGCCGGCGCCGGCGACTGCGCCACAGGCGCGGCCGGGGCCGCGGCCGGGGTCGACGTGGCGGGTGCCACGTAGGCGCTCACGGCCTCGGAACGCACGACGCTCCGCGATGCGTCGGCCGTCGATGCGTGGCCACCCAGCGCGAGAAGCAGCCGCGCGTAGGCACGGGCCACGGCCTCGTCGGCCAACGCTTCGAGCGGGAGTACGACTCTGAACATGTAAATCAACCTCGTATGGGGTGATGGGAGTGTAGTCACACAATATTAGATTCGCAACGCATCGGTGTGGTTTCAGGGCCGGATTGACAATGCGTAGAGAAACCGGCCATGCAATCCCCGATGACGAGGCGTGCATTTCTCTGGGCCGGGTTCGCGGGCGCCTCCACGCTCGTCGCGAGCCCACGCGCGGGCGCCTGGCTGCTGCCCACACGGTGGATCGTGCGGTCCGCGCGACAGGCCCTGGGCGACGTGCAGGCCTTCCACGTGCCGCTCAACGGTCGAGTCCGCACCGGGTCCGGCGTGGAAGACGCACTCAGCTACGGCGCGCGCTGGGTTTTCGACCGAGGGACCCGCTCGGTGTCCTTCGAGGCGCGGGCCGCGACGGGCGCGACGGCACGCTGGACGCGACGCGACGGCCCGACCGGCGACCCTCGGCTCATGCCCGATGCGCTGGAGCAGCTCGTTTTCTCGCGCCTCTTCGCCGACGCCGACCCGGGCGCTCTCCTGGCCGACCTGCGACTCGACACTGCCCGTCGTCGTCTGACGCTGGTCGGCGAGGATGTCGTCGACGTCGTCGGTCAGTCCAGCGGAGAGCCCCCGGGGCCCCTCGTGGCGTTCGACCACGACTCGCGCTTGCCGCGCCGAATCGTCACTGTATCAGGGAGATTCCTCATAGAACTCGAGCTGTGGGCGTGGATCGAGGGCGAGGCCGGAGAAGCGTCCGACAAACGCCCGCGTTTCCCTCGTTTTGGCCGTGTCGTACGCGAAGGGCGGTGGACTTCAACCTGGGAGGCCGGCCTGCCGGTCGCGTTCGACCCGAAGGCCCCGTGAGCGCCGAGGCATCTCACCCGGAGCGGCTCGTCGAGGTCGCGGTCCCGAACGCGACTCGACGCACGTGGACCTATCGCTGTCCGCCGGAGTTCGGCGAGACCGTGCCCGCTGGGACCCGGGTCCGCGTGCGGTTCGGCCCCCGACTCGTGGTCGGGTACGTGGTCGGGCCCGGCACGCCCCCGCCCGCGGGCGTGCGCCTGTCCAACATCGAAGCGCGCCTCGACACCGACGAGACGACCTTCGAGCCTCGTATGGTCGAGTTCCTCCTCTGGCTCGCCCGGTACTACCGGGCTGGGCCGGGTGAGGTCTTTCGCGGGGCCCACCCCGTCGGCACCAACGAACAGTCGACCCAGTGGGCGACGCTGACCGCGGCCGGGAAAGCGGCCCTCGACGCCGGCGCCCTCGAACCCGAGGACGTCGCGCGGCTGACGGGGCTGCGCGGCGGTCCGCTCCGGCTCGACGCGCTCGCGCCCGCGACGAGCCCTTCGGTGCTTCGGCGCCTGGTACGACAAGGATGGATCGAACGTTCGGTGACGACGGAAGCGCCGAAGGTCGCGGTGAAGACCGAGCGCTGTGTACAGGCCCTCGCCCCGGCTTCGCTCCCCGGGGGCAAGCTCCGCAAACGAGACGCCCTTCTGCAGTGGCTGGTCGGTCGAGGACCTGTGCCGGTGCGGGAGGCGCGCGCCGAGTTCCCCCAGGCGACCGCGTGGATTCGGGAGCTCGTTGCGGACGGCAGCGTGGTGGAGAGCCACGTGGAGGTGATTCGCGATCCGTTCTTCGGCGAGGCGGTGCCGCGAGACACCCCACCCACACTCAACGCGGCCCAGCGTCGGGCCGTGCGCGCCGTGCTGGACGCGAAGGGCTACCGCGGCATCCTGCTGCACGGCATCACGGGCAGCGGCAAGACCGAGGTCTACCTGCACATCATCGAGGGTGTGCTC
This sequence comes from Bradymonadia bacterium, assembly GCA_049318805.1. GTDB lineage: Bacteria > Myxococcota_A > Bradymonadia > UBA7976 > UBA1532 > CANLBD01. The sequence goes on from JBMOFP010000041.1 coordinate 7,104, forward strand.
GCGCGGGGACAGGGCGCGCTCGTGCTCGTGCCAGAGATCGCGCTCACACCGCAGCTCGTGCGGCGCTTCCGGGCGCGATTGGGGGATGCGATCGCCGTGCTGCACAGCGGCCTGTCCGATGGGGCCCGCTTCGACCAGTGGCGCCGACTGAGGCGGGGGGACGTGCGGGTGGCCATCGGCGCTCGCAGCGGTCTCTTCGCGCCGGTGCGCAACCTCGGGGTCATCGTGGTGGACGAGGAGCACGACCCCTCGTTCAAACAGGCCGACGGGGTCCGGTACCAGGCGCGGGACATGGCGCTCGTACGCGGCCATCTCGAGGGCGCGGCGGTGGTGCTCGGCTCGGCGACACCGTCGCTCGAGAGCACCTGGAACGCGATGCAAGGCAAGCTCGATCGACTGGTGCTCGCCGAGCGACCTACGGGCGGGCGGCTCCCCGAGGTGACGCTGGTCGATTTGCGCACGGAACGGACGCCCCGCGACCAGGCGCCGTTCCTTTCGGTGCCGTTGCGCAACGCCCTCGCCGAGAACCTCGGGCGCGGCGAGCAGAGCATCCTTTTTCTCAATCGACGCGGTCACAGCAGCTTCGTGCAGTGCAAGCTCTGCGGGCACTCGCTGGAGTGTGACCACTGCGCCGTCGCCTTCACCTGGCACAGCGGTCCGCGCCTGTTGCGGTGCCACTACTGCGACGCGGTGCGGGGTCTGCCGGGCACCTGCCCGGCCTGTGAGCGTCCCGGTCTCACGCTCCTGGGCGCGGGCACCGAGAAGGTCGAAGAGGCGCTGCAGAGCCTGCTGCCCGCGGCGCGCATCGCGCGGCTCGACCGGGACACGGCGGTCGGTCGGGGCTTGGAGACTGTGCTGCGGGCCATGCGCGAGGGGCAGATCGACATCCTCGTGGGCACGCAGATGGTCACGAAGGGGCACGACTTCCCGCGCGTGACGCTCGTCGGGGTCGTCGCTGCGGACGCTGGGCTCGCGTTCCCGGACTTTCGGGCGGCGGAGCGCACGTTTCAGCTCCTGGCGCAGGTGGCGGGACGCGCGGGGCGCGGGGCGCGGCCGGGCCGGGTGCTGATTCAGACGCGGAACCCGGAGCATCCGTGCCTGGCCGCGGCGGCGCACCACGACCATGCGGCGTTCTGCGCGCACGACCTCGAGCTGCGGCGCGTGATGGGCTATCCCCCGTGCGGTCACGCGGCGGCGGTCCGGGTGGACGGCACACGCGCCGACGAGGTGGAGCGGGTGGTCCGCGAGGTCGCGGCGACGCTGGAGCGGGCCATCGGGGCGCGGGCGGATGTGGTGCTGCGGGGACCCGCGCCGTCGCCTCTGGTGCGGCTGCGCGGGCGGACGCGTTGGTCGCTGCTGCTCACGGCGGCGCGTCGGGAGCCCTTGCGCCGGGTGCTCGATGCGCTCGACGATGAGGCGCCGAACGTGACAGGAGACCTGCGGTGGCACGTGGACGTGGATCCTCAGGACTTCTTGTAGCGCCGCTGGGCTGGGTGGCTTTCGTCTCTGTCCTCGGCTCCGGGTGCGGCGAGGACGATGCCGGGGCGACCCAGGTCGCGGACGCGGCCCGGACCGAGGCGGATGCGGACCGCCCGCCCGCCGAGGACACCGCGCCGCCCGAGTTCGACGTGTCGGTTGGACGCCCCGATGCCACCCCGCCTCCGCCGGACGCCGCGCCTCCGCCGCCGGACGCGCTGTCACCCGAGGCGTTGGCGAGCGCCCCGCCCCGGTTCGGGTTCCCCATTCACGACGAGGACCGGACGCACATGAGTGAACGGCCCGTCTTTGGCGTAGACCACGACCCCGAGGACCACCCGGGCGAACGCTGGCGTTGCATGGACGCGAGCGGTCAGGGTTTTCCCTTTTGCTACGACGGACACAGCGGGAGCGACTTCATGCTCGCCGGAGGTTTTGCGCGCATGGACGCCGGCTCGGCCCGGGTCGTGGCTGCCGCGGGCGGAGTCGTCGCGGAAGCGGAGGACGGTCACTACGATCGGTGCCACGCCCAGGTCGAGTCGGTGGACGTGACCTGCGACGGAAACCCCATCGAGGCAAACTTCGTGCGTCTACGCCACGCGAACGGGTGGACGACCCTCTACTACCACCTGAAGAAGGACTCGGTGGCCGTGGGTGTTGGAGACCGCGTCGCGTGTGGTGAGGCGCTCGGGCTGGTGGGGTCGAGCGGCATCTCGTCGGCGCCACACATCCACTTTCAGGTCGAGGATCCCGAGGGGGTGGTCTTCGATCCTTTCGCGGGTCCGGAGAGCCAGCCGGAGACGTTCTGGACACTTCAGGCCGACGCTGACGGGCTGCCGGGGGGCGAGTGCGACCCGGTGCTGGGCCCCGCACCGTAGGTCGGGCGGGGGCGAGGCGACGAGCGAAGCGGATTGTCTACGGCTCGGCGCCGAAGCAGACGGCGGCGCAGCTCGTATCGGCGAAGCGGGGGACGTAGGTCTCACCGAGATAGAGCGGGTAGGGCAGGTCGTTGGGGTGGTTGAGGGTGGCGTTGCCCTCGGGGCCGGTGAAGAGGCAGGCCATGAACTCCTCGGAGACTTTCCGATAGGGGTAGGCGTAGCGGTGAAACCTGGGGTCGGGGTCGTTGTCGCAGTCGGGCACTACGAGGTCGACGCAGGCTTCGACGCAGGCGGTCAACCGCTCTGCAGCATTGGCGTTGTTGGCTGCGTCCGCGGGCGGACCCTCGATGCAATCGCGTACGCAGGCGACGTGGACACTGTGGGGCCAACTGTACCGCCACTCGTCGAGTCCGGGGAGCGCAGGGGGCACGATGTACTCCGGCCAACGATCCCACAGGTCCTCGCCAGGAGAGGCGTAGAATCGAGCGTTTTTGGCCCCAGCCGAGGCACACTGCGACCAACGGCAGCAGCGCTCGATGACACACTGGTAGCACGGATCGGCGCCTGGGTAGTCGACTCGACAGTTTCGCTTGGACAAGACCGCGCCGTCCTCGGCGTCCATGAGGCAGTCGAGAACCGGTTGAGACTCGAGTGACCAGTCCTTTCCAGGTACGCCCTCTTCTGCTGCTTGGACGGGTGGGCAGTAGCCGGTGTCCGTGTCGGCTGGATCAAGGTCCGTACGAGGTAGCGCGGCGTCGGCGACACCGATTTCCGGAACGCCAAGTTCCGCGATGCCCGTGTCTGCGGAGACGGAGACGGTCGCGTCGACCGGAGGCGGGACCGCCGCCTCAGGCGGGTCCGACTGGCAGGCAGCGAGCAGTCCGACGCAGAGGACTGCCCAAACGACGAGTCGATTCAGGGCTCGCATCAGTCGGGCGCTCCTTGCAGACCGGGATGGCCGAGGCGAAGTCGACGGCGTTGTCGTCGTCGTGTGTGCCCGCGACTGAGCCCACGGGCGGGTGGGCGACCGCTGGTCGATACTGGGGCACACGCATTCAGGGCTCGGCGCCGAAGCAGACGGCGGCGCAGCTCGTATCGGCGAAGCGGGGGACGTAGGTCTCACCGAGATAGAGCGGGTAGGGCAGGTCGTTGGGGTGGTTGAGGGTGGCGTTGCCCTCGGGGCCGGTGAAGAGGCAGGCCATGAACTCCTCGGCGAAGCGCCGGTAGGGGTAGTAGTAGCGGTGACGCGCGGGATCGGGGTCGTTGTCGCAGTCAGGGACCACGAGGTCGACGCAGGCCTCGACGCAGGCTGTCAAGCGCTCTGTTGCGGACGAGCTGATGGCTGCGTCCGTGGGGGGTCCCTCGATGCAGTTGCGGACGCACGCGACATGAATGCTGTGGGGCCAACTGTACCGCCACCAGTCGAGACCGGGGTCGAGTGCAGGGGGCACGATGTACTCCGGCCAGCGGTCCCAAAGGTCCTCACCAGAAGCGGCACCGAATCGAGCTCCCTTGGCTCCAGCCGAGGCACACTGTGACCAGCGACAGCAGCGCTCGATGACACATTGGTAGCACGGGTCCGCACCGGGGTAGTCGACCCCGCAGTTGCTCTTCGACCAGATCGCGCCGTCTTCGGCGTCCATGAGGCAGTTCAGTTCTTCTTCGCGCCCGCAACGGGGGTTACTGCCCATCCAGCACTCGTCTTCACTATTGAGGGGTGGACAGTACCCCACGTCGACGTCGGCTTGACCTTGGTCTACTGGGGGCCGCGCCGCGTCGGCGACACCGAGTTCCACAACGCCAAGTTCCGCGATGCCCGTGTCTGCGGAGACGGAGGTGCTCGCGTCGATCGGAGGCGGGACCGCCGCCTCAGGCGGGTCCGACTGGCAGGCAGCAAGCGGTCCGACGCAGAGGACGGCCCGAACGACGATTCGATTCAGGTCTCGCATCAGTCTGGTGCTCCGTGTACGCAGTTCAGCAGCATCTCGTCGAATTGCGATCCCGGGATGGCCTCCTCGAAGTCGCGGGCATTGTATCCGTCGCGTGTACCTGCGGCCGCGATCGGACCCGGTGGAACGCTTGCAGACGCGGATGCGGGCAGACAGTTGTTTCCGTTCGCGGTCTGGTGCTCCCAACACGTGCCGTCGGCGCCCCACGGAATCGGATTGTTCGCGTAACCCATGCCGTACATCGCGGTGACGAGGTCGAAGATGTCGAGGTCGTTCGTGTCCAGGGCCCCCTCGCTGTTCGCGTCGAGCACGTCCCAGAGGAATCGCTCGAAGTTCACGGGGTTGGGTCGGTTCGTTCGCTGCACGAGCGCTCCTCGGTCCATCGAGCGAATAGACGCGAGAGCGCTGCGTTCCTTACGCAAACGATTCGTGATCACGACGAGGTCGATCGGTCACAAAGGACCGTCGGTCAGGGCACTGATGCGCCCTCGGCCCCTACGGCGATGCGCCAGAGGCGTGTGCCGCGCAGCTCGGTGACGTAGAGGGAGCACGGGTCGAAGTCGGGCGCGCGACCGAAGGCCAGGCTCGCCGGGGTGATCAGGTCGTCGGCGACGACGATGGGCATGCCGGTGCCGTCGCTCTTCAGGCGAAGAATCTGCCCGCGCAGGTTCGCGGCCACGTAGAGCTGGTCGTATTGGTCCACGGCGAGGCCGTCGAGGGTCCGGCCCGGGCCGAGCTGGTGCAGCGTGCGGCGAGACTCGACGACGGGCAGGGCGTCGGGGCCCAGGTCGTAGGCCGCGACGTCGCCGTTGGGAGAGAAAGTCGAGACGACGTACAGACGCTGCTTCAACGGGTCGAGCGCCATACCGTTCGGGCTCGGGAAGTCCGGGATGGCCACGCTCACCTCGCCCTCGAGCGTGACGCGCCAGATGCGGGTGTCGAAGTCGTCGGAGACGAGCAGGTCGCCGTTGGGCAGCACGACGACGAAGTTCGGGCTCGCGATGCCCGTGGCGATGGAGGTCGTGAGTCCGGCGGCATCGACGATCCACACGCCGCCGTCGATGTCCTCCGGCACGATCGACGCCCCGATCTGAGCGACGACCAGGCGACCATCGAGCAGCGGCGCCATGCCGAGGGCGTCGGGCACTTCGGCGAAGGGTATGTGCGTACCGTCGGGCATCACCCGAACGACGCTGTTCTCGCCCGGTACACTCACATACAGGCCGCCGTTCGGTCCGAACGAGATGCCCTCGGCAAAGGCGTCGAAACCCTCGGCGAAAATGACGGCCGTGCCGGGCGCGAGGTCGTCCCAGCACGTCTCGGGGACCGGGTACTCGAGCGGGAAAACGGGCGCCGCGGCGTCGGGCGGCGGCGTCGCGGCGTCGGCGGCGTCCGTGCGCGCATCCTGGGGCCCCCCCAGGTCGAGGAGCGGCGTCGGTGCTCCGTCCGGGGTGACCGAGGTGTCCAGCGGGAGCGGCGTCGCGTCGTTCGTGGGGACGACGGCGTCGATCCACTCGAGGGGCGTGGAGGCGGACTCGTCGCATGCGGCGAGGCCAAGGAGCAGGGCGGTCGAGCGGAGTCTCATACGGCCACGGTATCGCCATCCCGGCGGTCGGGCCAGCGGCAGGGGATTCCAGTATGATGCGGCCCATGTTCGGTTCGCGAGACGTGGTCTTCGGCGTGGTCGCGCTCTCCTGCGCCGGGGTGTGGGCGTGCAGCGACGCTTCTCAAGGGGCGAGAGAGGTCCGCGGTGTGCCGACGGGCCGGGATGCGGCCTCGGAGTTGGAAGACGCGCGCCTGGGGGCCACCGACGAGGGCGAGGGCGTCGACGCGATTGCGGACCTGCCGGACGCGGAGGACGAGGTCGACGCCTTCGAGCCGGACGCGGAGGACGCGGTCGACGCCTTCGAGCCGGACGCGGAGGACGAGGTCGACGTCTTCGAGCCGGACGCCGTCGAGCTGGACGCCGCAGCTGCGACGGACGGTGCGCCGCCGCTGCCCGACGTGGCCCCGCCGACGGAACCACCCACGGCCGCGCCCACGGACCCTCCGACGGCGCCGCCCACGGACCCGCCCACGGCACCCCCGACCGAGCCACCGCCGCTCGTCGAGTCGGGCATCGACATCTTCGTCGACAACTTCTGCAACATGCAGGTGCGGCCGATGTCCATCGACGTGCCGCGCGGGCAGCGCGTGTCGCTGACGTGGAACAACCGCAGCGTCGACTACCCCGTCGACGTGTGGCTCTCCTACGGCGGCGGGTTCTTGGACCTGGAGCCCGGCACCTCCTGGCACGATCGCTTCGAGTTCTGCGGCGGCGGCAATCGTCCGTACGACGCGGGCGCGGACATCTCGACCGCGTGCTCCGAGTTCCGCTTTCTCATTCACTGTCTCTGAGGCACGCCATGTCACGGCTCGACGGTTCAGTTCGCCCCTATCTGCTGGCCGGCGGCGCGCTGGCGGCGGCCCTCGCGTCGGCTGTGTTGGTCTTCCCCTCGGCGCCGTCCGAGGCGCGTGCCGGAGAGCGACAGCGCGGCAAGTTCGACGGCGCCGACGCGGGCCGCCCACGGGTCGAGGTCGCGCTGGAGACCGTCGCGGGCGGCTACGAGCGTCCGGTGGACCTCCGGTTCGCCCCCGGGGCGCCCGACTGGCTCGCGGTCGTGGAACAGCCCGGCAAGGCGACGTGGCTCAATGTGCGCACGGGCGCGCGGGCGCCCTTGCTCGACCTCGAGGTCAGCGACGAGGGCTGGGAGACGGGCCTGCTCGGCCTCGCCTTCGATCCACGCTTCGCCGAGAACGGGCGGCTGTTCACGAACTCCACGGAGGACGTGGCCTCCGAGGGCAAGGACGTACTCCGCACGCGCGTTCGGGTGTGGCAGGTGACGGGCGGCGCGGGCGGCGCGGCGCAGTCCGTAGGCATCGTGTACGAGGTCGACCAGCCGTGGGCCAACCACAACGGCGGCGGCCTCGCCTTCGGGCCGGACGGCATGCTGTACGTGGGCCTGGGGGACGGCGGCGCCGCGAACGATCCGAAGGGTCACGGGCAGAATCCGCGCTCGGCCCTCGGCAAGATGCTCCGGCTCGACGTACGCGACGCGCCGAAGTGGTCCGCCCCGAAGGACAATCCGTTCATCGGGCGCGCCGACGTGCTGCCCGAGATCTACGCGCTGGGCCTCCGGAACCCGTGGCGCTACAGCTTCGACCCGCAAGGTCGCCTCGTCGCCGCGGACGTGGGCCAGAACACCTGGGAAGAGGTGACGTTCGTGCCGCCCGGGGCGAACCTGGGGTGGAAAGTGCGCGAGGGCGCAGCGTGCTTCTCGCCCTCGTCGGGCTGCGCGACCGACGGTCTGCTGGACCCGCTCTGGACCTACGGCCGCGCGGAGGGCACGTCGATCACCGGGGGCCACGTCGCGCTCGGCACCGCCGTGCCGGGGCTTCGCGGACGGTGGGTCTTCGGGGATTACACGACCGGTCGCCTCTGGGCCGTCGAGCTGCCCGCGAAGGTGACGGAGCGCGCGTCGTCCGTGACCACGCTCGGTCGCTTCGAGCTGCGTCCGTCGTGTTTCGGTCGCGACCCCGGCGGCGACCTGTGGCTGTGCGACCACAGCGGCGGGCGCGTGGTGAAGCTCGTCGCGCCCTGAGCCTCGTCGCGGCGCCCTGAGCCTCGTCGCCGCGCTCAGGTCGAGGCGGCGGCCGCCTTACGCGTCGCGCGGTCCTCGCTCCACTGGAGCAGCGCCGGCAGCAGCACGAAGGTCGTGAACAGGTTCGACGCGATCGCCACGAGCGTGAGCGTGCCGAGGGACTCGAGGCCCATGTGGTTCGAGTTCAGGAGGCTCAGGTAGCCCATGCTCGCGGTCAGCGCGACCAGGAACGAGTTCCACCCGGTGTTCTTCAGGATGTACGGGATCGAGCCCGGGCCGAGCTCGCGATACCGGTGGTACAGGTGCGTGCCGCCGTCCACACCGAGCCCGATGAGCGTGGGGGCCGCGAGCATGTTGAAGAAGTTCAGCTTCATGCCCAGGAGCGTCATCACGAGCATCGTGAGACCGAACGCCGTGAACAGCGGGAGCAGCACGAGCAGCACCGGCCGCCACGCGCGCTCGAAGAACCAGAGCACGAGCAGCACGGCGATGAGCGCGGCCACGGTGATGAGCTGGCCGTCCGTCTTCATCTGCAGCAGCACCTCAGCCCAGACCATCGGCTTCCCGGAGATCTGCGGGACCTTGCCGTCGGGCCCCTTCAGCGTGAGCATCTCCTCGCGGAACGCGAGCGCGATCTCGCCGTCGTTCACGGAGCCGCGCGGGGAAACATAAATGAATTCGCCCACTTTGCCGGTCTTGTCGGTAAACTGGGTCTTCACCCAGTCGGGCATGTCGGCGATGCCGATGACCCGGGGCTCGCAGTGTGAGAGCAGCTCGTTCGCGCCGTCGAGCTGGTCCCCTTCGAAGAGCCCGACCTTCCGCTTGAGCTTGCGGCAGAGCTTCTGCACGACCTCGATCTTGGCCTCCTGCTCCGTCGGCACGAGGCCGTAGAGCGACTGGAAGTCCTTGATGCGCTCGTGTCGGCCGTTGGGCGCTGCGTCCACCTTGGCCTTGAGCTGGTCGTAGTAGGACCGCGCCTCGGCCTCGTCGTCGGCGAAGATCACCGCGGGCGCGGTCGCCGTGGTCGTGCCGTACTGGACCTTCTCGTAGGTCGAGGACTCTTTCGGGCGTGAGCTGACCTTCCGGAAGTCGTACTCGAAGTCGATGAACGCGGGCGTGATGCACATCGCCGCGAGCAGCCCGATGGAGACCGTCCACCCGAAGCGACCACCGAGGGCGAAGCGGCCGCGCCCGATCTCGCCGGTCTCGGCATCGCGATCGACCTTGAAGCCCATCAGGCTCAGGGGCTTCACGCGCTCGAACGCGAAGGCGACGGAGGGCATCACGACCACCACGGCGAGGTGGCAGAGCAAGAGCCCCATGCCGGCGACGAGGCCGAACTGAGAGAAGCCGCGGAAGTCGGCCAGGGCCAGGGCGAAGAACGCGACGGTCGTCGTGAGCTGGGCATTGAGCACGGCCTCGCCCGCGGAGACCTGCGTGATGATCATCGCGTCCAGCGGACTCTTGCCCGCGGCCTGCTCCTCGCGGAATCGACCGTAGTAGTGGATGCCGAAGTCGATGCCGAGGCCCAGGAGCACGGCGAAGATGAAGGCCGTGATCATGTTCAGGTAACCGACGGTCAGGCCCACGAGCCCCGCGGTCCAGAGGGTGCCGCAGAGGAGCGGCACCATCACGCAGAAGAAGACCCGCACACTCCGGAACGCGAGCACCAGGATGAGCGCGAGGAGCGCGAACGAGCTCCACACCGAGGTCAGCAGATTGCCGCGGAGGCTGTTCTCCTCTTCGATGGCGCTTCGATAGCTGCCGCCGATGTCGACCCGCGTGACGACCTTGCCCTCGCCGATGGGGCCCAGCCGCGCCTCGACGATCGAGCGTACGGTGCCCTCGACCTCCTCGACGATCCGTCGCGCGAACTTCAGGTCGCTGGACGGCGTGCGGGGGAAGGTCTGCAGGCCGATGGTCGTGTAGGTGGCGTTGTGGAAGTACTCCTTGAACCGGGCGCGTTCTTCCCGAAAGCGGCGCCCCGCGCGGGAGAGCGCATCGTTGCGCTCCAGCTCGGCCCAGGACCACGTGTAGCGCTCCTTCGGCGCGTCGGACGACGGCGCGCCGGGCGCGGGCGCCTGACCGGGCGGGTCGTCGTCGTCGAAGAGCTTGAGCTCGCCCTTGACCGCGTCCTTGATGGTCTCGGTGAGGTCGGCGTAGTACTCCTCGAGCTGCGGCAACGACGGGAAGATCGTCAGCGCGTTCTGGTCGATGATCGACAGGTCCTGCCGCCACCGCACCTCGCGCATGTCGGGGTGTTTGGCCAGGCGCTCGCCGATCTCGGGGAGGACCGGACGGACCTTGTCGAAGTCGTCGGTCATCAGCGTGATGACCAGGCTGTCGGCGCTCCCGATGCGCTCTTTCAGCGTCTGCATGCCCTGCACGCTCGGGGCCGACGTCGGCAGCAGGTCCTCGAGCTTGCTCTTGAGCGAGAGCGTCGAGGCGGACCAGGTCAGTCCGAGCGTCACCAGCAGGGTGGCGAGCAGGTAGAGCCAGGGTGAGCCGTGAATCGAACGCATGAGCGCCGTCACCGCTCGTTCCGACCAAGGGCCCAGTCGACCGAAGAGGGAACCCGCCACACACACTCCTTCGCGGGTCGCCCCCAGGGTCCGGCCCGTCGTCCGCCGCGCGCGTTCGTATCACGCGCGCACCCCGGAGACCAAGTCTCGGAGCTTGGACGTTCGGGTGTACCTCCACGCTTGTTTCCGGCGCGACGATGGCGTTAAACGCCGCCCCGATGGAAGAGTCGGCCCAACTCACCGCAGACGACCTGCGCGACACCTGGCCGGTGCTCTCGCCGGACGACCGGCACGCCGGCTTCGAGCTGCTCGACCGCGCCGAGGCCGAGGAGTTTTTCCTCGAGCTCGGGGGTGAGGACCAGCTCGAGGTCGTTCGGACGCGCCCCGAATCGCAGCGCGCGCTCTGGCTGCGTTTGCTGCCGCCGGACGACGTGGTCGACCTGCTCCAGGCCGCCGACGAGACCGAGCGCGCGGCCCTGATGACGCTGCTCGACGACTTCACGCGAGAAGAGGTCGGGGCGCTCCTGGCCTACGCCGAGGACGACGCCGGCGGCTTGATGAGCACACGCTTCGTTCGTGTGCGCCCCGACATGACGGTCGACGAGGCGATTCGCTACCTGCGCAAACAAGCGCGAGAACATGTCGAGACCCTCTCGTACACGTACGTCTTGGACGCGCACCAGAAACTGCTCGGCGTGGTGTCCTTCCGGGAGCTGTTCGCGGCCGCGGGAGACCGACGGATCAGCGAGGTCATGTACACGGACCTGGTCACGGTGCACGAGCACATGGACCAGGAGGAGGTCGGGCGGGTCTTCGCCCAGTTCGACCTCGTGGCGATCCCCGTGGTCGACGCCGACGGCGCCATGAAGGGCATCGTCACCATCGACGACATCGTGGACGTGGTCGAAGAGGAGGCCACCGAGGACATCCAGAAGCTCGGCGGTATGGCCGCCCTCGACGCGCCCTACTTCCAGGTCAGCCTGTGGGAGATGGTCCGGGCGCGCGCGGGGTGGCTCGTGGTGCTGATGATCGGGCAAATGCTCACCGCCACCGCGCTCGGACACTACCAGGGAGACATCGCCAAGGCGGTCGTGCTCGCCATCTTCCTGCCGCTGGTCGTGAGCTGCGGCGGGAACTCGGGGTCCCAGGCCTCGACACTCGTGACCCGCGCCCTGGCCGTGGGCGATCTTCGCCTGCGAGACTGGCGGCGGGTGCTCCGGCGAGAGCTGGGGGCCAGCGCCCTGCTCGGGGGCGTGCTCGCGACGGTCGGGCTCCTGCGTATCCTGCTGTGGCCCGACGCGGCGACCGAGTACGGCGAGTTCTACGTGGGCATCGCCGCCGCCGTGGGCGCGAGCGTCTTCGGTGTGGTCGTGTGGGGCGCCACCATGGGCGCGATGTTGCCGCTGGTCCTGCACCGGCTCGGCCTGGACCCCGCGAGCGCGTCGGCGCCCTTCGTGGCGACGCTCTCCGACGTGACGGGCGTACTGATCTACTTCACGCTGGCGAATCTGCTGCTCTCGGGCACGCTGCTGTAGCGCGCTACGCGGGCTATTCGGGCGGGTCGCCCGGCTCCGGGCGCAGCTTCAGCAGGTGCCCGGACCGATGCTGCTTGGTGAGCAGGTAGGCCCGGTTGTGCGGGTTCGGCGGCAGCGTGTGCTCGAGGCGGCCGACGACCTCGACGCCGTTCGCCCGCAACTGGTCGATTTTCTTCGGGTTGTTGGTCATCAGACGCACGCGGTCGACGCCCAGGGCGGCGAGCATTCGGGCCGCGACGGCGTAGTCGCGCTCGTCGTCGCGGAAGCCGAGGGCCAGGTTCGCGTCCACCGTGTCGAGCCCGGCATCCTGCAGCGCGTAGGCCCGGACCTTGTTGACGAGGCCGATGCCGCGGCCCTCTTGCCGCAGGTAGATGAGCACGCCGCACGGCTGCTCGGAGATGCGGGTGAGCGCGGCCTCGAGCTGGTCTCGACAGTCACAGCGCAGCGAGCCGAACGCGTCGCCCGTGAGGCACTCCGAGTGCAAACGCACGGTGACCTCGCCGACACCGTCCACCCGGCCATGCACGAGCGCGACGTGCTCCCCGCCGGTGGCGTCCAGGGGGTCCCGGAACGCGGCGATCTGGAAGTCCCCGAAGCGGGTCGGTAGGTCGGCCACGGCGACGATGCGCGCGCGGTCCGTCGGGACCTCGGTGTCGGGGGCGTGCACGCGGGCGAGGAGCGCGTCTCGCGGATTCACCGCAGGGCCTCGGGGCGCAAGAGCAGGTGGGTCTCGAACCAGGCGCCGGAGCCATCCAGCGCGCGGAGTCCGAGACCGTGTCGACCCCCCGAGACCAGGATTGAAAGGCCCGCGCTCGAGTCCTCGACGAGGACGGCCGTGGCGGTCGTGTGCAGGCCCCCGGGTTCGCGCGCGACGACGGCGCAGTCGGTCTCCGGTGCGTCCTCGGGGGCGTATCGGAGCGACTCGACGGGTCGCGGGTCGCCGGCGAGCTTGAACCGCAATTGGAGACCGTCCGGCAGGTCGGCGTCGGGCTCGACGAGCACGTCGAGGAATCTGGGCTCCGCGCTCACGGGCGCGTTTCTGCCACGCCCGAGCGCTCGGGGTCAACTCGCGGCGACACCGGCGCGGCGTCGCAGCACCGACACAAAGAAGGTGTCGCTGTCGAGGCTCGGAGGTCCGAGCAGAGCCCCCCGGACGTGTTCGAAGTCCGGCGACCGGCTGAGGAACTCCGAGACGATGTCCTCGTTCTCTTCAACGAGCCAGGAGCAGGTCACGTAGACGAGGCGGCCACCGGGGCGCACGTGCGCGCTCGCGTTCGAGAGCAGGCTCGCCTGGGTCCGCTGCGTCTCGTTGAGCCGCTCGGGATGGAATCTCAGCCGCGCGTCGGGGTTGCGACGCCAGGTGCCCGCCGAGGTGCAGGGCGCGTCCACGAGCACGGCGTCGAAGCCGGCGCGCGCTTCGTGCGGGCGGTCGAGGTCGCCGCCGTCCCAGCGGTCGACCCGAACGTGGCTGAACTCCGCCCGGCGAACGCGCTTGCGCAGCGCTTCGAGCTTGTACTCGAGCGTGTCCGTCGCAAGCACGGCGCCCTTGCCGTCGGTCGCCGCCGCGAGCAGGAGCGTCTTGCCGCCGGCGCCGGCGCATGCGTCCCAGATGCGCTCGCCGGGCCGGGCCTCGACCGCGTCTCCCGCGAGCTGACTGCCGAGGTCCTGGATCTCGAAGAGGCCCTCGCGGAACGGCGGCGTGACGAAGAGGCTGTCCTGCCCCTTCACGGCGAAGCTCCCGGCGCGCGCGGGGGTCGGCTCGACCCGGTAGCGCTCCGCCTTGAGCCGTTCGACGAGCGTGTCGGCTTCGGCCGGTCGATTCGCTCGAATCCACAGCGGTGGCGGCGTGTTCTGCGCGGCGAGCCACGCGTCGACGTCGAGCCCGAGCGCGGCGCGACGCTGGAGCGCCGGGACCCACGCCGGGGGCACGCCGACCCGCAGGGCCGCTGCGGCCGGGTGGGCGCTCGTCGCCAAGGCCGCCGTCATCTGCTCGATGACCTCGGCCATGGCCTGGGGGGCCTTGCTCTCACCGGAGAGCGCGCCGACCCACGCGAAGACGGTCGTCGCGGGCGCGTTCGTCCACACATGAAAGAAGGTGCTCGGCTCGACGACCGCGGTGGCGAACTGGTCGAGCATCTCGTCGAGGCGGCCCTGGGCGAGGAGTCGCCGGCGGCCGGGGCGCTCCAGGAGCCAATCTCCCAACGTCGCCAGCACGCCCCAGCGCATCACGTCCGTGACGCGTCGGGTCAGGCCCCGGCGTTCGGCTTCGTTCGGGATGCGCTTCGGGTGCACGTGCTCGGAGAGGAAGCGGTCCAGCGGGATGGGCGGACTGCCAGTGCCCAACCACAGCCGGAACAGGCGTTCGTGGGCGGGCACCGTCGGCCGCGGCGCGGTGCGGGGTGACATGGGGCGCGTGATGCACCTTCGACTGGACTGGCGTCAACGAAACACCGCGTTTCCCGCCGATGCGAATGCCTTATGCTGGCGCGATGCGTCCACCCTGCCTGCGCACCGCGCTCTACGTACCCGGCTCCAATCCGCGAGCGCTCGCGAAGATCCCTACGCTGGACGCGGACGCCTACATCCTCGACCTCGAGGACGCCGTCGCACCGGAGGCGAAGGTGAGCGCGCGCCAGCGGGTGCGCGAAGCGCTGGACGCGGGGCTCGGTCAAGGTCGGTGCATCGCGGTCCGCGTGAACGGCCTCGAGACCCCGTGGGGCCCCGATGACCTCGAGGCCTTGATGGGCCGCGAAGGCCTCGCGGCGGTCGTGCTGCCGAAGTGCGAGGACCCTAGAGACGTGCGGGGCGCGCGCGCGGCGCTCGGGGCCGACGTCGGCCTCTGGTGCATGATAGAGACGCCCCGCGGCGTGCTCCGCGCCGAGGCGCTGGCGTGTGAGCGCGGAGTCGACGTGCTGGTGATGGGGACCTCGGACCTCGCCAAGGACCTGCGGGTGAGCGTGGAGGCGGACCGGGGGCCGTTGCAGTACGCGCTCTCCGCGGTCCTCCTCGCGGCCCGGGCCCACGACCGACTGGCGCTCGACGGTGTGTGCCTCGCCCTCGACGCCCTTGACGTCTTCGAGGCCGAAGCGCGTCAAGGGAAGCGCCTGGGCTTCGACGGCAAGACGCTGGTGCACCCCTCGACCATCGCGGCGGCCCACACGGTCTTCTCGCCCACGGTGGCCGAGGTCGACGCCGCGCTGCGTGTGGTGCGCGCCTTCGAGGCGGCGCGCGCGGCGGGCGAGGGCCTCTGTGTGCTCGAGGGTCGCCTCGTGGAGCAGCTCCACGTGGACGCGGCGAAGCGCCTGCTCGCGCAGGCCGAGTTCATCGCCCGGCGTTGACGGGTCCGCTCAGAGCTGCTCGAGCAGCGCGTTCGAGAGGCTGCAGGTCAGCCCGAAGCCATCAGGCTCGACGTTGAGCGACTTGACCTTGCCGTCCTCGATCACCATCGAGTAGCGCGTCGACCGCAGGCCGCCGAGGACCGCGGCGTTCACGTCGAGCCCGACGGCCTTCGTGAAGTCACCGGCCGGGTCCGCGAGCATCCGCACCTTGCCGTCCGCACCGTGGGCCTTGCCCCAGGCGTCCATGACGAAGGCGTCGTTCACGGAGACGCACACGACGACGTCGATACCCTTGTGCTGCAAGGCCTCGAAGTCGGCGACGTAGCCCGGCAGGTGCGTCTTCGAGCAGCCGGGCGTGAACGCACCGCGCACGGCGAAGAGGACACCCTTCTTGCCGGCGAAGAGCTCCGGGAGGGAGACCGTCGTCTTGGGGTTGCCCTCGTGGAGGGGGATCGCGGGGAGAGTGTCGCCGACCTGAATGCTCATTCTGGGCTCCCGAATAGGGCTGGTGGAGCCCCGCAGATGCCGCATCGGGGCGCCCGGTTGCAAGAGGCAGACGAGAATCGGCGTCGCGGGGCCGACTTGCGCTGCGCGGGCGAGTCACCGCATCTTGCGGCTGTTCGGGCCGCGGGGCGACGGCACGCGGGCAAGCTCGGGCGACTGACGAAAGGCGACGCACATGGGAGTCGGAGACGTCGAGGGCTCCAGGTTCGCGCGCACCGGCTCGGGGCGAGCGCGGGGCGAGAGCCTGCCTGTCGTGAGCGGTGGCGGATACGCACACCCGTTCCTGCCGACCACCCACGCGGAAATGCGCGCGCGCGGCTGGGACGCCGTCGACATCGTCATCGTCTCGGGCGACGCGTATGTGGACCACCCGGCCTTCGGGCCCGTGCTCATCGCACGCTTTTTGGAGGGCCGCGGCTTCCGTGTCGGCCTGATCGCCCAACCCGATTGGCAGTCCGCGGACCCCTTCAAGGTCTTCGGCCGCCCGCGGCTCTTTTTTGGTGTCGCGGCGGGCAACCTCGACTCGATGCTCAATCGACTCACCGCGCAGAAGAAGAACCGCGCGGAGGACCAGTACTCGCCCGGCGGTCGGACCGGATGCCGACCCGACCGCGCGACGCTGGTGTACGCGAACCGTTGCAAGGAAGCGTTCCCCGACGTGCCGGTCGTGCTCGGCGGCATCGAGGCCTCGCTGCGGCGGATCGCCCACTACGACTACTGGAGCGACAAGGTCCGCCGTTCGATTCTGCTGGACGCCAAAGCCGATCTGCTCGTGTTCGGCATGGGCGAGCGCCCGGTGTGGGAGATCGCGCGGCGCCTTCGCGACGGCGAGCCCATCTCGGCCCTGCGCGACATTCGGGGGACCGGCTTCATCGTCGGCCGCGACGAGGCGAAGCGCATCTCCGCCGACCCGTCGCGCTACACGACGGACGGCAAGCCCATCGTTCTCCCGAGCTACGAGGACGTGGCCGGGGACGACGCGGCGTCCAAGGAGAAGTACGCCCTGATGGCGCGCCTCTTCCAGCACGAGACGAACCCGGGGAACGCGCGCCCCATTCTGCAGGTCCACGGTGAGCGGGGGGTCTACTTCAATCCCCCGGCGCGCCCCCTCGAGGACGGCGCGGGCACCGGTCGCGAGACCTCGATCGCGATGGACGAGCTCTATGACCTGCCGTTCAATCGGGTCCCGCATCCCTCCTACACGGAGTCGATCCCGGCCTACGAGACGGTGAAACACTCCATCGTGCTCATGCGCGGGTGCTTCGGCGGCTGCACCTTCTGCTCCATCACCGAGCACGAAGGGCGCGTCATCCAGAATCGGTCCGCGGAGAGTGTGCTCCGCGAGGTCCGCGCGCTGCGGCGCATGGGTGATTTCCGCGGCACGATCACCGACCTCGGCGGGCCGACCGCCAACATGTACAAGATGAAGTGCAAGTCCGAGGCGATCGAGTCGAAGTGTCGGCGCCTCTCGTGTGTGCACCCCGGGGTCTGCGAAAACCTTCAGACCGACCATGGACCCGTGATCGACGTCATGCAGCGCGTCCGGGCCGAAGAAGGGGTGAAGCACGTCTTCATCGCCTCGGGCGTACGCTACGACCTCGCGGAGCTCTCCCCCCAGTACGTGGAAGAGCTCGCTCGCCATCACGTTGGCGGGCATCTCTCCGTGGCCCCGGAGCATGTGTCTCCGCGGGTGCTCGAGAAGATGAAGAAGCCGGGCATCGAGAGCTACGAGCGCTTCAAGGACATGTTCGCGTGCGCGTCGAATGGCGCGGGCAAGGAGCAGTACGAGATCCCGTACTTCATCAGCGGGCATCCCGGCTCCACCCTCGAGGACATGGTCGAGCTCGCCTTGTGGCTCAAGGACCAGGGCTATCGGCCGCGTCAGGTGCAGGACTTCATCCCCACGCCGATGTCGATCGCGTCGGCCATGTACTGGTCGGGCATCGACCCGCTCACGATGACGCCGGTCTACACGGCGCGCGGCCTTCGGGAGAAAAAGCTCCAGAAGGCGCTCCTCCTCTACTGGAACCAGGAGCAGTGGCCTCTGACGCGCGAGGCCCTCCGCCTCGCGGGCCGGTCGGACCTGATCGGCCACGGCCCGCGGTGTCTCGTTCCGCCGGAAGGGCCGTCGCGGCCCGTCCTGCCTGCGCGCCCCGCCGCGCGGCGCTGAACCGACGCGCTTGAAAGCGGCGCTTGCCAAGGACCCGCGTCCCATGGGACCGGTTTTGCTCGACAAGTCGCGAGGGCTCATCTAAACCGCGCGGCACGCCGGGCCGAGAGCCCGCAACGCTTCGCGCGAGAGCGCGGGGAGTCAAAGAGTCATGAAGAAGACGAATTCTTCGTTGGGACGCCCGGCCCTGGTCGGTCTCGCCGTACTCGGTCTGTGGGGATGTGTCGGGGGCGAGTCCGGGGGCGGCGGAGCCGACGCCGGGGGCGGTACGCCTGCGCCCGGCGGTACGCCTGCGCCCGGCGGTGAGCCCGCACCGGGCGGTCAGCCCATGCCCGGCGGCGAGCCCGCGCCCGGCGGTGAGCCTGCGCCCGGCGGTGAGCCCGCCCCCGGCGGTGAGCCCGCCCCCGGCGGTGAGCCCGCGCCCGGCGGTGAGCCCGCACCCGGCGGTGAGCCCGCGCCCGGCGGCGAGCCCGCGCCCGGCGGCGAACCCGCGCCTGGCGGCGAACCCGCGCCGGGTGGGCAACCCGTTCCCGGGGGAGAGCCTGCACCAGGCGGCCAGCCTGCCCCGGGCGGCGAGCCTGCGCCCGGTGGCGCGCCCGTGCCCCTCGAGGGCCCCTGCGCCGCCGACCGCATCCGCGACTTCTTCGACCTGGCGCAGCTCGACGCCGACGGCGTCTACGTCGCGACGGTCGCGCTCGACGGTCTCGGTGAGTACGCGAGCCTCGGCTGCGGTGCGGCCCAGGGCCCCGAGGTGGTGCTGCCGTTCAACGTGCCCGCCGCCGGGCGCTGGCGCTTCGAGACCGCCCTCGACCCCGAGGCCGGCGAGCTCGGCCTCATCGACACGGTCCTCTCCGTGCGGGCCGTCTGTGACGACGTCACCTCGGAGCTCGTCTGCCGGGACGACTTCGGCGGCCAGCAGTTCAGCCGCGTCGACCTCGACGTGGGCGCGGACGAGACGATCTTCCTCGTCGTGGACACCTTCGACGCAGAGGCCCGCGGGAGCGTCCTGCTGCGCGCGACGCCCGGCCAGACGGTCGCAGGCGGCGACACGTGCGACATCAGTGGGTTCCCGCGTGGCTGTGACGGCGAGCTCGTGTGCACGCCGGCCGGTCTGCAGGATGTGGTCGGGGTCTGCGCGGAGCGCACGGCGCCGGAAATCCTGGCGGTCGCAGCGTTCTTCAACCCGGAGACGCGCGGCCTGGGCGTGCGCATCGAAGGCCTGGATCGCGAAGACAACGTGACGCAGGTCGCGCTCACGGTGCTCGACGACGCCGGTGTCGAGGTCGACGCGCCCCCGTACCGGTCGGGCGTGCCGACCGATCCGGTGAGACTCGAGGGCGGTGGGGGTCGCTTCGTCCTCACGGCGGCGGGTCAGTTCGAGTTCGCGGTGGTGCCGGCATCCATCGAGGTCACGGTCTTTGACTCGACCTCGCTCGCCAGCGAGAGCTTCACCGTCCTGGCCGAAGACCTCCAGGCGCCGGAGCCCATCCTCGTAGGCTCGGCCTGCGATTCGACCGGCGCTTTCGGCGTCTGCGATGACGGCGTGTACTGCTTCTCGCCGGTGCCCGACGGCCAGCCGGTCTGCACGGCGTTGGAGCCCGGCGTGTGCCTCGGTGAGATCGGTGCGGAGCTCAGCGCCGCGGTCCCGGTCGATGGCGTGTACCGCATCGCCGGCGACTCCACCGGCGCTCCGGACCTGTGGGCCGCCGACTGCCGCGCCTCTCAGGGCCCGGAGGTCCTGCATGCGTTCACCGCGCCGGAGGCCGGAGACTGGGTCTTCTCGACCCAGCCCGACAGCATCAACGACACGCTCATGTACGTCCGCCGCGAGTGTGTGGACATCCCCGACGCCTTGAACCAGCTCGGCTGTGACGATGACGGCGGGGTGGATCTGGGCAGCCGGGTGACGGTCCGCCTCGAGCAGGGCGAGACGGTCTACGTCGTCGTCGAGGGCTACTCCAATCGCTCGGGGACCTACGGATTGGTGGCGCAGCGCGCGACGCCGCCTCGCCTCGACGCCGCCTCCGTGGTGGTGGACGCGGGGCTCGGCCTGGGCGAGACCCAGGTAACCGGTCTCGCAGGGACCGACCCGGTCGTCGACGTGCGCGTGACGTTCGTCTCGCCCGGGGCGCCGGAGCTCGCCGTCGTCGTGAGTCTCTTCCCCGATGCCGAGCCGGGTGAGGCCGTCGACCTCGTGGAGACCTTCGACCTGCCCGAGGGGCTCCTGGTGGACGCACGGCTCACGGCGCGGGTCACACTCCTGACCGCCTCCGGGACCGAGAGCGACCCGCTCGTCGTCCCCGTGGCGGTGCCGCGCCCCATCGCTCGCGGCGAGGCATGTGACCTGCCGCCGACCCTGGTCCGCGCTTGCGCGCCGACCGATGTTTGCCTCGACCTCGGCGGCGCGGCCGACCCCGCCCCGCCGGCGTGTGTCGACCGACTCGGCGAGTGCCCGGCCGCGTGGGCGGTCGTGGACCTCGATGCGGCGATCAATCCGGCGGGCGGCTGGAGCGTCCAGGGCGACAACAGCCAGACCCCCTACCGGACGGAGGCGGCCTGCGACCGCGGCACCGGGAACGCCGACGTCTATGCGTTCACGGCGGCGGTCGCGGGCAACTACAGGTTCGCCACCTCCATGCTCGCCATGGGCGTCGACACGGTCATGTTCGCGCGGTCCGCTTGCCTCGATCCAGCCGTCGACGCCGAGCTGGGCTGCGACGACGACGGCGCCGGCAACCTCGCGAGCGAGCTCGAGCTCGCGCTCGACGCCGGTGAGACCGTGTACCTGTTCGTGACGCGCTACGGAGAGGAGCGTGGGGGCGCCTACACGCTCCTGGGCGAGCGCCTTTGAGCCTGCTTCGACCTGAGCACTGCACCCTCTACAGCGGCGGCGCGGCGGGCAGCGAGGCGGAGTTCGGAGACGCCGCCGAGGCCTGGGGGCTCTCGGAGGTCAACTTCTCGTTCGCGGGGCATGCGCCCGTGCGAACGCGTGGGCTCATCGCCCTCGACGAGGCTGCCCTCGACGCCGGAACGGAGAGCCTACTGGCCATTGGTCGCGCGCTGCGTCGACAGTTTCCCGAGACGCCGCACTTCCGGCGACTCCTGTTGAGCTTGTGGCACCAGGTGCACCATGGCGAGGCGGTCTTTGTCATCGGTCGCATCGAGGCCGACGGGACCGTCACCGGCGGTACAGGGTGGGGCGCCGAGTACGCCCGCCAGTGCAACAAGCCGCTCTGGGTCTTCGACCAGGCGCGGGACGCCTGGTTCCGATGGAACGGGGAGGAGTGGGAGGTCTGCGAGCCGCCGGTCGTCGGACACGGGCGTTTCACCGGCACGGGCACGCGCTTCCTCGAGCCCAACGGACGCGCCGCGATCGCCGCGCTCTTCGAGCGGAGCTTCGGCGCGCTCCCCGGTCGGCCTCAGGCCTCGGCGCGCGCCTGACGCGCGGCGACGTCAATCGACGGTGAGCCGCGCGGCCCGTTGACTCTCCCGGCGCGCGTGCGTCAGTGTCGCCCCCATGAGGCGTGACGTTGTTCTCGGCGTACTGGTGAGCGGGTGCAGCCTCGTGCTCGACGACCCGACGCCTTTTGTGGTCGCGGAGCTGCTCGACGCCGAGGTTCGGCTCGACACTCAGCTCGTCGATTCGCGAGTTGTTTCGGATGTTTACATCGCACCGGACGTAACCACGACCCGCGACGCGGAGGTGCTGACCGACACAGCCCCCGTGCCGCCGGACGCGGCCCCGGATGCGGCGAGTCTCCCCGACGCCGCGGTCGCCGACCTCGGCGTGGAGGGGGACGCGGAGGGACAGGGCGAGGACGCCCGTCCGCCCGTCGACGCCGCGGCGTGTGTACCGGGTGTCGAGGTGTGCAACGGCGAGGACGAAGACTGCGACGACCGGGTCGACGAGTCCGATCCCTCGGCCTGCCAGCCCTGCGGCCTTCCGGGCCGCCTCGGCATCTGTGCGCGCGGCGCCACGGTCTGCGTCGCCGGCGCGCTGCAATGTGTGCCGTGGCTGCCCCCCGAGGGCACCGGCGAGCCGTGCAATACGCTGGACGACGACTGTGACGGCGTCGTGGATGAGGCCGCCGATGTGTCTCCGGCCCCGGACCCCGTAGGCCAGGCCCTGGTGGCGAGCTGCGGCGGCCGTCCCGACCTGCGCCCCGAAGATGGCCGGTGCGCGAACGACCAGCTCGGGTGCGCCGAGGGCCACGAGTGTGTCTCCGTAGGCTGCCGCATCAACTGCCACGACGCCCGCAGCACGGCGATCGCCGCCTGCGGCGTGTGCGACGAGGGCGAGGTGACGCTCGAGGCCTGCTACGACGACTGCGTCGCCCTCGTGGAGCAGGTCTTCCGCGGGTGCCTCTCGGCCTGCAGTGCCATCGACCAGGGGGGCGCGACGCGCTGGTCCTGCGTCGGCGGAGACGACGGGCCGGTCTGCGCCGCGCTCGACTGCCCCGAGGGCAAGCGGGCCGACGGTCAGATCTGCGTGCCCGACACCGAGGTCTGCAACAACGGGCTGGACGACGACGGCGACGGTCTCGTGGACGGCACCCTCGTCGGCGACGACCCGTGCGCCGCGCTGATCGACGCTCGGGCGGCCCCGGTGCGCATCGGGGTGTGCAGCCCCGATTCCCGTGACCCCACGTGCAGTGACAACGCGGCGCTCTGGACCCCGGAGAACTCCGGCAGCACGAGCGAGTACGACCGGCCCGGCGGCGCCACGAACCGCCACGTCGTCTTCGACTACGCGTACGCCATGGATCGCGAAGAGGTCTCCGTGCGGGCCTACGCAGAGTGCGTGCGGTCCGGGTGCTGCCTCGAACCCATCGGTGGCAATTGGAAGAAGGCGTTCGCGGCGGTCAACGCCGGCGTATCCCCGAATCGACCCCTCGATCCACCGGCCGACGTCAACAGCGTCGACCTGGACGACCCGGCGCAGGCCGCCTACCTGCCGGACCTGCCCGTCACGGGGCTGTCCTGGTGCATGGCGCGTGACTACTGCAACTGGGCGGGCAAGCGTTTGCCGACGGAGGCGGAGTGGGAGTGGACCGCGACGCGGCCCGCACCCGGCGACGAGGGTCGGCACGCATTCCCCTGGGGGAACGCACCGGCCGCTCAATGCCCGTCCGACCAGTGCTGTCGAGCCGCCGACTTCGCGGGCCCGATGCCCGAGGTGTGCGTCGACGCAGACCGCGGAATTCGCGACGTGAACGACCTGCCCGTCTGTGCCGGGCCGCGGCCGGAGGTCGGGTGGCGATTCGCGTACGCGGCGACCTACGGAGAGTCCGGAGAGGGCTGCAATGGCGGTGAGGTCGTCGGCGCGGGTCCGGTGTACGCCAACCCGGACGGAGCGACCTTCGACGGCATCGTGAACCTCGCGGGGAACGTCAACGAATGGGTCTTCGACTGGACGCTGCGCGACTACGCGGGCTTGAACGATACGAACCCCGTCGGGCCGTTGTGCGACAGCACGGACTTTCCTCGGAAGCGCATCGTCCGGGGGGGTGACTACACCTCGGCCCCCAGTTCGCTGCGCTCTCCGAATCGTTTCGGCCTCTGGGAGTCGACGCGCGCGCCGATTCTTGGCTTCCGTTGCGGACGCACGACCACCGAAGACGGACGCATGTGCGACCCGCAGATGCCCGCGGTCGCCCCGCAGTGCCGCCCGAACCCGGCGCCGGGGACGCCGGCCCCCGAGCCCTGCGCCGGACCGGACTTCGGCTCGAGCGATCCGGCGGACCAGGCGCTCTGTCCGGACGCGCAGCGTGTCGAGAGTCGCTTTTGCGATGAAGGCCTGAGCAACTTCTGCCCGTCGAACGAGTCCGCGGGGGCAGGCTGCAACGCGTTCATCATCTCCCGCTTGGAACTGCCGGTGGGCCTCATCGGCCAGGACGCCGACATCGCGCTGATGAACACGGTCATGAACAACTCGCTGGCCCCGCGCGGCGGCTCGACGATTCTCGCGCTCGCGCCCAACAACGTGTTTCGCCTCGGCGGCAACTATCGTTTCGGGATCGGGACGGCCGAGGTCGCCGCGGACGGCAGCCTGGTGTGGATTGGCGTGGACCGCGGCGGCGTCTGCGAGAAGACCCGAACCGGCCAGTACGACCAGCGCACCGTACAGCAGCGCCGAGACCTCACCCCCAGCTGCGCGAACATCACCGGCTTCGAGTTCGGGTTGCGAGAGAGCCCGGTGTCGCTGCCCTTCAGCGCGGTCTCGGTCGACTCGGTCTACGAGCCCATCGATGAAACGCTCTCGGGCACACTGCAGCTCGTCATGACCCTGGGAGACGTGGCGCGTGCGCAGTTCGGTATCCTGCCCCCGGGTGAAGCGGGGGACGCCCTCGGCGAGGTCCTCGACCGGGTCGGGGCATCGGCCATCAACCTCTGCGGTCTGCCCCTGGGCGCTTCGTGTCTCGCGACCCCGCTCTACATGCCCAACTGTTCGGGCTTCCAGCAGTGCGACGACCCGCTGACCTGCCGCGGCTGGCCGCTCCCGTTCCGGTTCGAGGCCGTTCGGGCGGACCGCGCGGGCCTGCAAAACCTCGTTTGCCCCTGAGCCTCAGCCCGCACGATGCGCATCTGCCCCGTCTGTGAGAAAATCTGGCCCGAGCCGGACCTCGAGCGCTGCCCCCGCGATGGCTCGCCGCTCTATGCGCTCGGCCAAGCCGGGAGCGTCCCGGAGTTCGGCCCGGGCACCGTGGTCGCCGGCAAGTACGAGGTGCTGTCGGAGATGGTGCGTCGCGGCGGCGCGGGGCGCACCTACCTCGCCCGGCAGCAGCGCCTGGACCGTACCGTCGAGCTGCGGATGTTGCCCCGCGACAGCATCAAGGGGCCCAGCGACGAGGCGCGGTTCCTGAGAGAGGTTGCGACCTGGGGGAAGCTGAAGTCCGAGCATCTGGTGCGCCTCTACGACTCGGGTGTCTCCCCGGAGGGCATGCCGTACATGGCCCTGGAGGTCGTGACCGGCGGTGTGCTCGGCGACCGCCTGCGCGCCGAGGGTCCGTTGCCCTTCGAGCAGGTCTTCACGATCGCCGCCCAGGCGCTCGACGCGCTCGGGTCCGCGCACGACGCGAACGTCATCCACCGGGACGTGTCGCCGGACGCGCTGTTGCTCGAGACGCGCCCCGATGGCGCCGACTTCGTGCGTCTCACCGGCTTCGGGCTCGCCAAACACGTGGGCGGCGGTGACGATGACCCTACGGCCATCACGATGACCGGCATGTTCATCGGCAATCCGGCCTACATGGCGCCCGAGTGGATGATGCGCGGCGAGCTGACACCGGCCGTCGACCTGTTCGCGCTCGGCATCACGCTCTACGAGCTCTTGGCCGGCGAGCGCCCCGTCAAGGTGACCAACACCAGCGAGGCCCTGGCGGCTTACGTGAAGGGCACGCCCGTCCCGCTGGCCAAGCATCGATCCGACGTGCCTCCGGTCTTCGCCCGGTGGCTCGAGCGCCTCTACGCCTTCGACCCCGCGCAGCGATTCAGGAGCGCCCACGACGCGCTCCGGGCGCTGGGCGCGTTGGCCGACGCCCAGGAGCTTGCGCCGGACCCGGTCGGCCCGCCCGCGCCCGTGGAGACCACCGCCGAGCCTGCACCGGGGCCGGCGACCGTGGACCGCGGCGTCGTCGTCGGTGTCGCCGTCGGTGTGCTCGCCGCGATCGGTCTCGGCTGGTGGCTCGCCGGCTGAGCGGGACGCCGCCTCAGCGCAGCTCGTCCCCGGCGGCGACCTCGGCGTCTGCGCTCTGGGGCTCGGGGGCGGCTTCGGCGTCCGGCCAGAGGAGCCAGGTGAGACCCCCCGTCAGCATCACGCCGCCGCCGACGATGAGCAGGTCGCTGGCGAGCCGATTGCCCTCCATGTCGGCCACGAGCGCGTCGTAGGCGTCCTTGTCCTCCGGCGCTGCGCTCGTCCGCGCGAGCCGATCGGCCTCGTCGTGTTTGTCCAGCGCGGTCTTGCCGAAGTACCCCCCGAGACCAAACGCCACGGCGGAGGCGCCGACGAGGGTCCAGCCCGGCCACCGGGCGAGGGGGGCATCGCGGCCCGGTGAGCCGCCGATCGGCACCAGGGTGACCATGCGCTCGAGGAGCTTGCCGTCTTCGACCGTGACCGTGCTGGAGTCCGAGGTGAAGCCGTCCTTGCGGACCTCGAGCACGTAGGTGCGCGCCTGGACCTGGAAGTTGCGCATCGGCGTGAGGCCGACCTCCTCGCGATCGAGGAAGATCGACGCGCCGGTCGGGGTGCTCGTCACCGTCAGCAGCCCACCGATCGCCGCAGCCGTCAGCGTGACCTCCACCGCGTAGACGTTGCCTCGCTCCGCGGCCACGTTGCGGCTCGAGGTGCCGTAGCCCGCGAGCTCGAGGTCGATCTGACGCCGCCCGGCCTCGACCTCGCCGCGCCACGGGGTCTCACCGACGACCTTGCCGTCGATGCGGACCGTGGCGCCCGTCGGGCGGCTCTCGACCTTGAGCACGGGGCGCACGAGCAGCTTTTGCACACGCTCCACGCACTGCTGCGCGGCTGCGCGGGTGGCGTCCGGCACGCCGGGGGCATTGAGCGCGATCTTGCAGTGGATGAGCGCCTGGTCGGCCTGCCCGAGCTTCTCGTAGGCGCGGCCGATGTTCACGTCCAGGTTCGGGTGAGGCACCAGGCGGTTGGCCTCCGTGAACTTCTCGAGCGCGGCTTCGTACTGCTCGGAGCGGAAGAGCTCGGCCGCCTCTTGCCCGAGCTCGCGCGCCCGGGTCGTCTCCTCCGGGGTCGCGGCGTGCGTGGGCAACGGACCCAGCGCCAGCAGCAGCGCGCACAGCGAAAGCAGACATCGGGTTCGGGCCGCAGTGCTCACGGCGCTACGTTCGCGCAGACCGACCCGGAGGCGCAAGGTGCGCGGTCAGGGGACGAGCTCGAAGAGCGCCTCGAGGCGCGCGTGGGCCTGCGCATCGTTCGCGAGGTTCAGCGTGACCTGCTTGTCGCCGTAGCCTTCGCGCTTGAGCTGGAGCGCGAGCACACGTTGCGCCGCGGGGCGCCGGACGACGAGCGGGGTTCGCCCGAGCGGCGTGCCCCGCTCGAGGACCTGGGCCCCGGGCGGGTCGCTGGTGATTCGGAGCGTGACGAGGCGGACGGCCGGGCCGGAGGGCGCCGCCGGTGCGGTCGCGGCGGCGGTCGGAGGCGCTGCGCTGGGCAACGGCGTCGCAGCGACCGTGACCGGCTGGGACACGGGCGCGGTGGGCGGCGCGGTGGGCGGCGCGGTGGGCGTCGTGCCCTTGCTCGTCGTGCGCGCGGCGGTGGTCTCGGTCGAGCTCGGCGGGTCGCCGCCGCTGAACGCCACGATGCCCCCGAGGAGGGCGAGGAGGGCCACACCCGCCGCGACCATCACACGTCGATCCGGGCGACGTGAGGGGGTCGCGGTGGCGGCCCCCTCTTCGAGCGCTTCGGCCATCTCGGCGGCGCTCTCGAAGCGCTGCGTCGGGTCCTTGGCGAGGGCGCGCTCGATGGCGGACGAGAGGTTCTTCGGGGCGTTGGGCGCGCGCTTGCGGAGCGGCTCCGGGGCCTCGTGCGCCTGCTTGTAGAGGATCGCCATGGGCGTCGGACCATCGAAAGGTGGATCGCCCGTGACCATCTCGTAGCCGATGACCCCGATGGAGTAGAGGTCGGCGCGGGCGTCCACCTGGCTCTCCGTGAGGGTCTCGGGCGCCATGTACTTGGGCGTGCCGAGCGCCGTCGAGGTGGTCTGGGTGTTCTCGCCCACCGCCTTGACGATACCGAGGTCCATCACGATGACCCGGCCCTCGGTGCCCAGGATGATGTTGCTGGGCTTGAGGTCACGGTGGATGAGGCCGTGACGGTGCAACGCGCCCAGCGCATCGCAGGTCTCCCGAAGGATCCGACGCACCACGCGGGCTTCGACCGTGACGTTGCGCTTGATAAAGGACTGGAGGGTCTCGCCCTCCACGAACTTCATGACCATGTAGTACGTGCCGTCCTCGCGCCCCACGGCGTAGACCGGGACGAGGCCTGGATGCTCGACCCGAGCGAGGGAGCGGGCCTCCCGCAGGAAACGCGAGAGCACGTTGTTGTCGGCGTCACTCTGTCGAAGCGCCTTGATCGCGACCGGGCGCTTCAGCGTGAGGTCCGTGCCCCGGTAGACGATGCCCATGCCGCCGCGGCCCACCTCGGTGTCGATGCGGTAGCGGCTCTCGAGGACGACGCCCTTCGCGAAAGGACCGTCCGTGCCGCTGCCGCCGACGAGCACGTCCATACCGCAGGCTGGACACGCGGTCGCTCCATCGTGGAGCGGTGACGCACAATGCGCGCAGGTCGAAATGGCGAGGTCCTTTCTCGACGTATCCGGCGGGAACGGGGCGGATTATAGTCACGCCCGAGCCCGATCCCCAATGTCCGTCACCAGCCCACAACCATGTCCCCGCTGCGGGCAGGTCGTCGCCTCCGACGCCACGCACTGTGGCGTCTGCGGTCAGGCCCAGCCCGACCGGGATGATCCGCCCGAGGCGTGGCTCGGTCGCCTCGTGGACGGCAAGTATGCCATCGAGGGTGTGCTGGGGGTGGGCGGCATGGGCATGGTCTTCCGCGCCCGGCGGGTGCTGGTCGGTGACCAGGTCGCGCTGAAGGTGCTCTTCCCCCGATTTCTCGAGAGCCCGCTGCAGCGGCGTCTCTTCGAAGACGAAGCCATCGCGGCGGCGCGCCTCGCGCACCCGAACGTCGTCACCGTTTTCGACGCCGAGTTCTCCGTCGAGACCGGCGTCGCGTACATCGCCATGGAGCTGCTCGAGGGGCGCCCGCTCAAACAGCTCTTGAAGGAACGTGCGCCGATGCCCGCGGGCGAGGTCGCGTCCATCATGGCGCAGGTCTGCGACGCGCTCGCGGCCGCGCACACCGCGCGGATCATCCACCGCGACCTGAAGCCCGACAACGTCTTCCTCGAGGACCTGCCGGGCGGTGGTGTGCGCGTGAAGCTCGTCGACTTCGGCATCGCCGCCATGCTGGACGCCGCCCCGAAGGACGACCAGAACCGGCTCTTCGGTACGCTCCGCTACATGGCCCCGGAGCAATGCCTCGGGCTGCCCGTGGACGGCCGGGCCGACCTCTACGCCCTCGGCGTCGTGCTGTACGAGATGCTGACCCGCAAGCGCGCGACCGGCAAGACGGTGACGGCGGTCTTGAAGGACGCGGTCGTGCCCCCGAACGACCTGCTGGAAGAGGCTTCGCGGATGCCCGCGGAGCTCGAGGCGCTCGTGCTGTCGCTGCTCGCGAAGAAGCCCGACGAACGCCCTTCCGACGCGGCCGCGGTCCGCGACGCCCTCGTGCGTGTCGCCTCGGCCGCGGGCGTGCCCGTGGGGCTCGCGGCTTCTCGGGGGAGCCTGCCCAGGAGCTTGCCGCCCCGGCCCCGCGCCCCGACCCTCGAAACCGTGCCCACGGTCCCGCCGACCCCGCGCCCGGCGCCGGCGCCGGCGGTCGCGTCACCGCAGGCCGCCCCGAAGAGCGCCACGCCGGGCCCCAACCGACGTGTGCTGTGGCTCGGCGTCGGCTTCGCGGTGGCCGCGGGTCTCGTGCTCGCGGTG
>JBMOFP010000042.1:0-36584 GCA_049318805.1 Bradymonadia bacterium
CGGTCCTCCTCGCGCCCGGGGGAGTGTGCGCTCATCGCGGTCGCGGGTCACGTTCACATGGGTTCGGCCTGCGGCGGCGTGTGGAGGCGCCGCCCGGTTCCTGTGAAAATCACCGCGGGAAGGCGTCGGGGGCGCCTGTGTGACGACGGGCGTCCAGCTTTGAGGCGGTTTTCGGATCTGGACGTCCAGTTTCGAGACGCAGGGCACGGTTGACCCAGCCGAGCGGGGCTCCGAGGCGTGGCACGGTCCGTGCTGAGGCCGCCCGTGAACCTTGAGACCGGAGCAAGCCATGTCGCCACTTCGCCGAGTCTTCCTGCTCCCCGCCGCCTTCGCCGTGATCGCCTGTGGGGAGGCCGATGAGGCCGCGCCCAAGCCCGATGCCGTAGAGCCCAGTGTCACGGGAGATCTTCGTGCCGATGTCGCGGATCGTGTCTCCCTTCGCGGGTCGCTGGCCCTCGGCGGCGCCGCGACCGGGACCTTCGACGAGGACCTCCAGTTCGACGCCTGGACACTCGCGGTCCGGCCCGGCGCCGTCGTCACCCTGGACGTGACCCGGACCGGCTCGAGTCGTTCCCTCGACGCGACGTTGTGGGTCTACGGACCCAAGCAGCGGGGCCAATACGGCACCCGCGCGCTCCTCCGCGACGACGACAGCGGGTGGGGCCGATTGCCACGCCTCACGAAGTCCGTGCTGCAGGCCGGGGGCGAGTACCTCGTCGTCGTCGGGACCCAGGACGGCCAGGGGCGCGGCGCGTACCGCCTGGTGCCCACGTGCGTTTCGGGCGACTGCGCCCCGCCGGCGCTCAGTCTGCCGGCGCGCTGCCCCGAGGCCATCGGCAAGGCCGTGCGTCGGTGCGTCGGCGGGCAGGTGACGGACCCCGAGCACACGCCCCTGACCCGCCTGACACCGGAGGACGCCCTCACGGCGTGCGTCGACGCCGAGCCCTTCGCGGTCGGCTACGACGCCCACTGCGCCGAGGGGGGCGGCCAGGACTACTGTTCGGCCCCCTACGAGGACGCCTGGCGCGCGCTGTCGGCGTTGTGCCAGCAAGAGCTCGCGCCCACGATTCGCGGGGACGTCTGCGTCTTTGGCGCCTCCTGGCGCGGTCTGGAGCGCACCCCGGGGCTCTTCGTCACCGCGGAGCGCACCATCCGTCAGGCCAGCCAGCTCAAGGGGCCCGAGCGGCAGCAGGCGATCCTCGCCGTGCAGGCGGCGGGCTTCGAGGGCATCGACACCGTGAACAAGGCCCTCGCGGCCACGCAGGAGAAGGCCTTCTTCGTGAAGGAGCTCTGGAGCGAGCGGGCCGGGCGCCCGTTCATCGGCTACGAGTTCGCCGCCGGCGACACCTCGCTGGGGGCGATCTTCGAGAAGGGCACGACCGTGCAGGTCGCCCGGAACCGCGACGGGGACCTCTACGACTGCACCGTCGCGCCGGGCGTGCGCGGCGAGTCGTGCGGGGCCGACGCCGAGTGCGGCGAGGGCCTGCGATGCTACGGACAGGCGGAGGGCGAGGGGCCCGGTCGATGTGTGGCGTTCGGCGAGCGCGAGGGCGACGGCCTGCCGTGCAGCCTGTCGACGCCGTGCGCCGGAGACCAAGGTATGCTCTGCGCCGGGCTCTCGCGTGATCCCCAGAACGGGCTCTGCCTCGCCGCGTGGATGCGCGACACCTTCGGTACCGAGGCGCCTGCGAGCTACGCCGCGGGCGACGCGCCGCTGGAGCTGCCCATCGAGGTCCGGGGCCTGGCCACCGTGGACATGGACGTCTGGATGGGCATGGAGCTGGAGCCGGCCGCGCCGGGCGGGTTCACCGTGGAGCTGATCAACCCCGCCGGCACCGTGGCGCGCCTCATCGAGAGCCGGGCCTCCGGCTGGCTCGAGCTGAAGCAACCCGTGATGGGCTTCAGCGGGGACGAGCCGGTGAACGGCACCTGGCGGCTCCGGATCATCGACCACAACCGCGTGGGATTGACGCTGCACCGCTGGCACGTCACGGTGGGCAGTCGCTTCGACTGACCCCGGAGGCCGCGTGGACTTCGAGCCCTCGCCCCGTTCGGCCGACTACCGTGACCGGGTCTCGGCCTTCATCGATGAGCTGATCCTGCCGCTCGAGGCGCGTCTTTTCGCGGCGTTCGGCGAGAACCACGGGGCGCGCGGGCCCGATTGGCGCGCGTGGCGGGTCTCCGAAGAGGTCGAGGCGCTGAAGGCCCAGGCCCGAGCCGCAGGCCTGTGGAACCTGTTCCTCCCCGATTCCACGCTCGCGCCCGGACTGAGCACGCTGGAGTACGCCCCCATCGCCGAGGCCATGGGGCGGAGCCTCCTGGCGCCGGAGATCTTCAACTGCAACGCCCCAGACACCGGGAACATGGAGGTGCTCTGGAAGTACGGCAGTGATGCCCAGAGGGCGACCTGGCTGACACCGCTGCTCGCCGGTGAGATCCGCTCGGCGTTCTGCATGACCGAGCCCGAGGTCGCCTCGTCGGACGCGACGAACATGCGCGCCACCGCCACCCTCGAGGGGGACGAGGTCATCATCGACGGGCGCAAGTGGTGGGCCACGGGCCTCGGACACCCGCGGTGTCGGGTCCTGATCTTCATGGGGCTCATGCAAGGCGGGCGAGACCGGCATCACCAGCACGGCATGGTCCTCGTGCCCATCGACACACCCGGAGTCCGCATCGAGCGGATGCTCCCGGTCTTCGGGGAGTACGATGCACCTTACGGCCACGGTGAGGTGAGCTTCGAGGGGGTCCGGGTCCCGGCCACGAACGTGATCGGCGGGCCCGGCATGGGCTTCGAGATCGCGCAGGGGCGCCTGGGTCCTGGTCGGATTCATCACTGCATGCGCTGCATCGGCGCCGCGGAGCGTGTGCTCGGGCTGATGATCCAGCGGGGCCTGTCGCGCACGGCGTTCGGCAAGCCGATCATCAACCTGGGCGGCAATCGGGAGCGCATCGCCGACCTGCGCATCGCCATCGACCAGGCGCGGCTGCTCACCCACTACGCCGCGTGGAAGCTCGACCGCGTGGGCCCGCTCGGCGCCCTCACCGAGATCTCGGCGATCAAGGTCGTGGCCCCGCAGGTGCTTCAGCGGACGACCGACGAGGCGATTCAGCTCTTTGGCGGGGCCGGGCTCTCGGCGGACGTTCCCCTGACCGCGATCTTCGCCCTGGCGCGGGTCCTGCGCATCGCCGACGGGCCCGACGCGGTGCACCGGGGCCTCATCGCCCGCATGGAGCTGGCGAAGTGGAGCCACCTCGGGTGACGACTCCGCGCGCCTCCGAGGCCCTGGATGCCGTCGCGGTCGATACGTGGCTGCGCGCACAGGTGCCGTTCATCGCGGAGCTGCAGAAAGGCGCACCCGCGGTGAAGCAGTTCACCGGCGGCGCATCGAATTGGACGTATCAGCTCGACTACCCCGGGCACGCCCTGGTGTTGCGCCGACCCCCGGCCGGCCGTAAGGCGAAGTCCGCGCACGACATGGGCCGGGAGTACCGGGTGCAGTCCGCGCTCGCCCCGCACTTCCCCCGGGTGCCCGAGATGGTCGCTCATTGTGCCGACCCGGCGGTCCTCGGCGCCGAGTTCTATGTCATGCGTCGGGTCGATGGGCTGATCCCGCGCAAAGAGATGCCGATGCCGTGCCCGCCGCCGCTGGCGCGTAGGCTGTGCGAGCAGCTCGGCGACTGCCTCGTCGAGCTGCACGGGGTCGATCTCGAAGCGGCGGGGCTCGCGGGTCTCGGCCGCGGCGCCGGCTATGCGCGCCGGCAGATCGAGGGCTGGAGCGAGCGTTATGTGCAGGCGCGTACCTGGAACGTGCCCGACATGGCGTACGTGCGATCGTGGTTGGCCGAGCGCATCCCCGAGGACGCGGGCGCGAGCCTCGTGCACGGCGACTTTCGGTTCGACAACGTCGTCCTGGCCGCAGATGCGCCCGAGAAGATCGTCGGGGTGCTCGACTGGGAGCTCGCGACGGTCGGGTGTCCCTTGATGGACCTGGGCAACAGCCTCGCCTACTGGGTCGAGGCCGACGACGACCCCGTCGGCCGATGGCTCCGGCGCCAACCGACACACCTGCCCGGCATGCTCAGTCGCGCGGACTTCGTCTCGCGGTACTTCGACCGGCGAGGCTGGCCGGTGCGGGACTTCAGCTTCTACGAGGTCTACGGGATGTTCCGTCTGGCGGTCATCGCACAACAGATCTACCAGCGGTGGCACCTGAAACAGAGCAAGAACCCGGCGTTCCGCCACCTGTGGGTGGTGTCTCATTACCTGGCGTGGCGGTGTCGCCGCCGTATCGCCGCCGCGCCGCGCTGACTCTGCGTATCCCCCCTGGGCCACTCCGTAGATGTGCCCTGGAGGTCTCGCTTCTGCGGTCGATGCCCTTCGAAAGTGAGGCCACTCGGCCCCGGTGGACGCGCGGTCACGCGCGACAGGCCCGCAAACCGCGCGCGGGCTGACCCTGGTCCAGGCCTTGCGTACGCGTCGAGAGGTCTCCCGCCCCCTTTCCCGTCGAGGTCCCCGATGAAAACCATCGCGCGCTCGTTTCGATTCGCCGTGCCGACGGCCCTGTGCGCTGTCGCCGTCCTGGCCCTGAGCGTCCCCGCCCGCGCCGCCGTGACGCCGTTTGGCCAGCGGGTCAACGAAGCCATCGACCAGGGCCTCCAGTTCCTGCGGAACAACCAGAACGAGAACGGCAGCATCAACGACGGCAAGGACGGGGGCACGACTGGCCTCGCAATGCTGTGTTTCCTGGAGAAGCGGGCGAGCGCAGACTGGAATGCGCCCGCGCTGGGGTACGCGGGCATGACGCCGGACGACCAGGACCGCGTACGGCGCGGTGTGCGCTACTGCGCGAGCGAGGTGCCCGACAACCGCGGCGACTACTCCTATGCGGTCGGGGCGTGCCTGATGGCCGCGAGCCTGTACCGCGTGACGGGCGGCCCGGACGACGCGGGCGGCGGGGTCAGCGTCGACCGTTTCATCGACCAGGCGGTCGGCCAGCTCAAGAACAACCAGGGGGACGGCGGCTGCAACGACGGCGGCTGGAACTACTACGGCGACGAAGGCGACGGCGACCTGTCCACGACGCAGTTCGCGATGGCGGGCCTATCGGCGGCGTCGGCGGTGCGGGTGGATGCCGCCGACTCCCTGCCGCGTTCGGTCGAGTTTCTGTCGAACACCAAGAACCGCGATGGCGGTCACGCCTACCGCGGGTGCAGCAACTTCGACTCGACCTCGGCCATGACCGCCTCGGGCATCTGGACCTACAAGCTCGCCGGACAGCCGACCGGCTCGGACGGCGTGCAGTCCGCGATGCGTTGGCTGCGCGACCGCTACGGCTACGACCGGTTCACGACGATTCTTGGGTTCCGGAGCCACTATTACTACCTGTGGGCGGCCGCGAAGGCGCTCGAGGTCACGGGCGACGATGGCTCGGGCGCGCCGCTCTTCGCCGAGGGCATCGGCGGCGTGCGAGACCCCGCCGGAGACGGCTATCCCGAGGAGCAGCGCCGCTGGTACTACGACTTCGCGTGGTGGCTCGTGGAGACGCAGGACGCCAGCGGCCGCTGGTGCACGGCCGCCGAGTGTTGGAACCGCTTCTCCGCGACGGCCTACGCGATCCTCGTGCTCGAACGCTCCCTGGGCGGCGTGTGTATCCTCGACGACGACGACGACGGCCTGTGCTCGACCGAGGACAACTGCCCCGAGGTACCCAACGCCGACCAGACCGATAGCGACGGCGATGGCGTGGGCGACGCCTGCGACAACTGTCTCCCGGTCGCGAACGCCGACCAGGTGGATGCCGACGTCGACGGGGTGGGCGATCTCTGCGACGACCGGGTGTGCGCCCCGGACGGCCTCCCGGACCTGTGTGATGGGCGCGACAATGACTGCGACGGCAACGTGGACAACGGCTCCGACGGCGCGCTGCCCGTGGCCCCGGGCCCCTGCGCGACGGGGGCGCCGGGCACGTGCGCGGCGGGCTCCCGCATCTGCCGCGCCGGCCAGATCGTGTGTATGCCCGACCTGAGCCCGGGCGTGGAGAGCTGCAATCGCCAGGACGACGACTGCAACGGGGTCATCGACGACGGTCTGTTGAACCTGTGTGGGCGCTGCGGCGAGGTCCCGGTCGAGGCCTGCAACGGCCTGGACGACGACTGCGACGGTGAGGTCGACGACGGCGACGCGCTGTGCAACCAGGGCCTCGTCTGCTTCGAGGGGGACTGTCGCCAGCCCTGTGACTCCGTCACGAACGAGTGCTCCACGGCCGGGGAGTATTGCAACGAGGTCTACGACCTGTGCCTGCCCCCCTGCGTCGGCGTGGACTGCGCGTTCGAGGAGGCCTGCTCCGAGGACCTCAACCAATGCTTCGACCCCTGCGCCGGCATCGTCTGTGTCGCGGGCCAGGTGTGCTCCCAGGGCGAGTGTGTGTTGGACTCGTGTGTCGAGACGGGCTGCCCGGAGGGTCAGGCGTGCATCGGCACGGAGTGTGTCGCGGACCCTTGCGAGGACAAGGACTGCGGCGTCGACGAGTACTGCCGCGAGGGCGAGTGTGTGGGCTCGTGCGCCCAGGTTGCGTGCCCGCTCTTCGAGAGCTGCGTCGACGGCGAGTGTGTGCCCGACGACTGCGGGGGCGTGCGGTGTCAGGACGGGCAGGCCTGCGTGAGCGGCGCGTGCGTCGAAGACCCCTGCGCCGGCATCGGCTGTGAGGTGAACGCCCGGTGCGTGGCCGGTCAGTGCATCTTCGACCCATGCTTCCAGTTCCGGTGTCCCCGCGGCCTCGTCTGCACGGTCGGCGTCGACGACACGGCCCAGTGCGTGAGCTCGGCCCCGGAAGAGCGCAGCACGGTCGAGCCCTACGACCCCGCGAGGCCGCCCGCCGGGCCAGCCCCCGGTCAGGCGGACGCGGGCGGCTTGCCGGTGGGTATGGATGCGGGTCTCAACGTTCTGCCGCCGCCCGCCGAGGGCGGGACCGAGGGCGATCCGAAGGCCGGCTGCGCGGCGTGCAGCGCCACCTCGAGTCGACCCGCCGATGTGCTGCTCTGGCTCCTGCCGCTGGGCGCCCTGGGCTTCGCTCAGCGCCGACGACGCGCCGCGCGGAGTGTCAGTTGCACCAAAAATTGAAGAGGCGAGCCGGCACGTTGCAGTTGCAGGGGCTGTGGCCCGTCCGCATCTCGCCGATGGCACACACGGTGCCGCAGGTCCAGTTCACTGCCCCGTTGCCGTAGCAGTAGATGCGCCAAGAGTCCTCGTTGTTGCAGTCGCTGCCCTGGCCCGCGCCGTTGCGCAGGCCGAGAATGCCGTTCGGGCCGACCTGACACGCGAAGCCGTCGGCCTGGCAACGCGCCAGAGCCGAGGCCTGGGGGTTGGGCAGCGCCGCGCACCCGTCGACGATGCCACACTGGCCGCCCGCGTCGATGAGGTTCGCGCCGAGGCCCTCGCCGACGTCGAGGCGCCCGTTGAAACACTCGCTCTCGGCGAGCTCGACGGTGGCCTGGCCCCCGGGACCGATCATCGCGCCCCCGGCGTTGCCGCCCATCAGGTAGAGGCGCCCGTGCAGGTAGGCCCCCGGCCGCCGGTCGAGGGGGGTGAGCAACTCCGTGTTCGCGAGCCAGCTCCGCGCCACGGTCCCGTTGGGCACGTTGTACCGGTAGGTCGTGTTGCTCAGCGCGTTGGCTCTGCGCCCGGCGACGACCATGACCTGGGCGTCCTGCACTGCGGCCGCGGCGCCGTAGACGGCGCTGACCGTGCCGGGGACCGCCGCCCAGTTGCCGTTGCGCAGTCGAACGATGCTCGTCCGCTCAGTATTCGCGTCGATGAGGCCGCCGAAGACATACAGGTCGCCGTCGACCTGCACGGCGACCGCGCCCTTGCGGGGCTCGGGCAGTAGGGACCCATTGCGCCACGTATCGGTGCGGGTGTCGTAGATCTCCACCGCCTGGGACGGGCCGTTGTTCTCACCGCCGACGACGTAGATCTCGTGGCCGTTCACCGCGATGGCGGCCTCGCTGCGGGCCGTGGGCATCGGCCGCCGCTGGACCCACGCGCCCGTGGCGGGGTCGTAGGCGTGTACGAAGGGCACCGCGATGCCGAAGCCGTTCTGGCCACCGATGGCGTAGATCACGCCGTCCACGGCCGCCGCGACGAGGCCGTTTTGCACGCGGGGCAGGTCCGGCAGGTTCACGTACGCGCCGGTCTCGGGGTCGAAGCGCCACCCGGCCACGGTCTCCTGGAAGTGCCGGCCGCCGAGGACGAAGATCTGGTCGTCCAGAGTCACCGCGGCCTCGAGGAATCGACCCTCGGGCATCGACTGGAGGCGCTTCGTCCAGTCCAGGTCGTGATGGTAGGCGAGCACGTCCTCGGTGAGGCCGCCGGTGTTCTGCCCACCGACGAACCAGACCTCGCGGCTCAACGTGTCGACGCTCCGTCGGATGTCGATGAAGCCCGCACCGGCGCCGTAGGTGCCCTGGGGCAGCGGGGTCCGAGACCGCCACTCGCCCGTGCCGGGGAAGAACTCCTCGACCACCGGGGTCCCTCGACCGTCGGCCAGTCGGCCTCCGGCCACGACGATGCCCCTGTGTTGGCCGCCGACCTGGCCGAGGTTGTCCATCACGTCGGCGGCCAGGAAGGCGCGCGGCGTGGGCAGGTCCGCCGCCTGGGCCCACTGGTTCGTTGCGATGTCGTAGATGTCGACCTCGGGGATCGGGACCCCGCGCTCGTCCTCGCCGCCGAAGCAGTAGATCTTGTTGTCTCGCAAAACCGCGGCGAAGGCGAAGCGCGGGCGGGGCAGCGGGGCGACGTTGTTCGCCCACGAGTTCGCGTTGACGTCGTAGACCTCGAAGGTCGACAGCACGGCGCCTCCATTGGTCTTGCCGCCGAGGGCGTAGATGCGATTCCCGGTCGCCACGGCCGCGAGGCCGAAACGTGTCGTCGGCATCGCGCGCACCGCGGCCCAGGCCCCCGGGTTGAGGCCGTTGACACGCTCGACCAGGTTCAGCGGGAGGCCGTCGTTCTCGCCGCCCAGCAGGTAGACGTTCCCGCCGAGCACGACCGCGGCCGCCTGCGTGCGCGCGAACGCGAGCGCCGGCAGGTTCGTCCACGCGTCGGCGGCGCTGTCGTACCGGTAGGCGCCGGCCTGGGGCGCGTTGCCATCGGTGCCGCCGAGCACGAAGAGACGCGTGCCATCGGAGGCTACGGCCGCAAGGCTCCGAGGCTCGGGCAGGGTGGTCCGTGAGTCCCAGCCGTTGCCCCGACCCGTGATCTCATAGGTGGCCCCGACCGGCGCGGCCTCCCAGTTCCCGGCCGGGTCGCGCGCCCGGAACCTCAGCGTGGTGCTGTCGAAGATCCGGAAGGTGCGTGTCCCGAGGAAACTCTGGGACCACTGGTCGGGGGTGCCGCCGTCGTCGGTGTAGTAGACCCGCGCAGCCTCGTCGGCGGCGACCGTGACCGTCACACCGCTCAGGAAGGTGCCCCCAGCCGGGTTGATGCGTGTGTTGGGGGGCGTGAGGTCGAAGACGATGCGGGCGGTGATCGCCTCGCTCCGCTGGCCGCGGTCGACGCTGCGGATCTCGTAGACGTTGAGGCCCGGCTGCAAGTTGAGGCGCACCGTGAAGCGGGCGTCCGGGTTCTCCGGGACCGCCCCCTGCCCGTTGATCTCGATGGCCGAGCCGGCGGGCTTCGTGCCGGAGAGCTGAAGCATGCCGACGTTCGTGGGTGTCGAGTAAGGGTCGAGCGTTGGCGGCTCGATGCAGCCCGCGACTCGCTGGGATTGGCAGACGCCGCCACTGCACGTGTCGGTCGTGCACCCGTTGCCGTCGCTGCACGCGAGCGCGTCGTCGGTCTCGTTGAAGCACCGATTGCGCAGCGCATCGTAGAAGTCCCGCGTGCAGGCGTTTGCGTCATCGCACAGCGCCGCGTCGTCCAGGGGCTCGCAGGCCCCATTGCGGCAAATCTCGCCCAGCGGGCACACGCCGACCGGGTTCTGCGCCGAGCAGCCGCGCCCCGCGTCCACACACGCCCCGGCGAGGCAGTCCTGCCCGCTCTCGCACAGGCCGTTCGGGTTCTCGGGGGAGCAGAGCTGGTCCGGGTTGCGACACGCGCCCTCCAGGCAGACCTCGGCCGGCAGGCAGTTGCAGCCGGCGACGCTCACGCACCGCCCGTTGCGGCACCCTTCGCCGTCGGCGCACTCGCCGCAGACGCCGCCACACCCGTTGTCGCCGCAGGCGAGGCCGTCGCACCGCGGGACACAGATCGCGATGCAACGCCCGTCGACGCAGCCGCTGCCGGGCGCGCACTCACCGCAGCTCGTGCCACAGCCGTCGTCTCCGCAAACGCGCCCGGCGCAAACAGGCTGGCACGCGGCGAGGCAGTCTCCGACCACGCAGTCCTCGCCGGGGCCACACTCACCGCAGATCCCACCGCAGCCGTCGCCCCCGCACTCGAGATCGAAGCAGGTGGGAACACACAGCGGCGTGCACTGGCCGGCGACACAGCGCTCTTCGGCCGCACACCCTCCGCAGCTCCCGTTGCAGCCGTCCCCGCCGCACTCCCGGCCGTCACACTGGGGCACACACACGTCGCGACAGACACCCTCGACGCAGGCCTGGGCGCCCCCACAGGCCCCGCAGACCCCGCCGCAGCCATTGTCCCCGCAGTTGCGGCCGTCACACTGGGCCACACACACCGGGGCGCAGACACGCCGCGCCGGGTCGCAGACCTCGCCGCCCTCGCACGCGCAGTCCGCCGCGCAGGTCGAGCAGTTCTCGCCCAACGCGTCCTGGCACTGGTCGTTGCCGCAACAGTCCCCGCAGTCGAAGGCGCAGTTCGCGCAATCCTCGCCCGCGCCACACCGCCCGTCGCCGCACGCCGCGGGCGCCGGGCCGCACCGTCCACCCGCGCCGCAGACCTCGCCCACGGCGCAATCGCCGCACGAGCCACCGCAGCCATCGGCGCCGCAGGTCCGGCCGTCACAGGCCGGCTCGCAGCCGACCACGCAGACCCGGTCCCGCGGGTCACACACCTCGTCCGCCGCGCAGGCGCAATCGGCGGGGCAGGTCGCACAGTTTTCGCCGATGCCGCGCTGGCACATCCCGTTGCCGCAGCAGAGGCCGCAGTCCGCGGGGCAGTTCCCGCAGTCTTCACCCGCGCCGCACACGTTGTCCCCGCATCGCGCGGGCGGCGCGGCGCACTGGCCGTTCAGGCCGCAGACGAGATCGGCGTCGCAGGTGCCGCAGTCGCCGCCGCAACCGTCCTCACCGCACGCGCGCCCGGCGCATTGCGGCACACAGGCCGCCTCACACTGGCCGTTGGTGCACATCTCACCCGCCGCGCACTCGCCGCAGTCGCCGCCGCAGGTATCGTCCCCGCAGACGCGCCCCGCACACTGCGGCGAGCACCCCTGGCACGTCCGCGTGTCGGCGTCGCACCGCTGGGGCTCGGCACAGGCGCAGTCGGCCAGGCAGGTCGCGCAGTTCTCGTTGCGTTCGGGCTCGCACTCCGCGTTGCCGCAACAGTTGCCGCAGTCGGCCGGGCAGACGCCGCAGTTTTCATTCGCCTCGGGGTTGCAGGTGCCATCCCCGCAGGACGCCGGGGCCGCGACGCACACGCCGTCCGCACCGCAGACCGCCCCGGCCTCGCAACGTCCGCACTCTCCGCCGCACCCGTCCGTGCCGCACTGGCGTCCCTCACAGGCGGGCACACAGTTCGGCGTCTCACAGCGTCCGGCCTCACACGTCTGGCCCTCGGGACACTGCGCGATCTCCAGATACACGCCCTGGCGACACACCTCGACGGCGCCCGTGGCCCCGCAGCGTCGGGTGTCCTCTTCGCACCCGCCGTTCTGCCCACCCAGCGGCAAGCCGCTGTCGCGGCCGACCGGGCCGCTGCCGCCCGTGCCGCCGCCCCCGCCGCCGCCCCCGCCCGACCCCCCGTCCGAGCTGCCGCAGGCCCAGAGGCCGAGGCTGACGAGGACAAGGCACACGTAGAGACACCGACTCGAACCCCGCTGCATATGAGCCCCCACTCAGGAAATCGCGCCGCGCATCATCCCGATCTGGAGGGTCGCCGACAAATCGCGAGGCGCCGCGCGCGTCAGTTCGCGGGGCGGGCGCGCAGCGCGAAGCCGAAGTCGTCGTCGCCGCCGACGTCGCCGCTCATGTCGATGCGGTGGTAGTTCCCGTCGCCGTTGGAGCTCGTGCATCGCTGACCGTTCGCCTCGCCGGCCGCGGCGCCCGGGCAGGGGCCCCACGACGGCGAGCCGCTGTCGGGGCCGCGATTGGAGTCCGCCCAGCCCATGAAGAAGTCGACGCTGCGCTGCACGCTCGCGGCGCGGGTCGGGTTCGCGTCGTCCCGGCAGATGAACGCGACGGCGAAGTCGTCGTTGCCGTCGACGTCCCCCTCCAGGTTGATCTTGCGGAACTGACGGTCGTAGCCCGACGAGGTGCACCGCAGGCCGGCGTTGTCGCTGTTGATCGACGGCGGACACGCGCCCCACGCGGCCACATTGTCGGGCCCCCGGTCGTTGTCGGTGTAGCCCAGGTAGACCGCGCAGTGGGTCTCGGTCCAGCGGGCGAGGTCGGCGTTGTTGCCGTCGTCGCACAAGAAGGCGAAGGCGAGTCGGTCGTTGTCGTCCACGTCGCCCGCCAGGTCGAGCTTCACGAAGTTGCCGTCGCGCCGTGTGCCGACACACCGGATGCGGTCGCCGTAGGCGGCGTCGCTGCCCGGGCACTCGTGCCAATTGGCCGAAGCGCCGACGGGACCGCGGTTCTCGTCGGACCACCCCACGAAGACCCGGCACGCCCTCTGAACGAAGCCGCCGCACACCCCGCGGTTGTCGACCTGGCCGTCGCAGTCGTCGTCCACGCCGTTGCAGACCTCGGCCGGCTCCGGTCCGCAACCGCCGCAGCGATTCAGGGTGCCCTCGTCCGTGCGGGCATCGCAGTCGTCGTCCGCGAAGTTGCAGACCTCCGCCGGCAGCGGCCCGCACTGGCCGCAGGCGTTGAGCAGCCCTTCGTCGGTGCGGGCGTCGCAGTCGTCGTCCAGACCGTTGCAGAGCTCGGCGCCGCCGTTCTGCACACTGCACTCGAACTCGCAGCCGTTCTCTTCGACACCGTCGAGGTCGACGAAGCCCGCGTCGCAGCCCAGAACGACACAGCGCCCGGCGTCGCACGCGACCTGGGACTGGTCCCGCGCGCAGCTCCGGCCGCAGGCGCCGCAGTTCTCCACGTCGGCCGACAGGTCGAAGCCTTCGTCGGCGGTCACGTCGCAGTCGTTGTCGATGCCGTCACAGGCCTCCGAGCCGTTGTTGCTCGGGAAACATCCGTATTCACAGCCGTTTTCGCCAAACCCGTCCACGTCGAGGAAGCCGCCGACACACTCGGTGATCCGACAAGAAGCGGCGAGACACCGCGCCGCGGCGTTGGGCACCACACATGCGTTCCCGCACAGCCCGCAGTTCTGGTCGTCCGTCGACAGGTCGAAGCCCTCGTCGATCACGGCGTCGCAGTCATCGTCGCGCAGATTGCACGTCTCCGGCTGCGCCAGCCCCTCGTCGGCGGTGCCATCGCAGTCGTTGTCGATCTGGTCGCACGCCTCCACACCGCCGTTGGTCTCGATGCACAGGTACTCGCAGCCGTCGTCCGCCTGGCCGTTCGCGTCCACGAAGCCGCCGGCGCAGGGGCCGACCACACACCCGCCGGCCTCGCAGCGCGCCGCGCCATTCGGGTACACACAGACCGCGCCACAGCGCCCGCAGTTCGCCGGGTCCGTCGAGAGGTCGAAGCCCTCGTCGACCTGCTCGTCGCAGTCGTTGTCGGCCGCGTCGCAGAGCTCGACCTCGCCCGTGCCCTCGTCCACGCGGGTGTCGCAGTCATTGTCCTCGCCGTCGCAGAATTCCTGGCCGTCGCGGGTCGGCACACACAGGTACTCGCACCCGTTCCCACGATTGCCGTCGGCGTCGTTCCAGCCCGCCTCGCAGGGGCCCGGCTCACACACCCGGTTCGTACACAGCGCCGCCGCGTGGGGAAACGCGCAGACCGCGCCGCAGACGCCACAGTTCCGCGGGTCCGTCGTCAGGTCGAAGTCCTCGTCCGCGAGCGCGTCGCAGTCGTTGTCCAGGCCATCACACAGGCCCTCGGGCCCCGCGCCGCCGTAGGTCGGGGGGTAGGCGCAGGTCCAGGCGCCGCCCACACACGTCCGGGGTGTGCCGGCGCACACGCCGTCCGTCAGGCACGGCGCGAGGTCCACCGGGATCTCGAGCACCTCGGCCTCGTCCGTGCGGGCGTTGCAGTTGTTGT
Organism: Bradymonadia bacterium; assembly: GCA_049318805.1. Lineage (GTDB taxonomy): Bacteria > Myxococcota_A > Bradymonadia > UBA7976 > UBA1532 > CANLBD01. The sequence goes on from JBMOFP010000042.1 coordinate 14,293, forward strand.
CCTTGCCGTCGCAGAGCTCCGGCGCGCCTCGGTACACCGACGGATCGGCGTCGTCGCAGTCGAAGTCGAGGCAGTCCGCGCCCTCGCCGTGGCGGTCCCCGTCGTCGTCGCGGCACCCGGCGCACCCGCCGCCGTTCGCCGGCTTGCACTGTCGGGCGCGCACGGCGCCCGCGTCGTCCAGGATGTCCTCGCAGGCGTAGCCCTCGGGGCACAGCCCGTCGCCCGAGCAGTCCTCGCCGCAGTAGAGGCCCTCGCCGATACGCAGGCAGAGGTCCTCCGTGTCGTCGCAGTCCAGGTCGGTCTCGCAGGGCTTGCACAGGTCCGGCTGGTCGGCGGTGCACAGGAAGACCAGGTCGGGGCCCCCGTTGGCGATGGCGCTGCACTCGTAGCCCGGCGGACACTCCCCGCAGGACTGCGTGCAGATGCGGCCCTCGCTCGCCGCCTCGACGCAGTAGCCGGACTCACACTCCCGGGCCTCGTCGCACGGCTCACCGAAGCCCTTGAGGTCGTCCTCGGGCATCGTGACGTCCGTCAGCCGCAGGTCCAGCGCCGGCGGTGTCGCGTCGGCGAGGGGTGTGCCGCCGCCGGGGTCAGGGGTCTCGACCCCACCGGTCGAGTCCCCACAGGACAGCGCGAGCGCGGCGAGCAACGGAGCGATTCGTCGTGGCATCCGGGGTCCCCTTTGGGGTAATCGCTCGAGGACATGAGCGAAGAACTGAAACGTTACGCCCTGTTCCGGGGCTTGAGCGAGTCTGAACTCGGAATCGCCCAATCGCTGCTCGATCCGTTCACGATAGACGATCCCCAGGGATTGCTCTTCGATCGGGGCGCGGCGCCCGATGGCGCGTGGCTCGTTCGCACGGGTCTCTTACGGGTGGAGATCGAGCGGCCGGAGCAGCGTGTGCTCGAGGTCGCGCGCCTCGGGCCGGGCAGCGTGGTCGGTGAGCTCGCGCTGGTGGAGCCCGCGCCGCGCGGTCTGCGGGTGCGCGCGCTGGAGTCGAGCCGGCTCTGGCGCCTGGACCTGCGGCGCTTCCAGACGCTCAAGCAGCAGGGCAACCCGGTGGCGTGGAAGGTCGTCCGCAACGTGGCGCTGACGGTCTGCGACCGCTTCCGTGCCACCCACCAGCTCCTCGAGATCGACCTGACGGTGCCGCGGTCCATCGTGCACGCGTCGACCACCGAGATGAAGGCGCTGCGGGTCGCCGCGCCGACCTCTGTCGCGAGCGCCCCGTCGACCACCACGACCAAGGCCGGAGTCTGGGACACGCTCCGGGGCTTCTTCGGGGGGTGAATCGAACCCCTCGCGGTCTTACAACCCGAGCAGCTCGCAGCCGAGGGCCTCGACGTAGTACTCGGGCTCACCGCCGAACGTGAAACACGACTCCGGGTCGTTCAGGTTCTGGAGCATGTAGGTCAGCCCAGCGGCGGTCTGTCGGTTCACGAACGTGGACTCGCCCGCCCGGACGGAGCGTCGACGCTCGACGCTCAGCAGTCGAAGGTTGCCGTCGGCCGGGATCGGGTGGCAAACGTCGAGGCCGCTGGATTCACCCGGCACACAGTCCTCGCCGAAGTAGGGGTCGCCGCCGAGGCCGGTCTGGGCCAGGCCGAGCTGCCATCGCTCCCGGCCGAAGGCATTCACCTGCATTTTGAGGCCGACGTCGTCCCAGTCGAGCTCGACCAGGGTTGGTTCGACCGGCAAGGGTTCGGGCTCGGGCTCGACCACGACCTCTGCGTCCACGGGGGGCGGCGGCTTGTCCGGCCCGGCGTCGACCACGATCGGTTCGACCGGGTTCGTCGAGGCGTCGGGCGCGATCGGGCGCGGACTCGACCCCGCGTCCGCCTCACACGGCGCGATGCGGTACTCCACGCGTCCGTCCTCGGTCTCGACCGCGGCCGTGCACACCGTGTCTCCGTCCGCAGACCCCGCCCCGCCGTCGAAGAACCACGCGCTCGGCGGCGGGTCGCCCGGCAGCGTGAGCGGTTGGTCGCGCCCGCACGCGCTCGCGGCGAGCGCGCATGCCAGCAGTGCGAGTTTCGGCGTGCGCGTCATGGTCATAAGTTACCACGGCTCATCACGGGATGGCTTGCGGAGTCTGCGCGACGAGACTAGAGGCGAAAGGATGCAGCTCCCGCTCCCGGAACGACTCGCGCGTTTGCCCGTCTTCGAGGACCTGTCCCCCCGCGACCGCGAGGTGCTCTCGGCCGTGCTGCGCGAGGTCGAGCTCAAGCCCGGCCAGGTGCTCTACGAGACGGGCGCTCGGGCGGCCGAGTGCCACATCGTCTTGCACGGCGAGCTCGAGGTCTTCACGCGTGAGCCCGACGGCTCGCCACTGGTTCTGGGGCTCTTCGGTCCGGGGGAGATCCTGGGCGAGGTCGCGATCATCGACGGGGGACCCCGGTCCGCGGGCTGTCGCGCGGGCAACGGGGGTGGGCGTGTCGCGGCGCTCTCGAAGCCGGACTTCGACCAGATCTTCAGCGGCGCGAGCCCCTTCGCGTTCAAGCTCATGGACCTGCTCGCGACCCGGCTGGTGCGGCGGATGCGCGGCCAGATGAGCCGTCTCGTCGAGGCGGTGGTCGCGGCCGACGGTGAGTCTCGATGAGGCCTCACGGCGAACGTCTCCTGATCGTCGGGCTCGCGCTGCTCGCGCTGCCTGTCCTGCACGCGCGCTCCCTGGCCGAGGAGCGACTCGGCGTCGCGCTCATGCACGGCCAGTGGGTCGCGGGCGACTGCGGGAGCACGGAGTTCCGGCGGGCCTCGGGTGTGGAAGCGGCCGGCGAGTGGCTCTCGGAGCACCTGCGCATCACCGGTGGCCTGCGGATGGCCCGCGAGGCGGTCGAGGCCCGCTCGGGTGACGAGGCTTCGGTGCGGGGGACCGGCGACCTGCGCCTGCAGACCGGACTCCTCGGCGCCTACCGCCATCGGTACTTCGAGGTCGGGCTCGGCATCGGCTTCTTTCGATACACGGACATCGGCAGCGTGCCGGAGTGGGCCGTCCTGCCCGCCGCCACCCTCCGGCTCGGTCCGGAGTGGCTCTACCTGAGCGCAACCCTGCTCGACTTCTCCACCGAGGCGCGCGGCCTCGGTGTGCTGCGCAGTGGTCTCGGGGGGAAGCTGGGGCCCGTCGACCTTTGGGCTGGGCTCGGCGTCGACGCCCACATCGGCGGCCCGGCCTTCGGCCTCGCCTACGCGAGCTCGGAGTCCGTGAAACTCACGCTCGACGGCCTCGTGGGGGGCGAGGTCGAGGGCCACGCGGAGTACGCCGCGAAGCTCGGCCTCGCGTTCACGCTCGGGCCCTGACGACCGCCGCGGCGGCCGAGGTCAGAGCAAGAAGACCTTCGTGAGGATGTCGGCGATGCCCAACAGCGCCGCGCCCGCGATGAGCCCGGCACAGATCGGCTCGTGAGACCCGATCCAGAGGCGGTGCGCCTTGGTGTCGGGGTTCTTGCCGTGGCGCGCGTGCATCCACGCGAAGAACGCCGCGCCCGCGAACATCGCGATGGTCGAGTCGGGCGGCACGACGACGCCCAGGCCGATGGCCAGCGGGCTGAGCGGGAAGCGGCCGTTGGACTTGATGCGCGCGATCTCCATGACCAGGCCTGCCACGCCGGCCACGGCCATCGAGATGACGATCGAGGTCGTCATGAGCGTGCCGGTGCCGCCCCCGAAGATCGAGGTCACGAGCTCGGACACACCCTTCCACTGTACGGCCGAGGGGAAGCCGAACTGGCCGCCGTCCGGCGCCATGGTCGCCTGCACGTTGTCCCCGTCTTTGTAGGTCGACAGGAAGAGCAGGTAGAAGAGCGGCGTGCTCGCCAGCGCCCCGGCGAAGATGCCGATGCAGTGTCCGATCGCCTGCTGACGCGGCTTCGCGCCCAGCATGTAGCCCGGCTTGATGTCCATCAGCAGGTTGCTCGCGTTGCTCGCCACCTCGACACACATCACACCTGTCATCAGGTTCGTCGGTGGGTGCTTGGGATCGAGCGCGCCGTACATGAACTGCGGAATCTTGCTGAGCGAGCCGGTGGGCGTGATGCTCGTCAGGCCCGTGCTGCTGGCCGCGATGAGGGTCAACACCGAGATGAGCGGGATCGCGGTGAGGCCGTAGATCCAGGGCACACCGAACCACGCGTTGGCCATCCAGGCGCCGATGACCCCGAGGATCGGGATGCCGATGAACGAGATGTTCAGCGGCAGCTCGATGTGACCGACCACGTCGGTCGTGGCGGCGGACTTCCGCCGCAGGGACTTGAAGGCCTGAACGAAGACCTCGGGTTTGGCGAAGAGGCTCACGAGCGAGGCCACCACCATGATGACGATGCCCCACCACAGCGCCCACGTATTCATGATGTAGGTGCGGCTGAACGAGCCATCCGGGCGCGGCGCGATCTCACCCATCGAGATCATGATCGGCACGATGATCACGAAGTTCAGCACCATGCCGAAGAGCATGCCGCCGGCCGCCCGCAGGCCCATCAGGCCGCCGGCGCCGAACATCGCGATGTCCAGCGGCAGTAGGGTCAGACCGAGCTGCGGCAGCGGCACGTTCGACAGCGTGGGCATGGGCAAGACACCCTTCTCCACGGCCTTGTAGTAGAGGTCGTCGAAGCTGTGGGGCAGGTGGAAAGACGAGGTGAGCCCGAGCCACTTCTCCTGCACGAGCTTCATCAGGTTCTCGCCCTTCAGGGCCTCGACCGTGCCCGCGAGTGCGCCGGCGACCGCCAGCACGCGGGCCTTGTACATGCCCGAGTCCCCGCTGCCGGTGTAGAGCGCGTCGAGCACCACACCGCACGCCTGCCCTTCAGGGAAGGGGAGCTGCTCATCGTTCACGAACCGACGCTTCATCGGGAAGGCGACGAGCACCCCGAGGAGCGACAGCACCACGTTGAAGAGCAGCATCTGCCACCACGGGATGAGCGTGTTCTCGATCCACATGTACGCGGCCATGCCCGAGATGAGCGGCCCCGTCATGTAACCCGCCGCCGTCGCGATGCTTTGGGCGGCGTTGTTCTCCAGGATCGTCATGTCGCGCACGCCGAGCTGCGTCATCAGACGGAACGCGGCGTAGGCGAGGATCACGCTCGTGAGGCCCACGCCCAGGGTCCACCCGGTCTTGGCGCCGATGTACAGATTCGTCGCCGAGAGCACACCGCCCAGCAGAAAGCCCGTCAGCCCTGCGCGGAGCGTGAGCTGCGGCATGTCTCCGCGAAACACGTTCTTCAGCCACCAGGCGTCCTTCTGCTCCGCGGTCAGGTCGCGGACCTGCTCGGGACTGAGCTGTTCAATCGCCATCTCGCCTCCACCCCCGGGGAATTCATGCGTGGGTCGGAGACCATAGCTTCGGCCGGTGTATCTTGCACCGGTGCAATCCACCGATTTCAGCCTGAAGATCGACAATACGTTCACCCGCGGGCTGCCCGGCGAGGTGGGGGTCGACCTCCGCCCCCGGCAGGTCGAGGGCGCGTTCTGGTCGCCGGTGCAGCCGACGCCCGTGCGGGCGCCACGGGTCTTGCTCCACGCCCCCGAGGTCGCCGACAGCCTGGGGCTGAGCGCCGCCCAGGTCGAGTCGGCGGCCTTCGCCGAGGTCTTCGGGGGCAATCGCCCGCTCCCAGGCTCGATGCCCTGGGCCACGAACTACGGCGGCCACCAGTTCGGGCACTGGGCCGGGCAACTCGGAGACGGCCGCGCGCTCTCCCTGGCCGAGGTCGTTGCACCGGACGGCAAGCGTCTCGAGCTCCAGCTCAAGGGCGCGGGCCCCACACCCTACTCGCGCCGGGCCGACGGGCGGGCCGTGCTGCGGTCGTCGGTCCGGGAATTCCTGTGCAGCGAGGCGATGCACCACCTGGGGGTGCCCACGACGCGCGCGCTGTCGCTCGTCGCGACCGGTGAAGGCGTGATGCGCGACATGCTCTACGACGGCCACCCGCGCATGGAGCCGGGCGCCGTGGTCTGCCGCGTCGCGCCGTCCTTCGTGCGGTTCGGTCATTTCGAGCTGCCCGCGTCCCGGGGCGACCGGGCGATGCTCGAGCGCCTGCTCGACTTCGTGATCGCGCGAGACTTCCCCGACCTGGAGCCGGGCCCGCCCGAGGTCCAGCGCGCCGCGTTCTTCCGCGAGGTCTGCGAGCGCACCGCGAAGCTCGTGGTCGACTGGATGCGCTTCGGTTTCGTGCACGGGGTGATGAACACCGACAACATGTCGATCCTGGGGCTCACGATCGACTACGGACCCTACGGGTGGCTCGAGCCCTTCGATCCGCTCTGGACCCCCAACACCACGGACGCCCACGGTCGCCGCTACCGCTACGGCGCGCAGGGGCAGGTCGCTCATTGGAACCTGGGCCGCCTCGCGAGCGCGCTCTTTCTGGTGATGGAGCGCCCCGAGCCCCTCGAGGCCGGCCTCGAACACTTCGAGCGCACCTGGGAGCGCACGCTCCAGGACAAGCTGCACACGAAGTTCGGCTTCACCCGGAACGACCCGGACGATGTCGCGCTGGTGGGCGAGGCGTTTCGGCTGCTGCACGGCGTCGAAATCGACCTCACGCTCTTCTTTCGGGGCCTCGCGGACCTCGACCTCGAGGCGCCGAGCCTCGCGCCGCTGCGCCCGGCCTTCTACGACGACGCGCTCGCCACGGCGAACGGCGCCGCCCTCGAGAGCTGGCTCACCCAGTACGCCGCGCGGGCGCGGAGCGAGGGGCAGGACGCCGAGCGGCGGCGAGCGGCCATGAACGCGGTGAACCCGCGTTTTGTGCTGCGCAACTGGATCGCCCACGAGGCCATCGAGCTGGCCGAGGCGGGGGACCTCTCGCGGCTGCACTTGCTGCTCGACCTGCTGCGGCGGCCCTTCGACGAGCAGCCCGAGCACGCCCGATACGCGGGGCGTCGCCCGGACTGGGCGAAAACCAAGGTCGGCTGCTCGATGCTGTCGTGCAGTAGCTGATTCACCGGGCCGTCGTGCCGTGCGAGATTCGGCCCATGCGCCCCTTCCGAAGCCATGGCGACGGCCGATTCACCCGCGAGCAGCTCAAGGCCTGCGGGGTCCACGTGGTCTTCGAGGACAACGTGCGCATCTGGCACCCCGAGACCGTCTCCCTGGGCGAGAACGTGTACCTGGGTCACGACGCGATGCTCAAAGGCTACTACCGCAACACCTTGAGCATCGGAAACGACACCTGGATCGGGCAGGGGGTCTTCCTGCATTCGGCGGGCGGGATCGAGATCGGGGACCGCGTCGGGGTCGGGCCCTTCGTGAAGATGCTGACCTCGACCCACGGTGAGGCGGGGCGCGACGTGCCGATCCTCGACGCGCCGCTGGTCTTCGCGCCCATCGTGGTCGAGGCCGACAGCGACCTCGGCGTGGGCGCGGTGCTCCTGCCCGGCGTGCGCATCGGGCGCGGCGCTCAGATCGGCGCGGGCGCGGTCGTGACGCGGGACGTGCCCCCCTACGCCGTCGTGGCCGGGAATCCCGCGCGGGTTCTGCGCTTTCGTGGCGAGACGTGAGCGGGCGGGCGGCGCGCGGCACGGTGCTCGGGCTCGAGGTCGCCGACCGGCGTGAGGCGCTCGGGCTCGCGCTCCTGCTCGGCCTGTACTTCGCGCTGTCGGGGAGCCGCGACCTGTCCTTCTACGACAGCGCGGAGCTCGCGCTCGTGGCGGGGCAGGGCGGTCTCGGCCACCCCATCGGCCAGCCGCTCCATACGATGCTGGGCGGGCTCGTCACCGCGCTCCCGGGGCTCGACGCCGCGAGCACGCTTTGGCTCTTGAACCTACTGTCGGCGGTGCCCGCGGGCCTGTGCGCGGTGCCGGCCCTGGCGCTGGCGTTCCAGTCCGGAGCGCGCCCGTGGCTCGGCGGCGGGCTCGTTTTCGTCGGCTTGACCCACCTGGTGTTCTGGGAGACCGCGACCCGGGTCGAGGTGTACACGCTGGCTGCGTTCTTCGCGCTCTGGGCCATGGCGCGCCTGGGGGAGCTCGCCCACGGGCGGGTCGCGCTCACGCTTCGGCAGGGTCTGAAGGTGGGCGTGGCGCTCGGGCTCGCGGCGAGCGCCAACGCGCACGTCGCCGTGATCGCCGCGGTGTCGGCGGGCCTGCCGGCGCTGCACGCGCAGCGCACGACCCCGGGGCTTTTGCGCGCCGTCGGCGGCGTCGTGCTCGGCGGCCTCGTCGGGTTGCTCTGCTTCCTCTACGTGCCGTGGGCCACCACACGAGACGCGTCGGTCTTCATGTGGGGCGGGGACGACCTCGGGCGCTACTTCCTGGGCCTGGACTACGCCCGCAATCGCGTGCTGGACGCCGAGTCCTGGGCCGAGAAGGGCGCGCGGCTCGTGGAATGGAGTCATCAGGCCGCGGTCTGGGCCACACTCGGGCTCGGCACGCTCGGCGCGCTCGGTCGGGGCGCCGGCCGGGTCGCGACCGCGGGCGCGACGGGGTGGGCGCTGACCACGCTGCTCGTCATGAGCAACTCCACGTATCTCCCTGAAAACACGGACTATTACGGCTACCTCGCCGCACCCTGGGCGGTCCTCGTGGCTCAGGCCGCGGGTGTGGTCTCGCGGCTCTGGACCGAGGGCGAACGCCGGTGGGTCGCCGTCGCCGGCGCCGGGGCCATTGGCCTCTGCGTGCTGGTCGCGCACCCGGGGCCGATCGCGCGGACGCGCTTCCACGACACCGCGGCGCGGCAGCTCGCGACCGAGGTCCTCGAGAACGCGCCGCCCCGGGCGCTGGTCTTTGTCTCCTCGGACCACTTCGTGTGGCCGATGCACGCGCTGCAGGCCCTCGAAGGGCTGCGCCCGGACGTCGTCGTGCTCGCCGACGGCCTGCTGGACTCGTCCTGGTACTGGCGATGGACCTTCGCGCGGCACGCGGACCTCGTGCCCGTCGAGCTCGGCGGGAGCCACGTCGACCGGGTCCGGCGCTTCGCCGCGGCCCAGGGCGAGCGGCCCATGCTCTTCGAGCGGGGTCCGCTCTCGGCGCTCGTCGGCGGGCCGGTCTGCGCCGACCGGCTCTTCGCGCGGCGGCCGCCGTGCCCCGAGGACCTCGACCGCGCGGCGGGGGCCGGGCTCATCGCGGCGCTGATGGACCGTGTCGGCGCCGGCTCACCCACCACCGACGAGGCGCTCGCGCAGGTCGCCTTCGACCGGGGCGACCTGCTCTGGACCCTGGGGCACACCCGCGATGCGCTCGACGCCTACCTCGCGGGTGTGCCCGCCGACGACCGGCGCCTCGTCGACCTGCCCGCGGGCGCCCCGCTCGATGCCCCGCCGCTGCGTCGCCCGCCGCCCGAGTGGCGCCAGGTCCGGCCCCTCGGGCGCCCCGAGCGGAACCTCTTCCGCGCCGCGGAGCTGCTGCATGCCGCGGGAGACGACACAGCGGCGACGCGCCTGCTGACTCGCGCCGCGGAGCTGGGCCTGAGCGAGGCGCAGTAGAGGCGCTCTTCGTCCGACCTGTCGCTCGCGCATGCGGCAAAACGCCATTGGCGCAGCCGAGCTCAGCCCTTTCGACGACCCACGCGAGGTCGATGCCACGCGCGCGGCGCTTCGGGCGACACACCCGGCGGTGTGGAGCACGGGTCCGCGCGCCTTCTCCCTGGGGCACCGGCTCCACGCCACTCCGAACGCTTTCGCCTGGGCCTGAGAGTTGCGCCGACCGTCGACGTGTTCGACCTCCTCCGAAGCGCTTCGAATGGCCATGACCGCCCAAGCGGCGCCACGCCCAGGAAACTCGCCCTCGGACGTGCGGACCGAGCGCCCAGGTCGCGGCCACTCGACTGTGTGGGATTCATCATTTCGAAACGGGCACCCGTTACTTTGGCGTTACGCGCCGCCGAGCGTGCACTCGTCGCGCGAGCCCAGGAATGAGCGCATCGCTCCTCTTGGCCTACGTCTCCGCCGTGCTCTCGCTGCAGGTCGTCCTGGCCGTGGCGTTCGCGCTCTGGAAGAGGCGCCGTAACGGGCCACCTGGGCGGCGGACCCCAGGCCCAGTCGTGGCGCAGCGTGGCGCGTGGGAGGGCTGGCGCGCGTTCACGGTCGCTCGCCGCGAATACGAAGATTCGGCGCACACCGTCTGCTCCTTCTACTTGCAGCCTGTCGACGGGGCCTCGCTGCCCCCCTTCACGCCCGGCCAGTTCCTGACGCTCGCCGTGCCGATGGGCGACGAGCGCACGCGGACACGCTGCTACTCCCTGTCCGAGGGCCCGAACCCGAGCCACTACCGGATCAGCGTGAAGCGGGTGTTGGCCACCCCGGGTAGCCCGGAGCGACCGCCCGGGGTGTGCTCGAACCGTCTGCACGACACGCTTCGGGTCGGCGACCGCGTCCAGGCGAGACCGCCGGCGGGCGGCTTCGTCCTCGATCCTGACACCACGGTCCCCAGTGTTCTCATCGCGGGCGGCGTCGGCATCACGCCGCTGCTCTGCATGCTGCGCGGCGGGCTGGCTGCGGACCCGAACCGCACGTTTCATCTCTACTACGGGGTGCGTAACGGCGCGGAGCACAGCTTCAGGAACGAGCTCGAGGACCTCGCGCGACGGCATCGGACCTTCCACCTGTCCGTGGTCTACGACCAGCCGGGTCCCGGCGATGTTCTGGGTGAGAGCCATCTGTAAGATGGCAACATCGACGTCGACCTGCTGCGGCGCACGTTGCCGGCCGGTCGGCATCGCTTCTACGTCTGTGGCCCGCCGCTGATGATGGCGAACCTCCTGCCCGCCCTGGGCCAGTGGGGTGTCCTGCCCGAGGACCTGAACTACGAAGCCTTCGGCCCGGGCAGGCTGCCTCTTCAGCAGCCTGCCGAGGCGCTGGAGGTGAACTTTCGTAAGAGCGGCCGAACGCTCACGTGGGATGGCTCGGATACGAACCTGTTGGACTTCGCCGAGCGGTACGGGCTCGCCGTCGAGTCGGGCTGTCGCATCGGGCGCTGCGGGGCGTGCCAGGTCAAGCTCGTCTCCGGGACGGTTCGCGACGACGACGAGGCCCACCACGGGGTGACGCCCGGCCATTGCCTCTTGTGTGTCAGTGCACCTCGGACCGCGCTGGAGCTCGACGCGTGATGGCCCTCAAAGCGAGACTCTTCAGCCGCGAGGTTCTGCCTCACTTCTTCGCGTTCGCCGCGCTGGTGGCCGCGACGCTGTTGATCGACCTTGGCCTGCATCTGCTCGGCGCGGTCTGGGTCGGTCCTTACCTCGGCATTCCCGGTGTGATGCTCATCGTCGGCTCGTTTGGGTACTCGCTCCGCAAACGCAAGCTGATCAAGCTCGGCAAACCCGCGACGCTGCTTCGCCTGCACGAGCGTATGGCCTGGGCGGGCTCGCTGCTCGTGCTCGTGCACGCCGGCGTGCACTTCAACGCCCTCCTGGGCTGGCTCGCCGTCGCAGTCATGCTGGTCAACGTCGCCAGCGGGCTCACGGGCAAGCACCTCCTGGAGCACTCACGCCGCCGGCTCACCGAGACGCGGCAACGACTGCGAGAGCAGGGTCTGTCCGAGGAAGAGTCGGAAGAAGGTTTGTATTGGGACAGCCTGACCTTCGACGTCGTCAAGCAGTGGCGGACCGTCCATTTCCCGATCACGCTCGCCTTCGCCGTCCTTGCCCTGGCGCACATCGTCGCCGTGCTGCTGTTCTGGGGTCGGCCATGAAGCGACCCTGGATGTGGGGCGTCATCGTCGCCAACCTGGTCGGCCTGGTGGCGCTCGTTTTTGTGTTTCCGGGCGCCATGGTGAGCCCGGGCGAGCTGGTGCCCGCCCACGCGAAGCTCGCGAACGACTGCTTTGCGTGTCACGCGCCCTTCCGCGGCACGACGACCGACCGATGCGTGCAGTGTCACGCCCTCACGGACATCGGCGTGCGCACGACGACGGGCGCCGTGATCGAGTACGCGACGAAGTCGAGGATCAGCGCGTCCTTTCACGGCGAGCTGATCGAACAGACCTGCACCGCGTGTCATACCGACCACGGACGCCTGGTCGAGCGTCGATTCTCCCATGATCTGCTGCGGCCGGCCGCGCTCGAGGCCTGCGAGCGCTGTCACGCAGCGCCGGATGACACTTTTCATCGGCAGCTCGACACAGGCTGCCGTCAATGCCATTCGCCGGAGCGCTGGTCGCCGTCGACCTTCGACCACGAACGGCTCTTCGTGCTCGAGCGCCCCCACAACGCGCCCTGCGCGACCTGCCACCCCGACAACGACCTGAAACACTACACGTGCTACGGCTGCCACGAGCACACCCCGGCCAACATCCGCGCCGAGCATGAGGAAGAGGGCATCCGGAACATCGACGACTGTGTCTCGTGTCACCGAAGTGCCGACGGTGAGGCCGGCGAAGGTCGTGAGGGGCACGAGGGGCGTGAGCGGGACGAGAATCGTGAGAGCGATGAGCACTGACGACGTCTCGCCCTCTCCGAGCCCGAGTGCCGTGCTAGCAGGCTGCTGAAAAAGCAGCCTGCCCGGGCCAGGACGGCCCGGCGGAATCATCGAGGCTTTGGAAAAGCCGAATGATTCCGGGAGCGGAGCCGAATTCACTTCGGCGGAGCGGGGCTGAAAAAGTCCATGGACGGACTTTTTCAGCGTCCTGCTAGACTCCGCGCGCAGCCCATGAAGACAACCGTCCTGGTCGTTGGTGGTACAGGTCGCACCGGTGCGCGGGTGTTGCAGCAGCTCGCGGACGCGGGCGTGAACGTGCGCGCGATCGTGCGCTCGAGGGCGAAGGTCTCGCCGGCGATTGCCGAGAGCCCGCGCGTCACGCTCATCGAGGCGGACCTGCTCTCGCTCTCGGACGAAGCGCTTCGCGACGCGGTCACGGGTTGTGACGCGATCCTCTCGTGCCTGGGCCACGTGATGAGCGTGCGGGGTGTGTTGGGACCGCCGTTCGACCTCGTCACCCGGGCTGTGCGCCGACTGTGCGAAGCCGTCGAGGCTCTGAAGCCGGAAACGCCCGTGAAGGTCGTGGTGATGACGAGCGTCTCGGTCAACCATCCCGACCTGCCCGAGCCCGCGCGTTCGAGCACGCAGCGCGCGTTGCTCTGGGTGCTTCGGGGCCTCGTGCCCCCGGCCCGGGACAACCAGGCGGTGGCGGACTTCCTCTCCGCGCGCATCGGCAGCGCCCACGCCTATGTCCAGTGGGTGGTGGTGCGCCCCGACACACTCCTGGCGGGCGACGTCTCCGCCTACACACCCCACGAGAAGCTCGTCAGCAGCCTCCTTGCCCCGGAGCAGTCCCGGATGGCGAACGTCGCGCACTTCATGTGCAGCCTGGTCACGGACGCCGCACTCTGGGAGACCTGGCGCGGCAAGTGCCCGGTCGTCGTCGACCGCAAGGGCTGAGACCGTCGAGCGGAATCGTCGTCGGGCTGCTCGGACCGCTGCGCTGAGCTGCCTGGAAGGCAGGTGACTCTGTTCCTCGCTCGTGCAGGCACGATCGTCGGGAAGTGGGACACGGCCGTGAACTCTCAGGGCGCTCTCCCCGTCGACTTCATCGCCCGTCGCACACTGCCCCTCTGAGGCGTGCGATCACTCCCGTCGAGCGGTTGCTCGATTCGGCGATGGGCGCGGGGGAAGGCCCCACCCCGCGTGGAAAGAGTTCGCTTTGCGTTGGAGCGTCGGGCGAATCGGGGTCCGGGCGGCGCGGACGACGCCGACGTCGCGCCAGGAGCAGGCAGAGCAGGGCCACAGCCCCCGGAGCCGGTGAGGCGGTGACCGCGGCGCATCCGCCGGGCTGGGTCGCGCGCTCCTCGGGATCGGTCTGGACCGCGACGGGAGCGGCATCGGCGGAGGTCGCAGCGGCCGTCGACGCGTCTGTGGCCGTCGACGCGTCTGCCACCGCATCCGGGGGCCCGAGGTCAGCGACCGCGGCGTCTATGCCGAGGTCCGGCCACTGGGCGGGGGGTGTATCGCATGAGGCGCCGGGCTCGCCGCGAAGCAGCGGGAGCGGGTCGGGGCGGCCGGGACAGAGGTCGCAGGCATCGCCCAATCCGACGGCGTCGGCGTCGAGCTGGTCGGGGTTTGCGACGTCAGGGCAGTTGTCTTTGAACCACCCCCACCCGCACGCCACTCCGGCGTCATGTCGATAGTCGGCTTCGCACGGATCCGAACATGCTGCGGTGGTCGTGCCTTCGAGGGCCATGAGCGCCATGGCCTGGCCCGCGACGGGATTGGGACCCCCGGGCCAGCCTCCGTCAGGGTCCTGCGCGTTCAGCAGGATCAAGACGAGATCGACGATGGGGCCCCGGCGGTCAGAGAGGAAGCCATACTGGAGAGGACTCAAGTGCCCGAGCAGTCCGTGGTCACGCGCTTCTTCATCGGCGGCGACCAGGCGATCGCACGGCTGGTCTGGCCCGTCGAGTTCGCAGGCCCAATCAAAGTCGGGGCTGAAGGCCCGCGACGCGATCCAGAGGGTGTGGGGATCGTCCGCGCGAGGCGGCCAGCGCTCCGCCAGCCATCGCACGCCCGCCACCGTCGCGGGATCGTCGATCGGAACGGTCTCCCACCGTTCGAACCAAACGATGAGGCTGGCCCCCGCGGTCGTCTCGGGCAGGGCGAGGGGTCGGCCGTCGGGGGCGCGTGCGAGCAGGTCAGGGGCCTTGGATGGCCTTCGCAGCTCTGTCGACGAGGAGAGGGTATGCACATCGAACGTCAGGAGATCTCCAGACTGGGCGAGTCCTTCAGGGCTCCAGAGCGTCTCCTCCAGCGGTGCGAGCGAGCGCTCCAGGAACACCAATTCCCCGAAGACTCGGGAATACCAGCCGAAGTGGCGCCAGAGTGAATAGAAGACAGGCCAATACTCGGACCCTACGGGCAAGCCGTTGCGCACAGCCTGGAGTTGGGCCATCTGCTCGTAGAGCCTGGAGGACAAATCTCGCCGCGCTTGTGGGTAATCACCGCGGCCGTACGAGGGTTCGAGAGGGCTGCCTCGGCCCGCTGCGGCCCAGGTCACCAGGGCCTGGTCGCGCAGAGAGAGCTCCCCCGCTGCGGCAACGCGTCGTTCGAGCTCGCGAAAGCCCTTCTCGGCCGCTGCTTCTCGGGCTGCGTTGAGCTCATCGCCCAGGTCGTACTGGCCCTGGGCGGTCGACGCGACGCACAAGGCGACCAGGCCGAGCAGTCGACCGAAGGGTTTGAGCAACATCCACACACAGAGGCCATCGGAAGGCGGTGTGTCACACGGCGGCTGAGGTCGCCCTTGACCGCGCCGGTCAGGATGGTCAAGTTCGACGCAAGCAGCGCGTCCGCTGAGGCTGACGGTGGAGATCGAGATGCACCCGATTCGGATTCTGGGCTTGCTCGGCGTGGTCGTGATGCCCACGTGGGCGTGCGAAGGCGAAAAGACGACGGCCGAAAGCGAGGATCCGCCCCCGATCCCGAGAGACGCGCTCACGGAAGCGCCCGATGGCCCGTCGCCCCCCGTCGGCGGCGACGCCGACGCGTCCGGCGGCTCGATCCCGGCGCCTCGGGACGCGACGCCGTCACCCGGGGGAGGCGCGACGCCGGTCGGAGGTGAGGCACCGCCCGCGGGGGGCGAGGCAGCGCCCGGGGGCACAGGCGGCACACCCATGGGCGGCGAGGCGCGGGTGTGTGTGCCGAGCGCCGAGGTCTGCAACGGCCTGGACGACGACTGCGACGGCGACATCGACGACGCCGTGTCCGACGCCGACGCACCCTGCCAGACCGCGCTCGTCGGCGCGTGCGCGCCCGGACGCTCGGTCTGCGAAGCCGGCGCGCTGGTGTGCCGCGGCCGCGGGCCCGCCCCGGAGGTGTGCAACGGCGGTGACGACGACTGCGACGGCCAAGCCGACGAGGCCTCGCCCGGCGTCGGAGAACGGTGCGACACGGGCCTGTCGGGCACCTGCTCCGCTGGGGTGCGGGAATGTGTGGAGGGCGCCCTGACGTGCGTGGGGGGCGCCATGCCCGTGCCGGAGCGCTGCAACAGCTTCGATGACGACTGTGACGAACGCATCGACGAGGACGACGGGAACGGGATGGCCTGCGTGGGCTGTCAGGGGCAGGTGCCCGACGCGGTCTGGACCGGTCTGTGCGGCGAGGGGGCGCTCGCCTCGGTGCCCAATGAGTGCGCAGACGCCGAGGAGCTGCACATCCTGGGCGTTTACGGCACGAATCGCGCCGACCTGGCCATCGACGTCGAGGTGGACCGGGTGGGCCCACCGCTCGTTCTCGTCCTGTCGAGTTACGACGCGATCGAATGGCGGCTCGCGCTGTCGCCCGGCGTCGACCTGCGCCAGGTAATCGTGAACGGCTACGAGGTCTCGCGGGTCGTCGGCGCGCCGGCCGACGCCGAGATCGTGGACCGGACGGGCGTGGGCGCGTACTTGGAAGCCTGCGGCTATGCGTTGCCCAGCGACGGCCAGGGCTGCGAGACGGAGCAGCTCGTCGCGGGCGCCGAGGCCTTCACGGGGCTACAGATGACCACGTTCGGGGGATGCTACGCGGGCGATCGTTTCACCCTCGGTACGATGCCGTGATGATCACCGACGTCAGCGAGTACTTCACGCTGGGCTGCGGGCGCTGCGAGCGATTCGACACCCCGGACTGCTCCACACGGCAATGGGGGGAGGGCCTTCGGGTCTTGCGCGCGCTCTGCGTCGACCTGGCGCTCGTGGAGACCGCGAAGTGGGGTCACCCCTGCTACATGCACGCGGGGCGCAACATCGCCATCATCGGCGCGCTCCGAGGCGACTTTCGGCTCTCCTTCTTCAATGCCGCGCTGATGAAGGACCCCGAGAAGGTGCTGGAGCGCCAGGGACCGAATACGCAGCACCCCGACATGCTTCGATTCACGAGCAATGCGCAGGTCGAAGCGATGCGTCCGAGCGTGCGGGCCTACCTGCAAGAAGCGATGAGCTACGCGGCGGCGGGTCTCAGGCCCCCGAAAGAGGAGGCCGAGCTCGAGTTGCCCTCAGAGCTCATCGACGCGATGGCCGCCGATCCCGAGCTCGGGGAGGCCTTCCAACTGCTGACCCCGGGTCGCCAGCGGAGTTATGTGATCCACCTGAGCTCGACCAAGAAGTCGGAGACGCGACTCATCCGCATCGCGCGGCTTCGCCCGCACATCCTCGCGGGCAAGGGCGCCTTGGAGCGCTGAGCGCTCAGCGCTCGGCGTCGAGCTGGTCGCCGAGGAACTCCAAACGAACGATACCGTGCGCGGGGTCGACCTCGAAGTGCTCCTGAAGCAGCAACAGGTTGACGGGCTGCCACAGCTCCGGCCGCTCGGTGAGCAGCCGGCGCAGCTCGTCCGGGCCGTTGACCAGGAAGATGCGCGCGCCGCTGCCGCCCTGCTCGGGCTTCAGCAGCGCCGGCCAGATGTTCCAGCGGGACAGCGCGGTCTCAGCGTCGTTGAAGGCGAGGCTGCGCGGATGATCGATGCCGAGCTCGCTGAGGACCGCGCCCTGCACACTCTTCGACAGCTCGAAGGCGAAGGCCTCGGAGCCGTTCAGAACACGCGCGCCGCGCCGCTCGAGGGCGCGCATCCACGACAGCGCCGCGACACCTTGCCCACGGGGCCGCGCTCGACTAAAGGTGGACGGCGTGAAGAGCCAAGACTTCTGGCGCGAAGTTTACCGCCGCTTCGACCCGGAGCGGCCGCCGAACCCGGAGTGGATCGCACCGCGGGCCTACAGCCCGGTGGACGAAATCGCGGACCGCATCGCGCTGCGGTTCGGCGAGCAGAAGTTCATGCTGTTTGGCACGATCGGAACCGGCAAGTCCACGGAGCTTCGGCGACTGGAGGTGCTGCGCGCCAAAGACGACTTCACCCTGGTGCTCGACATCTATCGATTTATGGAAGGTCGGCTCCGCGACGCGGCCGCCCTGGAGCACGTTGCGCCTTGGGAGATCGTCCAACTCATCGGCCTTGCGGTCTACCGGACCGCCGCCGAGAAGCTCGGCCTCAAGTGGACGACAAACGAGACGTCCGCGCTCGAGGCGGCCATCAGGGCGCTCGCGTCCAGCGATGAGGCACCGACGCCGAAGATCAACCTCATGACGCTGGCGCAAGGGATCACGACACTGGTCGGCCCGCCCGGGGTTGGTCAGTTGCTCGAGACGCTGGAGAACGCGACCGAAAACGGGGCTTGGAGCCTCAAGATCGGACGTCGAGCGGGTCAGGCTCTCGACGACCAGGATGGCCGCGTGCGGTCCATGTTGTTGGCCGTGAACTTGCTCATCGGCCGGGTTCAACACGAGAACTCGCCCATCACACTCATCGTCGACGGCCTCGACCGACTGACTTCGGTCGATGCGGCCCGGCGGATGTTCGTCGAGTCGGGACTCCTCGGCGAGCTGGCGTGCGTCACGATCGTCACGGCACCCCTTGCCGTGCACCACGACGGGATGGCCGCACGATTGCGCGGCTTCAAGCCGAAGGTCTTGGCAAACGTGCCCGTCTTCGAGAGACCGGGGCAGACGGCGATTCTCGACGCCTCGTCCGCAGGTCGAACGTTCTTCCAAGACCTCTTGAGCCGACGACTTGAGGGTCTGAGAGATGTCGATCAGGTGCTCTCGTCGGCACAGCTGGACCGACTGGTGGTCTACTCGGGTGGGCGCGTGCGGGACTTCATGCATCTGATGCAGAACCTTGCCTTCGAAGGTGGCAAAGCCAAGTCCCTCGAAGTCACGGACGCCATGGTGGGCGCGGCCATCGACGAGCGTCGGCGCGAGCTGGAGCTCGGCCTGGACACCGATCACATCGCGGTCCTTCGCTCGGTGATGGCGAATCCCGTACAGTTTCCAGCCGACGAGTGCACGGCGGAACTCATTCGCAACCAATGGCTGCTGCCCTACCCGAACGAGTCCCTGTGGTGGTACCCGCACCCTCTCCTGACGCTCAAGCAGCTCCCCCCTGGCGCGCCGAACTGAAGCTCCTGCTCGGCTTCGCCGGGCCGACGCTCCGCGCGCTGGTTTCCGGAGGACACCCGGCGCGGCTGGGAGAGCTCGTGCGGCTGCTGTGGCGAACGACCGGCACCGCGCCGCGCGTCTGTGACTCGCCGGCGGCGCTTACGGAGGGGCCCTCGAGTGGCGTTCGCGTCCTGATCTACACACCAGAGCACGCCCAGACCTTGAACCTGAATCGCGGCTTGATCCGCGAGCGCGCGTCGCCGTACATCATCTGGGCACCCGGCACTTTGGGTGGAGAGCTTCGGCAGGCAGCCCCGGACTTCTTCGATGGATTGAACGGCGCGGTTTGGGGCGTCGAGGGCTTCACGCGAGAGAGTGTTCATCGGGTGCGCCACGCCGGACATCGTCGTCCTCTGCGTTGGACCGGCCCCGGTCCCATCGACGCGGTGCTGGACGCAGCCCTGGGCGCGGGCACCTGGCTACGCGTGTCGAGCGCTGAGCCCTACCCGGTATTGCGGCGTGCCGCGGCCGATCCCCGGTTTCTGGCCATCGACGGTGTATCGACCTCGTGGGATGCAGCTCGTGTGCGCTGGGCTCTGGCCGAGGCGCGACGACAAGGGCGCGGCGTCCTGGTGAACAGCACCGAGACCTGGCCAGGCGTCGAAGACTTCGGGGACGCCGCGGTGACCATGACCCAGGCGGCCGCGCAGCTCCGAGATGCCTGCGAGACGCCGGGTCTCCTGGCCGCGCTCCTCGAGCTCGACCCGGAGCTGCTCGACCGGGCGAAGGACGGCCAGCGATGGACGCCTGAACGGCTGACGTCGCTCGCGCGTGCGCGGCGGCCGCACGCACGACTCCAGGTGCGGTCGCGGCGGCCGCGCGGGCGTGCGGTGCCGGGCACGCTCGAGGCGAAGGTGGCGGAGATGGAGCGCGTCGTGGGTGCGGCGGACGCGCCGGCGGTCGAGTGGGTCGATACCGCGCGTTCGCTTGGACTCCTCGACGTTGCCGAAGACCTGCTCGCGAGGCTGCCGCCGACCCAGGAGCCCGCTGCCCGCGGTCGTCGGCTGGTGTCGGCCGGCCTGCTGGCCGACGAGTTGGGTCGTTACGAAGAAGCGGAGGCGCTGCTGCGGGAGACCCTGAGCATCGTCGAAAAGACGCAGGGGAAGGCGCACCCGGACTACGGAACGTCGCTACACAACCTCGCCGGAGTGTTGGAGAAGCTGGGTCGTTACGAAGAAGCGGAGGTGCTGCTGCGGGAGAGCCTGAGCATCGACGATAAAACGCTGGGTTCAGCCCACCCGAGCTACGGAGCGTCGCTGCATAGTCTCGCGGGCGTGTTGGAGCAGCAGGGTCGCTACGAAGAATCGGAGGGGCTGCTGCGGGAGAGCCTGAGCATCAAAGAGAAGACGTTGGGTTCAGCGCACCCGAGCTACGGAACGTCGCTGTACACTTTAGCGGGCGTGTTGGAGAAGCAAGGTCGGTACGAAGAAGCGGAGGGGCTGCTGCGGGAAAGCCTGAGCATCCTCGAGAAGACACTGGGGAAGGCGCACCCGAATTACGGAGCGTCGCTGCACAACCTGTCGATTGTGTTGGACAAACAGGGCCGTTACGAAGAAGCGGAGGGGCTGCTTCGGGAGAGCCTGGCCATCATTGAGACAACCCACGGTACTGGCCACCCACGCTATGGAGCGTCGCTGCACAACCTGGCGACTGTGTTGGACAGGCAGGGCAGTTACGAAGAAGCGGAGGTGCTTCTGCGGGAGAGCCTGACCATCAAAGAGAGAACGCTGGGTACTGGGCACCCAAGCTATGGAGCGTCGCTGCACAGCCTCGCGAGCGTGTTGGAGAGGCAGGGTCGTTACGAAGAAGCGGAGGTGGTCGTGCGGCAAAGCCTGAGCATCGTCGAGGAGACAGTCGGCAAGGGGCATCCGAGCTACGGAGCGTCGCTGGATCTACTGGCCCAATTGCTCTGGTCCGTCGGGCGGCGCGACGAGGCCATCATGCTTGCGCGCGAGTCACTCTCGGTGACTGAGAACGCTCTCGGGCTCGTGCACCCCGATGTGGGCTTTCGGTGTGTCAACCTGGCGCAGAAGCTTGCAATGGTGGGTCAGCGGACGGAGGCCCTCGCCTTGGCAGAGCGCAGCGTCCGTATCTTCCGCGACGCCCTGGGGCCGAGCCATCCGACGACGCAGCAGGCCGAACGCCTGAACGCGTCGCTCGCCGAGTGACGCCGGCCCGACTCCCGCAGGCCGGGTCGAAGACCGATGAACCGACCCCGGTCGGGCGCCCTACCGTCCCGCGCGACGCGCGCGCTGGGTCTCGAGCTGGGCCACCAGGAACGACACCACACGCTCGAACGGGTCGAAGCCGTAGGATTGCGCGATGGCCGGCCGCAGGTTCGAGTTCGCGTTGATGTCGTAGAAGACGCGGCGGCCGTCGGGGGCGATCAGGTACTCGATGCCGCCGACGTCGAGGCGACCGGCCCGCATGATGCGCCGACCCTCTTCGACGGCGTGGGCCGGCACCTCGGGGTAGGGGTAGAACTCGACGGGGCGCGCCGGCTTCTGCTCGGGCACCTCGCAGTGCCCCTCACCGTCGACGGGGTTGCAGGTCTCGGACGGACACAGGTTGAACGCGCCGTGCGAGACGACCCGCATGGCGTAGAGGAGCTGGTCGCCCAGGAACTCCATGCGCACGATGCCGTGCGCGGGATCGACCTCGAAGTGCTCCTGGAGCAGCAGCAGGTTGTCGGGCTGCCACAGCTCCGGCCGCTCGGTGAGCAGCCGGCGCAGCTCGTCCGGGCCGTTGACCAGGAAGATGCGCGCGCCGCTGCCGCCCTGCTCGGGCTTCAGCAGCGCCGGCCAGATGTTCCAGCGGGACAGCGCGGTCTCAGCGTCGTTGAAGGCGAGGCTGCGCGGATGATCGATGCCGAGCTCGCTGAGGACCGCGCCCTGCACACTCTTCGACAGCTCGAAGGCGAAGGCCTCGGAGCCGTTCAGAACACGCGCGCCGCGCCGCTCGAGGGCGCGCATCCACGACAGCGCGAGCGGGACCGCGCGCTCGTGGCCACGGACGTAGGCGCTCGGGCTCGCCTGGTTGAAGTACAGCGACGCCTCCGGCACGGCGTCCACGTCGAAGCTCGCGCGCTTGAGGTCGAGCGCGGTGAACGGGACACCGCGCCGCTCGAGGGCGGCGAAGAGCGGCTTCTGCCACTCGGGGTGCTCAAAAAGGATGGCAAGCTCGGGCACGGACACCTCATTGCGCTGTCTTGGATCTCGGCGCTCTGTCCAGCATCGTGGACAAGATGAGCGGCCCGGTCAAGCCGAGGGTGACGCGCTTGCCGCGGTGGGTCCACGTCGGCGCACCTCTCAGCCCCGCTCGATCGACACCCGCAGGTCGACCGCCAGGGCGTAGCCCGCGGGCCGCGTCTGCAGATGCTCCCCGAGGAGCTGCCGGCGCAAGGTCCA
>JBMOFP010000043.1:0-36446 GCA_049318805.1 Bradymonadia bacterium
TGGCCCGCCGGAACGTGGCGGTCGAGCGCGTCGTGCTGATGAACGTGCCCGAGGAGGCACTTGTTGCCCGTCTGGCCGGCCGACGGGTGTGCACGGGCTGTGGGTCGACCTACCATGTCGACACGCTCCCGACGCGTGTCGAGGGCGTGTGTGACGCCTGCGGTGGCTCGGTCGTGCAGCGCAAGGACGACGAGAGCGCCGTGATTGCGCAGCGCCTCCAGGTCTATGCCACGGAGACCGCACCGCTGGTCGACTACTACACGCGTGCGGGGCTCCTTCGACGCGTCGACGGTCTCGGAGAGACCGCGGCGGTCTTCGCGTCCATCCTGGGCGCGCTGGGCACTTGAAGGCGCGTCGCGACCGGCTGGTCCTGAAGTCCCAACGCGAGATCGACCTGATGCGCGTTGCGGCCTCGACCGTCAGTGAGATCCTCGACGAGTTGGAGAGCGCCGTGGTGCCCGGGGTGACCACCTGGGACCTCGACGCTCAAGCAGAGAAGGCCTGCCGAGCGCGTGGTGTGACACCGGCGTTCAAGGGGCTGTATGGGTTTCCAGGGGTGCTCTGTGTCGCCGTCAACGAAGAGGTCGTGCACGGCATCCCTTCCAAGAAGAAGACGTTGAAGGACGGCGACATCATCGGGCTCGACTTTGGGGTGGTCTACAAGGGCTGGTACGGTGACCACGCCCGCACGGTCGCCGTGGGTCGCGCGTCGGCGGAGTCCCTCGAGCTCATCCGGGTGACCCGCGAGAGCCTGGACCTGGCGGCCGCGGCGTGTATTCCTGGACGCCGCCTGTGCGAGATCGGGCGCATCGTCGAGGGGCACGCGACCGAGCACGGCTATACCGTCGTGCGGGACTTCGTCGGGCATGGGATTGGACGCAAGCTGCACGAGGACCCCCAGGTTCCCAACTACTTCGACGCGCATGACCGCCAGGTCCTGAAGGCAGGCATGGTGATTTGCATCGAGCCCATGGTGAACATGGGGACCCACGAAGTGCGGTTGCTCGCCGACGACTGGACCGCAGTCACCGCGGATGGCGCTCGTTCGGCTCACTTCGAGCATACCGTCGCCATTCGAGAGTCCGGTCCCGAGGTGCTGAGCCGGTCGGGGTTCGGAGTCAAGGTTGGGGAATCGACGGTTTGATTCTGCTTTTTGCTGAGAAGACTTGTTTCGACGCGCGACCTCGTGTAAGTGGGCGCGCTCCCGAATGAGCGTAAAGGTTCAACCTGAAGTTGGACCCCGCGGCCTTTCGGAGACACATCGTTCGGTTCATGCAATCTCGAGAGGAGCGACGACCATGAAGGTCCGGGCTTCGGTGAAGCGTATCTGTGAGAAGTGCAAGGTGATCCGCCGTCACGGGCGGGTCCGCGTGATCTGCGAGGACCCTCGCCACAAGCAGCGGCAAGGCTGAGCCGAGCCCACAGGAGTAGAGCGACATGGCGCGTATTGCTGGCGTCGACCTTCCGCGCAACAAGCGGGTTGGGATTGCCCTTACCTACATTCACGGCATCGGGCGCGTCACCGCGTCGCGCATCATTGCCGAATGCGGATTGGATCCTGCGCTTCGCACGGACAACCTTTCGGAGAGCGACGTACGGAAGATCCGCACGGTCATCGACGAGCAGTTGAAGGTCGAAGGCGACCTCCGTCGTGAAGTGCAGCTCAATGTGAAGCGGCTCATGGACCTGGGCTGCTACCGTGGACTTCGGCATCGCCGTGGTCTGCCGTGTCGTGGTCAGCGCACGAAGACGAACGCCCGGACCCGTAAGGGCCCGCGGCGCGTCATCGCGAACAAGAAGAAGTAATTCGGGAGGACGACCATGGCGAAGCAGACGGGCGGCAGTGCGTCCCCCAAGGCGCCGAAGAAGAAGGTCCGCAAGAATATCCAGTCGGGCATCGCCCATATCCAGGCGACGTTCAACAACACGATCGTGACGATCACCGACGTGCAGGGGAACTGCGTGTCGTGGTCTTCCGCCGGCTCCCGCGGCTTCAAGGGGAGCCGCAAGAGCACACCTTTCGCCGCGCAGCTTGCGGCGGAAGAGGCGGCGCGAAAGGCGATGGAGCACGGCATGCGCTCCCTCGGCGTGTATGTGACCGGTCCCGGCTCTGGTCGTGAGGCGGCGCTGCGCGCGCTCGCCACCGTGGGCTTCAAGGTGACCCACATTCGCGACGTCACCCCTGTTCCGCACAATGGTTGCCGCCCGCCGAAGCGCCGGCGCGTCTGAGGAGAGTTGCCGTGGCTCGCTATGTTGGTCCGGTTTGCCGCATCTGTCGGCGTGAAGGCATGAAGCTCTTCCTCAAGGGAGAGCGGTGCTACAGTGAGAAGTGCGCGTTCGATCGTCGTCCGTACGCCCCCGGCCAGCACGGCCAGGCGCGGACGAAGCAGAGCGACTACCGCGACCAGCTGCGCGAGAAGCAGAAGGTCAAGCGGATGTACGGCCTGCTCGAGCGCCAGTTCCGTCTGTTCTTCAAGCGCGCTGAGCGGATGCGCGGTGTAACCGGCGAGAACCTCCTCAGCCTCCTCGAGCGGCGCATGGACAGCACCATCTACCGGATGGGCTTTGCTTCGAGCCGGGTTGAGGCGCGCCAGCTCGTGCTTCACAATCACTTCACGGTGAACGGCCGCAAGGTCAACATTCCGTCGTACGTGGTGAAGCCCGGCGATGTGGTCGAGGTGAAGGAGCGCAGCCGGAAGGTGGCGAAGATCAGCATGGCCATGGAGGGCGCGGAGCGCCGTCCGATGATGTCGTGGCTGGAACTCGACAAGAAGGCCTTCAAGGGGCTCGTCAAGGGCAACCCGGTGCGCGAAGAGATGACGCTGCCCATCAACGAGCAGCTCATCGTCGAGCTCTACAGCAAGTAAGTCGTTTTCTCCGAACGACCGGGGTGTTGCCCGGCCATGTCCCGGAGAGACGTGGCTGCGGAGTGGACCTGGTCAGACACGGGAGGCTGCATATGTCGATGGAAATGGTCTCCAAGAACTGGCGCGATCTGATCCGGCCCAAGGGCATCTTCGTCGAAGAGGCGACCGCGACCTACGGGAAGTTTGTCGCAGAGCCCTTCGAGCGCGGATTCGGTATCACCGTCGGAAACTCGCTGCGTCGAATTCTTCTTTCGTCGTTGCAGGGAGCCGCGATCACGGCTGTCCGCATCGACGGCGTGCTGCACGAGTTCAGCAGCGTGCCGGACGTGCAGGAAGACGTGACGGACATCATCCTCAACCTGAAGGATGTCCGCTTCAAGATGCACACGCTCGAGCCGCGTTCCGTGCGTATCCAGATCGAGGGTGAGCGGAAGATCCTCGCGCGGGACATCCTTTGCGATGCCCAGGTCGAGGTGCTCAACGGCGACCACCACATCGCGACGTTGAACGAAGGCGGCAAGCTCAACATGGAGCTGACCGTCAAGATGGGCTGGGGCTACGTGCCCGCCGAGAGCAACAAGACGCCCGGTATGCCCGTGGGCACGATGCCCATCGATTCGATGTTCAGCCCGATTCGTCGGGTGAACTACAACGTGACGAATGCCCGCGTCGGTCAGCAGACCGACTACGACCGCCTCGTTCTCGAGGTCTGGACGGATGGCAGCGTTGCGCCGGCCGACGCGGTCGCCTATGCGGCGAAGATCCTCAAGGAGCAGGTCAGCATCTTCATCAACTTCGATGAAGAGGCCGAGCCGGCCTACGAGGAATCCGTCCCGCAGAACGAGATTCTCATGAACGAGAACCTCTACCGCAGCGTGGACGAGCTCGAGCTCTCCGTGCGCTCGGCGAACTGTCTGCAGAACGCGAACATCAAGTACATCGGCGAGCTCGTTCAGCGCAGCGAAGCCGAGATGCTCAAGACCAAGAATTTCGGCCGGAAGTCGCTCAAGGAGATCAAGGAGATCCTCCAGACGATGGGCCTTGCGCTCGGGATGAAGCTGGAAGGCTGGAGTCCCGACCTGCGCCGCAAATAAGTCGGCGGAGCGAGAGAGAAGATGCGTCACCGGAAGTCTGGCCGAAAGCTCGGTCGTAACGCGTCGCATCGCGACGCGATGTTTCGCAACATGGTCACCTCGTTGTTCGAGTCGGAGAAGATCCAGACGACGGACGCGAAGGCGAAGGAGTTGCGTCGAGTCGCTGAGCGGCTCATCACCCTGGGCAAGCGCAATGCGCCGAGCCTCGTCGAGGCGGCCGCCGAGACCGATCGTGATCGGTTGACGGCGAATCGCGTCGCCGCGGTTCGGCAAGCCGCGCGTCTCGTGCGGTCGCGGGAGGTGCTTCAGAAGCTCTTCAGCGACCTCGCGGAGCGTTACCAGGCGCGTCCTGGGGGCTACACCCGCATGATGCGTATCGGCCGTCGCCTCGGCGATGGCGCCGAGATGGTCATCATCGAGCTGATGCCCGACGGACTCGCCGAGCCGGCTGCGCCTGTGGCGCCGGTCGCGGACGCGACCCAGACGGCCTGAAGCAACGGGCCGCTCCGAGACGAGTGGTTGACGGGGTGCTGATCGAAGCCCAATCACGCAAGTGGTTGGGCTTTTGACGTTGCGGGTGTCGCGCCGCGTCGACGCCCGCGCAGCCCGGCCTCAGTCGATGCGCGAGATGCCGCAGCTCTCGATGACGATGGCGGCGCGTCGGTCCTCGGGGAAACCGAATCCGGACTTGGCCGGCGCGTAGTACACGCAGGCTTCGTTGAAGCTGCCTGCAGTGACGGCGTCGCGCCACCAGATGTTCTCGAGCTCAAAGAGGCCGCATCCGAAGACCTCGACGAGGTCGTCGATGTCCTGGGCGCTGTAGCCGCTGGCGGAGAGGGTGTCGCCATCGCAGACGTAGTCGGCGATTTCGGCGCTCTCCGAGGGGCCGAGCTGGGCGCGGTTCGCGCCCCCGATGACGAGCGGGTCCTCCAGAACGAGCGATGCGCATGCGTTGGTCTCGTTCGATTCGGCGAACGTGGACCAGCAGTCGATGATCACCCGCAGCAGGGCGTCGCGCGCATCCGGCGAGCCGATTTCGACCTCCGCGGTGCAGAAGCCGCCCGCGGTGCAGGTGTCCCCGCCGTCACACTGCGCGCTGCCCAGGCACTCGACGCACACGTTCGTCTCGGGCTGGCAGAGCCAGGCCCCGGTGCAATCGCAGTCGTCGTCGCAGGGGCCGCCCTTGGCCTGGTAGCAGGCGCGGTCGCCTCCACAGGCGTCCAGTACGATGCACTCGGCGCCGGGGTTGCACTGGGCGTCCTCCTCACAGGGGTTACCGTCCTGGACCCGGCACTCGCCCACGTCGGGGTTGCAAACCAGTTGCAGAATCGGGTCGCACTGCGCGTCCTCGGTGCAAGGGGCGCCCGGGCCGGACACACACTGGTCGTCGACGCAGCGCTGGCCTCGGCGTGAACACTCGTCCACCTCGCCATTGCAGTTGTCGTCGATACCGTTGCAGACCTCGCGCGCGTCGGGGAAGACCTGCTGGTCGTTGTCGTTGCAGTCGAAGTCGCCCCGCGGGCAGCCGCCTTGACCGAAGCCGTCGCCGTCCGCATCGGTGCACGCGCCTTCGCCCATGCCCGAGCAGCCCCGGTCACCGCCCTCGCAGTCGTCGTCCTTGCGGTTGCCACAGACCTCGGCTCGACCGGGGTTCACACGGGCGTCCGCATCGTCGCAGTCCTGCCCCAGGCAGCTTGCGCCCTCGCCGTAGCCATCCTGGTCCCGGTCGAGACAATCCTGTCCGAGCATCAGGTCGCGGCCGTCGCAGTCCTGGTCGATCATGTCGCCGGGCACGTCGCGTGCCCCCGGGTTCGTACCGGGATCGGCGTCGTTGCAGTCGACCCCGAGGCAGCCGCGTCCAACGCCGAAACCGTCGCGGTCGTTGTCCTGGCAGTTGGCCGGGCAGGCGAGGTCCATGCCGTTGCAGTCCTGGTCGACGTTGTCGCCGCACACCTCAGCGCCCGCAGGGCTGCGCTCGGCATTGGTGTCGTCGCAGTCAGGCCCGTAGCAGCCAGAGCCCTCGCCGTAGGCGTCCAGGTCGCGGTCGGTACAGTTCTGTAGGCACGGCACGTCGCCGCCCCGACAGTCGTCGTCTTTGAAGTTGCCGCACCGTTCGCCGGTGCCCGGGTTGACGTTTCGGTCGGTATCGTCGCAGTCCCCGCCGGTGCGACGCTCGAGGTTGCAGGCGATGTCCTGGAAGCCATCTCCGTCCAGGTCGCGACACGCGGCGCACCCGTCGTTGACCTGGCCGTCGCAGTCGTCGTCGATCTGGTTCGCGCAATTCTCCTGGCGTGACGGATTCACGAGGTTGTTGCGGTCATCGCAGTCGCCGCCCCGGGCCGGTGCGTTGGGGTTCGCGTTGCACGCTTTGTCCTGGTAGCCATCGCGGTCGAGATCGGCGCAGCCGTCGGCGGGCACGGTCGGCGCGGCGGTCGGCGCGACCGTCGGCGGCGAGGTGGGAGGCGCGCTCGACCCCGCGTCTACGCTCGGAAAGGTTGCAGTGGGGCCACCGCCCTCTTCCGCGCATGCGGTCGCCATGACCAGTAAACACACTCCGACAGAACGCTGCATCGTGCTCCCCTTGTTTCGATTCCGCCCCCGGCGGAAATGCGACATCGTGCGTCACGGTCGCCTTTCAAGGCAAGCTCGTGGCGGCCGGGGTCAGGGGAGGGCGGCACCCGGTCGGAGCCGCTTCGCCTGCTGGCGCGCGCGCTCGGCGTTCTGCAGGTCACCTTTCGCCTGGAGTGCGATGCTCAGCATGCGCCATGCGACGACGCTCTCCGGGGCCCACGTGACAGCGCGGTCGAGGAAGTCGAGCGCGGGTTCGATGCGACCCGTGGTGAGCGACAGGTGCGCGAGCGTCAGCGCGGCGTCGGGCTCGCGAGCACCGCTCTCGACGAGCTGCAACGCCAGCTTCGCGGCGGCCTCGCCACGCCCGGTGTGGGCCATGGCCAGCGCACGGCCGGCATCGAGCTTCTGGAGAACGGCGGGCGGAACGGGGCCGCGGTCCTTCAGGGCCGCACGCGCGCCGTCGAGTGCGCTCATGGACGCCTTCCAGTCGTCCGCTTCAGCGGCGGACCGAGCGGCGTTGAGCCACGCGCCGAGGTGCAAGGGGGCCAAACGTGTGGCGCGGTCGTACTGACGCCGTGCGCCCACCGGGTCGCCGCTGAACTCCGCGAGGATCGCCTCGGCGAGCGTGAGCTCCGGGTCGAGGGGTCTGAGCGCGCGGGCGCGGTCGAAGACCTGACGCGCCTCGATATGCTGCCCGAGTGCAACGTGGGCCTGACCCTGTTGAACCAACAGCGGGACCGAGCGGGGATCCGCGACCAGGCCACGCCGAGTGGCCTCGAGCGCGCCTTTCGGGTTGCCCGCAGACAAGCGCGCCGAAGCGGTGGCGCGCGCGATCCTGACGTCCTCCGGGCGAAGCGCGAAGGCGCGTTCGATGCTCTTGGACAGGCCAACCGTGTCCCCTTGAGACTGAAAGACCGACGCGAGGTCGGCGTGTCCCGCGGCGCTGTTCGGAAACGCGGCGAGCCCACGCTGCAAGTGCTCGAGCGCTCGAGCGCGGTCCTGCTGGGCACTCGGTCCGGCCATGCGCGCCGCCTCTGCGTAGGCGCGGCCCAGGAGCAGCGCGGCCTCTCCGTCCGTCATCCCGTCGGGTCGATCGCCGATCTGAACCAGCTCCCCCAGCGCGTCACTCTTCGGGAGGAGGGCTTTCGTTTTCGAATCGACGACCCGGATGAAGTGGTCCGTCATGGCGACGTGGGGGATGTCACTCGTGTCGGTCCGTGGCATGTGGCATTGGACGCAGTCGCGACCGCCGCCTCCGGTGCAGGCCTGGTGGTTCTCGCCGTGGCAGGTGCGGCACGAGGCTGAACGGTCGGCCGGGGCCCGTCCATGGGGGTCGTGGCAGTCCGTACAGCCGAGTCGTCCTTCTCCGCAGCGTGTCCTGCGCAGGCGCTCGCCGTGACTGGCGATGCCGACCTCGGTCCCGGCGGTCGAGCGGATGTAGGTGACGACGGAGTCGGTCAGCGCGCGCCCGGGGAGATACTCCCCAAAGGTGTGCCCGTCCCGAACGACGCGGACGGCGCCCTGGAGGTGGCACTGGTCGCAGACCTCGGCGGCCCGCGCGGGCGTGAGCCGAGATGGGCGAACGAGCGCAGCCTCGGGCGCCAATTTGCCCGAGGACCGCGCCGCGACGTGGGCCTGGGGGTCCCCGTGACAGCGACTGCACCCGATGGCCGCAGGCGGCGGCGCCCCGAAACGATTGGCCGAGCCGGCGTGATGCGGCGCCGGATCGGCGTGGCAGAACAGGCAGTCCTCTCCGATTTCTCGGTGCATCCCGGGCTGGTCGGGTGTGTCGTATCCCGGGCTCAGGGCCCATCCAGCGCGTCGTCGGTACCACGTGAGCGGCGCTTCGAAGAGCGCGTCCCCCTCGGTCCAAAAGTAGGAGCGGGTGTGGCTGCCGCTGCCGACGACGTGGCTCGCGGTGCGCTCGAATGTTTCGCCCGCAACTTCGAGGGTGAACACTGGGCGTTGGGTGTCGTCGAAGCGCACCTTGAAGTTCTGGGTCGAGCGCTCGTGGAGCACACGCGCCCGCGGTGGTTCGAGGCGTTCGATGCTCGGCTCGGCACCCGCGTAAGGGGCGAGGCTTCGGCCCATGGGCGATTGCCGCCAGGCGGAGACCTGGTCGGGGTGGCAGTCCTCGCACGCACCTTCGGCCTTACGGATGGCCGCCCAGTCGGGGGGCGCAGGGGTCGGCGAAGCCGAAACGCCGGCGTCCGGTGGGCGTGTCACCGGCGCAGCGGGTGCGCTCGGCGGCGCGGACGCGGGCGGAGGGACTTCGGTCGAGGACGGCGCGCACCCGAGCATCACAGCCGCAAGCGCGAAGCACAGGGGAGCGAGGTGCGCGCGGTCCGTCACGGATTCGACGGCGGAATCGGATTGCTGCCGGTCACGACGCCGATGAAGGGCAGATTGCGCAGCTTGCCGGCGAAGTCGAGCCCGTAGCCGACGACGAAACGATTGGGGATGGTAAAACCCACGTAGTCCAGGTCGACGGGCACCTTCATGCCCTCGGGCTTGTGCAAGAGCGTCGCGATGCGCACCGAAGCCGGCTCGCGCGTCTGCAGGTTCGCGAGCAGGTACTTCATGGTCAGACCCGTGTCGACGATGTCCTCGACGACCAGCACGTGCTTCCCTTTTACGGGCTCGCTCAGGTCTTGGGTCATGCGCACGATGCCGCTCGTCTCCGTGCGGTCTCCGTAGCTGGAGAGTCCGAGGAAGTCGACCTCGAGCGGGAGGTCGATGTGGCGGCAAAGGTCGGCGATGAACGGGAAGCTCCCGCGCAGCACACCCACGAGCACGAGGTCCCCGCGGCCCCGGTAGTCCTCGGTGATCTGCGCGCCGAGGGCCCGGTTGCGCGCATCCAGCGTCTGCGTGTCGTACAGGACCTCAATCTTCGAGGGGTCATAGAAAGGCATGTTCACACCCAGCTGTTGTTCATGAGCTCCCCGAAACCACCGCCCCCGGGGATGATGTACTGGCGTTCGTCCAATCCGGACTCCTCGACCCAGCGCTCCCCGGGCACGGTCGCGAGCACGTCCGGAGGCGACATGCCGCGATCGAGGCGCAGCGCGTAGATCGCCGCATCGGGGAACTCGTCGCGAATCCGCCGGACGAACTCCGGGGTCACGATGAGGTTCATCGTGATGAGCTTGCGCGGCCGACCGAGGGAGCCGTCGGTGTAGCTCTTCATCGCGGTCACGAGGCTATTGCCCGTCGCGCCCATCGGATCCGGGAAAAGGACGTGGCAGCCCTCGGCGGTGCCGCCGATCTTGCTCCCCGAGATCGAAGCGCCGGTCACGTGGTGGCTGGCATCGACGGTGCGCGCCATGACCACGTGGTCCTGGCGAACGACCTGGGGATCGAGGACGTGGTTGAGGGTGTCGAAGCAGATCTGGCTCGGCAGGATGCCTGCACGCGCGATGTCGACCACGACCGTGGGGGTGCGGGTGTCGACGGTGTGCCCTCTGAAGACGCCGTTCCTGTTCGCAGCCAGCATGCGGGTCGGCTGCTCGGTGAAGACGCGCGGGAACTCGACGTTGATCACGGCGCGAATGAGGCTCGTGTAGAGCATCGCGACGAGCTGGTTGAACATGGGCTGTTGGGTCTGGGGCGCACACAGACGGGCGAGCTGCGTCGTCAAGAACGGATCGTCGAGGAGGTGAACCCCTGGCCCGTAGCGGTGTTCGATCTCATGGAGTCCGTAGGTTCCGGTCATCATTGGACTCCGAGCGCGAGGGCGAGCTGAACCGGGTCGGGGGGCGCACTCTCGCTCGCCGTGATCGGGAGCTGCGCCTGAGCGGGTGCGCCGAACGCGACGCCCTCATGGCACCGACGGCACCGGGCTTCATACGTGTCGTGGGCGCCGACGACGACGCGGCTCTCGCTCGCCGACAGCCGCTGAGAACGGTTCGCCGGCGCGCCGCAGACCATACAGACCGCCAGGGTCTTCGTGATGTACTCGGCCACGGCGAGGAGCTGCGGCATGGGCTCGAACGGGCGTCCGAGGTAGTCCTGGTCGAGGCCGGCGCAGATGACCCGGAGGCCTCGATCCGCGAGGGCGTTCACGATCTCGACCAGGTCGTTCTCGAAGAACTGCGCCTCGTCGATCCCCACGACCGCGGTATCCGCGGCGACCAGACGGAGGATGTCCGGCGCCGCGTCGACGGCGATCCCGTCGAACCGCTGCTCGCTGTGGCTCACGACCGCTTGCTTGTCGTAGCGGTCATCGGTCCGGGGCTTGAACACCTGCACACGCTGGCGCGCAAGGGCGGCGCGGCGCAGACGCCGGATGAGCTCCTCGGTTTTGCCCGAGAACATGCTCCCACAGATGACCTCGACCCACCCGTGGGCCGGGAGGTGCCCCGAGGGGGCAGGTTCGCGCGGACCTGGGTTCCCTGGATTCATCGGCGCGGAGCATAGGAAGGCGGTCCGCGATCCGCAATCGACTCAACGACGCGGCTGAACCGTTCGCACCTCGCTGGCCATCCACGCCCTCAAACGACGGTTCAGACGCTCGGCCTCTTCGGGAAGGGCGGAGGCGAGGTCGTTCCGTTCATTGGGATCGTCGGCCAGATTGAAGAGCGTGCGTTCGTCGAAGGTGATGCCCCACTGGAACTTCCAGGGCCACTCGATGACGGCCCGCCGGTCGCTGTGGTTCGAGTCGCGCATCATCTCGATGAAGACCGGCGAGCGTCGGGCGCCGAGGCGAGCGCTCGCGAAGGGGAGCAGCGAGTGACCGGACAGCTCGCGGGGCCGAGGGAGCCCTGCGAGGTCGAGCAGGGTCGGCTTCAGGTCGAGCAAGGCCACGGGGTGGTCGACGACACGTTGGGGCAGCGCCGGGCCGGCCAGGAGAAGCGGAACGTGGACCTGGTCGTTGAAAAGGTGCTGCCCGTGGTAGCGGTAACCGTGCTCTCCAAAGCCCTCGCCGTGGTCGCCGTGGAGCACGATGTAGGTCGACGAGGTCAAGCCCTGAGCCTCGAGGGTCTCCAGGAGTCGCCCGAGGTGCTGGTCCGTGAATCGGACCTCCTCGTCGTAGCGGTCCGAGTCCTGGTCCCCGAGGTCCGTCGGGGTGTCGTGACTCTGATAGAAGTGGTGCGGGTCGAAGTAGTGCACCCAGAGGTAGAAGGGCGGGTCATCGGGCTTGCGGTTTCGCAGCCACGCGCGCGTGCGGTCGGTGGTGGCCTCGCTCGTGCTCACATTGACGAGGTCGCGTCCGTACTGCTCCACGAGGCCCAGGTCCCACTCGAGGAAACCCTGGTGTAGGCCGTACGCCGGCAGGAAGAAGCGATGCGCCGGGAATCCCGCGGTGCGATAGCCGGCGTCCCGGAGGCGTTCGGCGAGGGTCACGTTCTCTGGCCAAACCGTGGCCCACGAGTCGGGGGAGCGGTCGACCTCGGAGAAGTAGCGACCCGTAAAGATCGACGGCATCGAGACCTTTGTCTGGGCGCCCTGACTGAAGGCCCACGCGAAGCGCAAGCCGCGCGCGGCCAGCGCGTCCAGGTTCGGGGTCGTCGGCCGGGGGTATCCCCAGGCACCAACGCGGGTCGCGGCCAACGTGTCGATGGTGATGTGGAGGAAGTTGGGCCGGACGAGGGTCTCGGGACGCGGAAAGTCCTCGGCGGACGGCTCTTCAGGCGCGCTTGCGGCCTCCGTCTCGACGGCGGCCGTCGTGGAGTCGCCACCAAAGCAGTCGTCGTCGATGCCGTTCAACGGCACCTCGGGCGCGCCTGGATAGACTGCGGCGTTCTGGTCATCGCAGTCACCGCCGCCCAGAGCCCCCGCGTAGCCATCTCGATCGGCGTCGAAGAGGTTCTGCGCGAGCCGGGCGCCCGCCTGAAAGACCAGCGTGCTCTCGAGGAGAGCGGCTTTCACCGCGGGCCGAGCGTCCATCGAGCGCACGAGATCGGCCACGCCGACGGCGCCGACCAGGGCCAGCGTATAGGCGAGGCGCGTGGTCCAGGGCGCCGACAGCCAGTCGGGCGTTCGGTGCCTCAAGCCTGTCGCGGCGAGACCCGCCAACAACGGCCAGGCGCCGACGAAAAGTGGAGGCCACACACCGACCGCCTCTCGCAACGCTTCGTTGCGGGCGAGCGTGGCGATGGCCAGGGACACGAGGAACGCGAGGACGCCCGCCCCCAGGACCCGGCTGGGGCGCAGCCACCCTGGGCCGTCGCGCGTTTGGTCGAGGCGTCCCAGGACGCGCCGCAGCGCGAACCAAAGATGGGTGCAGCCCAGGGCAAGGGCCGGGAGCGCGAAGGCGAGCGCCACGGCCCCGAGGCCGCGGTGGTGCGTGCGTGTGGCGACCACCCGAGACGTGACGAAGAAGAGCAGCGCGAAGGCGAGCACGGCGAGCAACAGCGCCGGACCGTCGGAGGTCACGGCGGGTGTCCCTTCGCGGTGGGTCGCGACGCGAGGGCGGGTTCGTGACCAAACGAGGACGAGCGCGGCGGCAATGCCGCCGACAAAGGCGCTCCCACTCACCCAGGGCGACAGCGCGTAGGCGGCCGCCAGAATGCGGCCCGCGACGTCGAGATCCTCTCGGGGATGCGACGCGACCAGAAACGCGTCGACCAGTCCCAGGAGCGTTGCGGCGCCGAGGGACGCAAAGAAGACACGGCGGGCCGGAGACGCGGACACGCGCGGAGCATATCAGGGCTCGTTGAATTCGGGCCCCGCATCTTCGCGCCGGGCTCGGTATACTGCCGCGCTCATGCGCGCGCGCTCACCGGACATGCTGGACCTGGTGCTCGTCCTGTGCGGCGTCGCGTGCGTCGTCTTCTACGGCCAGGCGTGCGTGAGAGTGCCGTGGCCGTTCGAGCTGGAGTGGATGGAGGGCGGCATGCTGACGCACGCAGCCCGACTCCTGACGGGCCAGTCGATCTATGCCGAGCCCTCGACGGACTTCGTGCCCTACTTCTACACGCCGCTCTACCCGGCCCTTCTGGCCGGCCTGTCGTTCCTGACGGGAGGGCTGAGCTTCGCATTGGGCCGTGGAGTCTCGCTCGCGTTTACGACGCTGACCCTCTTCTTGCTGTATCGCATCGCGTCGCGCGAGACGGGGAGCGGTCGGTATGGCTTGCTCGCCGCGGGGCTGTACGCGGCGAGCTTTCGATTCACGGGCGCGTTCTTCGACCTGGCTCGCCCGGACGCGATGTTCATCGCGCTCGTCCTTTCAGCGGTCTACGTGGCGCGCTACGTGCCTGGCTATCGAGGGGTCGTTCTCTCGGCGTGCCTCTTCGTTCTCGGTCACTTCACGAAACAGACGACCAGCGTCTTCGTGCCGGCCGTCGCCTTGTGGCTCGCGTTCAGGAGTCTCCCGCAGGCCGGCGTCTTTGCCGGGACCGCCGCGCTCGGGGGTGTGCTCGGGACCTGGGCGCTGGACGGTGCGACCGACGGGTGGTTCTGGAGATACATCTTCGAGGGACACCAGGGGCACCTGTTCTACTGGAAGAACATCCTCATGGAGTATTGGCGGGACGTGCTCTTCCTGGCCCCGCTCTTTCTCATTCTGCCGCTCCTCTGGTTCAGATACTGGGTTCCTGTGGTCACTCTGTCGGTGTTCCTGGCCGTTCACTGGCTCTACGCGTTCTTCTTTCGGGCGCGTACGCTCGATTACGTCCCACACATGTACTACCAGGAACTCTGGTACGAGTCGCCGCGGTGGGCGATCCTCGTGCCGCCTGCGGCGCTCGCGGTGCTTGCAGGCGTGCACTGGGCGCGCAACCGAGAGCGAAAACTCACGAGCGATCCGTT
Organism: Bradymonadia bacterium; assembly: GCA_049318805.1. GTDB lineage: Bacteria > Myxococcota_A > Bradymonadia > UBA7976 > UBA1532 > CANLBD01. The sequence continues at coordinate 14,282 of JBMOFP010000043.1, forward strand.
CCTCCTGGTGCTGTTCATGGCCGGCGTCGGCTCGAGCGGCCTGAACCACAGCACGCAATGGGCGTACGCGAACTGTTTCATGCCCATCGCGGCCTTCGCGGCGCTCCTCGTCGCAAAGGCGACGGCCGAGCTCGCGCCTCTGCGGGCCTCCGGTTGTGTGCACGCGATGCTCGCATTGCAACTGCTCGCGTTCGCCTGGGACCCCCGCGCGGAGGTTCCCAATGACGAGGACAGGGCCGCGTTGAACGACCTGAACGCGCGCTTGGACGCATATCCGGGGCCGCTCTTCGCCCCCGCGCATCCGTTTCTCACGTGGACGCGCGAGAGGCAGATTCACGTCCATCAAATGGGGATTCAGGACGTGGCGTTCATGGGCGGGCTGAAGGACTTGGAGCCGAAACTCGCGGCCCGGACGTGGGGCGCCGTGCTCGTCGATGAACAGACGACGATCCCGGGCCTCGCGAAGTACTATCGCGAAGCCGAGAGGCTGCGCTATCCCGGCCCGAACACCTTGCGGGCTCGGACAGGATTCCGGGTTCGACCCGTTTCGATTTGGGTGCCGAAGCGCTGAACTTCAGCGACTCGGAGGCTTGCAGCGGCCTCGGGGACTCGCCCCGAGGCGGCGCGGGCTCACTGCGGGGGCGTCACGCCGGCGATGGTGATGCCTTCCATCTCGGCCTGGAGGCAGACGCCGATGGCATTGCAATCGTCGGGCGTGCCCGGATCGCACTCGCCGGGCATGCCGTCCGCCGTGACCTTGGCCTCGAAGCTGCCGACGAGGCCGAGGATCAGGCCGAGCGAGGGGCAGTTCTCCTGGGTGCAGGAGCCGGGGCCGCCGATGATGCCGCCGACGGTGTCGCACAGCGAGGGGGGGTCCATGCCGGCGCAGACCGCCTGGATGCCGATGATCAGGTCGATGATCGCCGACTTCGAGAGGTAGCCCTGGATGATGCCATTGGACATCTGGAAGCCGACGCCGCCCGAGCCGAGCGCGACGTAGCCACTGAGCTTCGTGGCGTCGAGCGTGATCGCGAGGGGCAGGCCCTCGACCAGCGGGAGCGAGAGCGAGAACCGAGAGGCCTCGGTCGAGACCGCGCCGTCGGCGGCGATCTGGGTGTTCTCGAAGTGGATGAGGGGGTCCGTCGTGCCCTCGACGAAGCTCGCCGGGTCGATGGTGTACCCGCCAATGCCGTCCTGGTCGCCGGTGAAGAGCTGGAAGTCGATGGGGCCGGTCTCACCGAAGGCTTCGCCCTCGTCGGCGCCCGCGAGGCGGCCGAGGAGGAGCAGCTGGATCTCGCCCTGGTCGTCGGGGAGCACGAAGTCCGCCAGGCCCGTTCCGCCTGCGAGCGAAACGAGCGCGCCGAGCGCGGTGCCGTTCTTCTCGCCGATGAGGTCGCAGCCCGCGGTGGCGGCCTCGCCCTCATTGGCGGGGATGTTGATGTAGTTCACGCGGCCCGAGGGGCCCCACTCGTCCGAAGCGGGCCAGGCACAGGGCGGGTTGTCGCAGACGGGGGGCGGGGGCTCGGTGGGCGGGGTGCCGCCGACGGGGGGCGGGTCGCCGCCCATGGGCATGCCACCGACGGGGGGCGGGTCACCGCCGACGGGCGTGCCGCCGACCGGGGGAGGATCGCCGCCGACCGGGGTGCCACCGGCGGGGGGCGGGTCACCGCCGGCCGGGGTGCCACCGACGGGGGTGCCGCCGGTGCCGGCGTCATCCTTCGGATCCGAGGTGCCGCCGCCATCATCTCCGCAGGCTGCGAGCAGGGTCGCCGCCGCCATCGAGGCAATCAGAATGTCTCGAACGTTCCCCATGAACACTCTCCAGGTCCGTCAGCTGAACGGTTTCAAGCGCCGACCATCGGCGTCACCGGCCTTGTAACAAAGGGGTCGAGAGCGGTGCAAAGAGTTTTGGGGGGCGAATCTTCACTCGTCGTCCACGGGTTCGCCTTTGGACTGGGCGATGTGTCGGAAGATGGTCCGCGGGTCGACGCCGAGGTCTCGCGCGGTCTTGGTGCGGTTGCCGCCGTTGAGCTGCAGCACCTCGTCGATGTATCGCCGCTGCCACAACTCGCGGGCTTCGGTGAGCGGGAGCACACGACCGGCGAGCTGCGCTTCGTCGAGGTCGAGGTCGGCCGGCCCCAGCTCGCGGGTGTCCGAGAGGACCACGGCCTTCTTGATGCGGTTCTCGAGCTCGCGAATGTTGCCCGGCCACGCATGTTTCCGAAGCGCGATGATCGCGTCGCGCGAGAAGCTGTGCTCAGGCCGACCGAGCTCACGGGCAAGCTTGTCGAGCAGCCAGCGGGCGATGAGGACCACGTCCTCGTCTCGATTGCGCAGCGGCGGCAGCTCGAGGCTGATCACGTTCAAGCGGTAGTAGAGGTCCTCGCGAAACCGCCCGTCGCGAATCGCCTGCTCGAGGTTCACGTGGGTGGCGGCGATGATGCGCAGATCGACGGGCACGCCTCGGGTGTCACCGACCGGCGTGACGACCCGCTCCTGGATGGCGCGCAAGAGCTTCACCTGGAGGGTCGGTGGCATCTCTCCGACCTCGTCGAGGAAGAGCGTCCCGCCGTTCGCGGCCTGGAAACACCCGCTCTTGTCGGCGACGGCACCCGTGAACGCGCCCCGCTTGTGGCCGAAGAGCTCGCTCTCCATGAGGTTCTCGGGGAGGGCCCCGCAGTTCAACGCGACGAAGGGCCCCTCACGCCGCCGAGAGCGCCGGTGGAGCTCGCGCGCGACGAGCTCTTTCCCGGTCCCGGTCTCGCCGAGAATCAGCACGCTGATGTCGGTCCCGGCGATCTTCTCCAGCTTGCGATAGACCTCGCGCATGGCGTCGCAGGTGCCGATGAGTTGGCCGAACTGTTGACCCCGGAGCACCTCGCGCAGGGCGTCGTTGTCCTGACGCAGCGCGTCGAGTTGGAGCGCGGACTGGAGGAGCAACGCGGCCTGGGAGGCGAAGACGGACAGGGTCTCGAGGGCACGCTCCTCGAAGAGGTTCACGATGTTGTCGTTGCCGACGTAGATGAGCCCGAGGAGACGCCCCTGGAACTGCAGGGGCACGCACATCACGCTGCAGAGCTTGAGCTGCATGACGGAGATGCTCGCGTTGAACATCGTGTCGTGCAGCGCGTCACTCACGATGAGGGGCTGCCGCGTCGAGATCACGCGCTGCAAGATGCTGTCGCTGATCTGGTCGGCGACGCGACCGACGGCGCCTCGAATCGTCTCCTGGTTCACGTTCCGGGCCGTCTGCACGTGCGGCTCGTCGCCCCGCATGAGGACGAGGAATCCCTTGTCGGCGCCGGTGAGCGCGACGACCTCGTCGAGGAGCGACTCGAGCAATGCGTCGACGTCGACCTTCTGGGCGAGCTTCACGGAGAAGTTCGCCAGGCGTCGGTAGGCGTCCAACGCCTCGGGGGCGTCCCCGGGCGTTCGGGAGGCGAGCGTGCGCTCCTGGGTCGTCGGCTCGTCCCAGAGTTGGAACCGTAAGGTCGCCGGCCCCAGGCGAAGGTCGTCGCCGTGCTCCAGGGTGTGTTTCTTCACGGCGCGCCCGTGGACCAGGACCGGGTTCGCTTTGGGGTCGAGAGCGATCAGCACGAAGCGCCCGTCCTCGAGCCGGATGTGGGCGTGCGCTCGGGCAACGCCCGGTTGCCCGAGGACCACGTCGGCTTCAGGGTCCGCGCCGAGCGACGTGAGCTTGCGGACGAGCGCGTAGGTCTTGCCGGCGTGTGTGAGAACGGCCATCGAGGGGTTTACCAGGGGAGCGAGAGGTTGAGGGTCGGCCCGGGACCGGGCGAGATGGACGGCCCGACCCGCTGCTTGCGGATTTCGGACTCTTCTCGAAACGTCGCGAGGGCGTGCGTGGCGCCCGCCACCATCAGCGCCAACGCCGTCGCGCCGGTGGCCACCTGTGCGGTCCGGAACTGACGGGCGCGCTCCACCTCGTTCGCGTCGAATCGCCCGGTCGAGTTGCGCAGGTCTTCGACGGCGAGCCAGAACGCGATGCTCGAGGCGGCGGTGGCGAGCTCGGCCGCGAGAAAGATCGTGCCGACGAGGTTGTCGTCGTTCTGGAACTGGCCGACCCCGAACGGCACGACGGCGAGCACGCGCGAGTTGCGACGGAGCTCGACACGCTCGACCACCAGATTCGCTTGGCGTCGCTGCTCGGCTTCGATCTCGAGCTGCCTCTTCAGGGCATCCCGCTGGAGTTCGAGCTCTTTGGCGAGGCGCGTGCGGATCTCCTCGTAGAACCGGGTCGCCGGCGGCGGCACGGTGAGCGGATCGAGCAACCGATCGGGCTCACGGCGGATGAGTTGCTCGAAGTAGCGGCGGGCGTCGGCTTCACGCCGGAGGTAGAAGCACGCGAGTCCGAGCAGCTCGAACGCCCGCACCGCGTCGTCCCGCCGCTCGAATCGCACCGTCGGCTCCACCAACGGCTGCAGACGCTTCACGACCTGGTCGAAGTCGCCGTAGATGAACCAGTTCTCGCCGTCTCGCAGAGACTCGACGGCCCCGTTGTCTTCGGCTCGGACGGGGGACGCCGCGCAGACAGTGAGCCCGAGGGCCAGGAGCAGACAGGCGCTCGCACTCGTCATGGGCGGGTCAGAACTCGATGGTTTCCGTCGTCGTCGTGCCCGCCGCCAGGCGAACCTCACGTGTCTGCAAACTACCCCCGGGCTCCCCCACGGTCAAGCGCAGGTCCTCGCGCAGCGCGGTCAACGGAATCAGGATCTCGGCGTTGGTTTGGCCGAGAAGCTCACCCGTAGACGCACGTCGAACGGCGAAGGCGCGGTTCGAGGCGACTCGAAGTCGCGCCGGCAGAGGAGAGCACCGATAGACGACGGGGGGCATCGTCTCTTTGCCGGCCGGCACCTCCAGCGCACGCGGGCTGGACTCGCACGCGGGGTGCTTGAACGTGACCTCGTGCCGCCCGGGCGAGAGCAGGATGCCGCCGTTGCGACGGACCTCGTAGAGGTAGCCGTGGCGGGCGCCGTCGACGAAGACCTCGGTGTTCCAGAGGTCCGCCTGGAAAGGCACCCGCACGGGTCGACCGGGCACCGTGCTGGGCGCCGACGCGGTCTCACGGGGGCGCTGAGGGGCGCGGGGCGGGCGCGACGGTCCTGCCGTCGGCGCAGCGGTCGGCGACGCCGTAGGGGCACCTGTGGGGCGCACTGGAGGGGGCAACGCCGTGACGCTCGGGGCGACCGTCGCCGGGTCCGCCCCGGCGCCCGTCGATGACTGGCCCGCGTCCGGAAGCTCTGGGAGAGGCTCGGAGTCGACGAAGAGCGTCGGCAGAAGGATGCTCGCCGCGGCAATGGCGCCGCCGAAGAGGACGACGAGGCCCGCGCCCCGCACGGCACGTCCACGGCGCTCCGTGCTCTCCAGACGCGCCAGGAGCGCACGCGCCTCGGGTCGTTGCTCATCGATGCCCAACACCCTGTCGATGAGGTCCGCGGCGCGCGCCGCGTGCCCCTGCTCGAGGGCCGTCGACGCGGCGGTCAGGAGCGGCGGGATGATGCGTGGCCCGAAGTCCCGTTCATAGCCTGTTCGGTCCCGAGCGAACGCCGCCAGCTCGGCGTCGATTTGGGTGATGCCGACCTCGGCGAGCAGCGCTCGAAGGCGGTCGGCCACCTCGCGGCCCCGATCGGGTCGCTTGCGCGGGTCGCGCTCGAGGCATTGTTCGATCAATCGGGCGAGCCCCCGACCGGCCGTCGGCTTGCGTTGCAGCACCGGATCGAACTTGCACTCGAGGATTCGACGAAAGAGCGCGGCGGGGTTCGGGCCCGTAAACGGGAGGACCCCGCAGACCAGCCAGTAGAGCACGGTCGCGGCGCTGAAGAGGTCGGCGCGACCGTCGGCGTCGGCGCCGTCGACGACCTCGGGGGCCATGTGGGCCGGGGACCCCAGAATCGTGCCCGTCTGGGTCAGCGTCTCCATGTCGATGAGCTGGGCGATGCCGAAGTCGACGAGCACCGGCTGGCCGTCGCCGCGCAGCATCACGTTCTCGGGCTTGACGTCGCGATGCACGATGCCCGCGTGGTGCGCGTGGTCGAGGGCCTCGAAGACCGGGATCATCAGCAGTGCGCCGATCTCCGGCCGGGTCAGAGGTCGAGGCTCGATGGCCGATCTCAGGGTCGGCCCGTCGATGTACTCCGTGACGATGTACGCCCGCTCCGAGTCCGGGGGGGCGTAGTCGAAGACCGCGACGATGTTCGGGTGGTCGAGGCGCGCCACGGCCCGGGCCTCTCGGGCGAAGCGTTCTCGAGCCTCGGGTCGTGACGCCAGGTGCGGATGCAGCACCTTGATGGCGACGACTCGGCTCAGAGCCGGGTCGAAGCCTCGGTAGACGACCGACATGCCCCCGCGGCCGAGCTCGCGCTCGACCCGATACCTGCCCAGGGTGACGAGGGAATCCGGCTCCACGGACCTCTCTTGCCGCCTCTCAGGTCCATTGACAAGGGCTGCGAACGACACCGGCCCGACGCCGCTCGTCGAAAATGGGCCATGATGCGTCGCGCATGGCCGACACGCCGCACCCACGCATCCGCCTCCTTGGGCTGCCGAACGAGGCCTGGTCGCCGCGCCGTGGCGGACTCGAGCGATACGCGGAGTGGCTGCGGGGCGCACTCGAGACGCAGGGATGGCTCTCGGACGATGGCGTGACGTTCGGTCTCCGCGCGTTGGCGGGGGGCGAGGTCGTTCGGTGCGGGGACGGGTGTTCTGCGGCCTGGGCGGTCGCCCTGGGACGCCATCCGCTGCGCGACGCGTGGCGTATCGCTCGGGAGCGGCGTCGTGTTCTCGGGGCCCGCCGGGTCGTGGCCTTGTCGCCGCAGGTCGCCGACGAACTCGCTCGATTCTACGGGCGTGAAGACGCGGTCGTACTCCTCAACCCTGTCTTTGCCCCTCCGGGGGCCCGCGCGACGCGCTCGACGGGGCGTCTGCTGCTCGTCGGCCACGGCTTCGAGCGACGTGGCCTCGATCGGCTCCTGGCTGCGCTGAAACACCTCCCAGGTCTCGCGCTGGACGTCGTGGGGCGCGATTCACAGCTGCCGCGGTGGCGCGCAGCCGCCGATGCGACGGGGGTGGGGTCACGCGTCGAGTTCCACGGCCCCGTGGACGCCCGACCGTTTCTCGCGGGCGCTGCCGTCCTCGTCCACCCCGCGCGCTACGAACCCTGGGGCAATGTGGTCGCCGAAGCGGTGTCCGTGGGCTTGCCGGTCGTCGCGAGCGCGCAGACGGGCGCGGCGTGGCTCGTGCACCCCGACCATCGTTGGTCCGCGCCCGAGGGCAGTCACGGCCTCGCGGAGCGCATCGTCGCCGCGCTGACCCGCCCGCGCGACGCGCTGTGGTCGCCGCCCTCCTTCGACACCCACCTCGCGGCGCTGGCGCGCGCGTGCACCCCGGCATGAGCGTGCGCCCGACCACGGCGTTCCTCGCGATGGCGGGGCTGGGCGACCTCGTCTTCTCCTTGCCGAGCATCGCGGCTTTGGGTCGCGCCGGCCACGAGGTCGTGCTGGTGACGCGGCCGCCCCTGGCGAGCCTGGCGAGCCGTGCACCCGGTGTGAGCCGGGTCTTCGTCTGGGACAAGCGGGGCGCGGACGCGGGCGCTCTCGGCACCTGGCGCGCGGCCCGGAGATTGCGGTCCGCGTTTGCCCCCGGAGTCGTGGTCGCGCCTCACCCCTCGGTCCGCTCCGGTCTCTTCGCCCGCCTGACCGGCGCCGCGGTGCGTGTGGGCTGGGGGTCGGTCGGGTACACGCGGCGTGTGCCCCGTGGACCGCGGTTCGTGGCGGACGCGTTGGCGCTCGTGAGCGCGCTCGGGATCGACACGGACGACACGGCGTCCCTGCTGCCGACGTTGCCGACCACGGGCTGGCCTCGACCGCCAGGGGCCTGGCCCGTGGGCGCCGTCGCGCTGCTGCCGGGGGCGGCGTTCGCGACGAAGCGATGGCCAGGCGCGCATTTCGCGACCCTGGCGGAGCGCCTGGTCGCGATGGGACACCCCGTTCTGCTCGCGGGGGGCGCCGACGAAGCGACGTGTGTGCCGCCCGTCGTCGGGACGACGCGCGTGTTCGGCCTCCCTCTCGACGAGCTCGCCGCACTGCTGGCTGCGTGTCGCCTCGTCGTGGGCGGGGACACAGGCACACTTCACCTCGCGCGCGCGCTCGGCGTTCCGGCCCACGCGCTCTTCGGTCCGACGAGCGCCGCGCGCCTGCCCGTGGATGCGGGGCGCGTCGACCACGGCGTCGACGGACTCTCGTGTCGACCGTGCTCCGCCCATGGCCCGCGGGTGTGTCCCCGAGCGCACCACGCCTGCATGCGCACGCTCGAGCCGCGGACGGTCCTGCGGGGTTTACAAGCCTCGGGCGCCGTGTGAGATTGAGCGCCGAGCCCCAGCGGAGAACGCATGGCCGAAGGTGAGAAGAAGGGCATCCTCGTCATCGAAGACGAGTCCCACGTGAAGACCCTGGTGAGCCGTCTCCTCGAGAAGAACGGCTACGTCGTCAAGACGGCCGAGGACGGCCTCGATGGCCTGCGGGTGCTCGAGGACTTTCGTCCCGACCTCATCATCGCGGACGTCATGATGCCGAACCTCGACGGCCTCACGTTCACGAAGGCGCTGAAGAATCGGCGCGAGACCAAGAACATTCCGGTCATCTTTCTCACCGCCAAGACGGACCCGCTGTCGATGATCGAGGGCATCAACGTCGGCGCGAAGTTCTACATCACCAAGCCGTTCCAGATTGAGGACGTGCTGGCGAAGGTGAAGAAGGTGCTCACGGAGCGCGGCCACCGCCTGGATTGACCGCGGGTGGCGAGACCGGCTCCACCGGGCTCGGTCGAACGAAGATGACCTCGAGGCGCCGATTTCGAACGCGCCCCTCGCGGGTCTGGTTGTCTGCGATGGGCTGGTCGGCGCCGCGCCCGGCGGATTCGACGCGCGACTCGGGCAATCCGAACTCGACCAACGCCCGCGCGGCGGAACGGGCCCGCGCCTCGGTGACCTTCTGAGCGGCTTCGGGCTCCGCGCGCGGGTCGGTGTGTCCTTCGACGCGCACTGGGAACGCCGGGTGGCGTTGAGCGAGCGCGGCGATGCGCTCCAGGTCTGGGAGGCGCGCCGGGTTCACGCCCGTTTCGCCGTCCTTGAAGAGCGCACGCAGGGTCACTACGAGCCCACGGCCTTCGATGCCCGCTTCGACCTCGGGGAGCATCGCGGCGTCTTCCAGGACGAGCGCCAGGGCGCGGTTCGTGTCGAGCAGGTGACGCTCCTCGCGCCACCTCGGCATCACCAGTGCCAGCAGCGAAGCCACCTCGGAGCGTGATCTCTCGGGCAGCGGGCTGTCTGGGGTGCCGGTCGGCGTTCGTTCAGCCCAATCGAGCGCGGCCTCGAAGGTCGTCCGAGCCTGAAGCTCATCGGTCTGCACGATGCGCGCGGCGTCGTGGTCCTCGGCCAGGGCGAGGTCGCCCAGCGCCGCCTTCAAGGTCGCGGCGTCGGGGTGACGCGCGGCCTCGAGGGCGAGGGTCCGACGCTCGAGCACCGCGAGCTCCGCCTTGAGCTCCGAGACCCGCAGCGCGTCGCGCCGACGTTTCCGCGCTTCGCCGATCCGCTCCTCGACCAGGCGTTGTTGGTTCTGCAGCTCCGCGAGACGCGCCCGATAGCTGCGCCGCTCTACGTAAACCCCCGCGGCCGACCACGTCGTGCGGGCGATGCGGGCGAAGTGTCGGGCGTCCACGGCCCGACCGGCCTGCCACGCCGCGACGGCGGCCGCATGGGCTGTTTCGGCTTCTGCCGTGAGCTTCGGGTAACGGCGGGCGACCTCGGCCGCGCGGGGCTCGACGCGTGCCCGCGCGTAGGCGGTCATGTCCGTGGGCCGATTGCCCGCCGCGCAGCCCTGGAGGGCGATCAGGGCGAGGATGAGCAGGCGGCGCGCGTTCAAGGCGCTGTTCGGGGCGGGGTCGGCGTCGCGCCCGCCGCCTCGGAGGCCTGCAGGACCTGCCACTCACGCTCCGCTTGCGCAAGCGCGCGGGCCGCCTGCTCGACGCGCTCGGCGGCTTCGGCGCGACTCTCCAGCGCATCGAGCAGTCGGATCTGCGCACGCAGCTCGGACCGAATGCGGTCGAAGTGCGGCTCGTCGCCGCGGGCCAACGCGAGCTGACCTTCGTCCACGAGTCGCAGCAGCTCCAGCGCCGCCGCCCCGAGCTGACCTTCGACCGTGCCGCCGACGAGTTTGCGCGCGCGGGCCGTGGACTCGAAGAGCAGTGCGGTTGGGGGGAGCGCGTCCGTCGACGGCGGGGCGTCGTCCTCCGCGGCGTGGGCCGTAGCCCCGGACAAGACGAGCACCACCGCCCAGACCCACAGGGGCGGCGACCCTCGTCGCCTCGAGGCGCACGGGGCGCGAGTCACGTCGACCGATTGCGCATCTTGAGCAGATAGCCGATCACGTCGACCGCGCATGCGCGCACGTAGCCGAAGTCGCGCTCGAGCGCAGCCAGGGTCTGCTCGACCTGAAGCCGATCTTCGTCCGTCAGCCGCTGCGGATCATCGACCAGGTACACGAGCAAGTTGCGTTTGACCCGGTCCGCGACCTCGCGTTTCTCCTCGTAGAAGGAGTCGGTGAGCCGTTGATGCTGCTCGACGAAGATCAGGGCCAGGTCCAGCGGGGTCTCGGGGTGGTCCATTCGCCAAGCGGCGATGCGCGAGAGCAGCCCGCCGCGCGCTTCGAGAGCGGCCGCCTGGTCGAGGCCCAAGCGCTGCTCGACCTCGCGCATCAGTGTCTCGTCCGGGTCCTCGTAGCGTCCGGTGAGCGGGTTGTTCCGCTTCTCCTTCCGCACGAAGTGCGTCACGTGGTCGACGTAACGTCGGAAGAGATCCACGGTCCGGTCCGTGTCGATGAGCCCCATCGCCGCGTGGAGCTCCTCCTCGACGAGCGCGAGGTACCACTCCCGAACCTGGTCGATGAACGCCTCGGGCCGGTTGAACTCACCCTCGGCCTCGATGCGGAGCCAGTCGTAGACGGCCTGTTGCCGGACGAGTTCGCTCAGCTCCTCGAAGAGGGAGACCGGCGACAGGCACCGGAAGCCCTCACGGCGTGCGGCGCCGAGGAGCGCGGCCTTGATCTCGCGCGGGCTCGCGCCGGATCGTCCCTCGTAGTTGCGCTGCCCACTCCGCTCTCGGTGCAGGCGCGCGACCTGGCCGCGCAGCTCGTTCGTGACGTCCCGCGAGAGCCCGGCCGGGGGCTTGCCCGTGGCGTAGAGTTCCGCCTTCTGGACGGGGGAGAGGCGCGCCAACGTCTTGCGCAGCGGCACCGGATACTGGTCCGCGTGCGGGCGTTGCAGCCGGGTGAGGACCGCCCACAGCGCCGCGGTCGCGTCCGTGTGGGGGGCGACCGGTCGGCGGGCCGACGAGTGCTGAATCTGCGAGAGGTAGATTCGACGCTCCAGCGCGTAGTCCACGAGGTACGGCACCTCGACGAGCTCGATGCGCGCCTTGAAGCTGGCGAAGTCGGGCATCTCCATGAAGGCGTCGAGATGGTTCGCGTTGCTGCTCGCGATGAAGACCTCGTCGAGGTGGAGAGTCATCGCATCGAGGCCCACGGTGCCCTTCTCGCACGTGGCGAGCAGGTACTTGAACGCCTCGACCGGCCGCTTGAGCAGGTCGTTGTATTCGATGACCCCGCGATTCGCGTCGACCAGATCGCCCACGGCTTCGTAGAGCGTGAGGTTCTGAAGGACCGGGGGCAGGGCGCCGAGGCTTCGGTCGGCGGTCACCTGCCGAGCGCCCGCGTCCACCCTGAGCTGCGGGTCCACGGTCACGGCCGACGCGCGGTAGCGGCGGGAGATGAAGAACCGCTCGACCTGGACATGGCGGAGCACCTCGGCCAGGTCCCCCTGATGAGACTTGAGCAAGGCATCGAAGATCGAACGTGCTCGGGGAGAGAGGTCGCCCTCGGTGAACAGCGTGGGCAGTTGAGCCTCGGGGCGCAGCGCCTCACGCAGGAGCGCCGTGCGCGCAGCCGCCGGCAGCAGCAGGAGCGGGTGGTCTCGCAGCTCGTTTCGCACCCGCGCGTCGATCTCGAGATCGGTCAGGTGCGCGTAGGTCGGGAGCGCGTCGACCCCACGACCACCGGACCCGAAGCCGATGGCGCCGCGCTCGACCTTCCGCGACGGGAAGACCCAGTTGAACGTGTAGATCGCCCCCTCGGGCTGGGCGCTGTAGTGTTCGAGGGCCCTCAGGACGCACCCGATGAAGCTGCTCTTCGCACTCCCGTTGGGACCGTGCAGCAGAATCAGCTTGTTGACCCGGCCCTCGCGGACGAAGTCCGAAAGCAAGCCGAAGACCTGCTCCTGAACCGTCTCCTGGCCGATGAGGGGGTCGCGTCCGCCGTCGAAAGGGCAGTCGAAGAGCCGCCAACGGGTGAACTTCCCGTAGGGCCGCTCGATCCGCTCGGTGCCGTAGTGGTTGAAGCAGTCGCGGACGTAGGTCGCGGCATCCCGAGCCTGAAGCTCGGGGCTCTGCCGGACGATGTCGAGGTACTCGGGGAACGAGAGGATCGTCTTCTCGGCGACGAAACGATCCCGCACCTGAGCGACGGTTCTCTCCAGGAAGTCCTGGGTCATCGGGGCCGGGCGCTCAGGGCTTCACGTCGACGTCCCACGCGAGCTTCTCATCCCTGATGAGCTTGCACGTGGTGTCGTTGCAGACGCTGAAGTCGCCGAGCGCATCGACGGAGACCTTGCCGGCGGCGGCCGCGGTGTAGGGGACCGTGAACCGGAGCACCGCGTCGGTCAGCTCCGCGTCCTCTTTCCCGAGCTCGGCCTTGGCGAGCGCCAGGCCGTTCGGGGGCGTGACACGCAGACGCGCGGGGAACTCGAGATTCATGTGAAACCCGGTGGACGGCGTCACCTCGATCACGCTCTTGCCGGCCTTACCCGCGGCCGCGTCGCCGGGCACGATCCGCACGGTGTAGGGCTGGGCCGCGGCCGAGGTCGGCGCTGCGGCCACGGTGGCCGGCGTCGCGACGGTGGTGGAGCCCGGGGTGGAGGCGACCGCGGCCGGCGGGGTCGACTGTGCGCTCTGGCACGCGGTCACCAGGCTCAGCGCGACGAGGGCGGTCGGTGCATGGACGGTGCGAAGTGCGCGCATGGACATCCTCGAATCGGTTCGCGGTTGAGTTAGCACCGGGAGGGGTCGATTGCAACCCGTGGTCCGGCGCGGTATTGGGCGAGACATGCGGCGTCCCCGGTGGCTCGGCCCCTATCGACTCCTCACACGGCTGGCCTCGGGCGGAATGGCCGAGATCTTTCGTGGCGTGCGCACGAACGCGGACGGGACCGTGGTGCCCGTGGCCGTGAAGTGCATCTTGCCCGTGCACACCGCCGATCCGGAGTTCGTCGACATGCTCTCCGACGAGGCGCGGATCACGGCTTCTCTCGACCACCCGAACGTCGCCCGCGTTTTCGAGTTCGGTCAGGCCGAGGAGACCTACTTTCTGGCCATGGAGCTCGTGGATGGCGTCGACCTGCGGAGCCTCGTTCGCCGGTGCCGCGAGCGCGAGGGGGACCTGCCGTGGGTCCACGCGATGTTCATCCTCGAGCAGGCGCTCCTGGGGCTCCACGCCGCGCACGAACTCGAGATCGTGCACCGGGACTTCACCCCGTCGAACATCCTCGTCGGCGTCGAAGGTGAGGTGAAACTCATCGATTTCGGCATCGCGAAGGCCGAGCACAACCGGTCGCAGACACGCAGCGGCGTCATCAAGGGCAAGGTGAAGTACATGAGTCCGGAGCAGACCTCAGGCAAGCGCCTGGAGCGTCGCTCGGACGTCTTCTCGGCGGGTGTGGTCCTGTACGAGTGTGTCGCCGGACGCCCGCCCTTTTTTGCGCCCGAGGACCATCACCTCATGGAGGCGATCCGCGTGCAGCACCCGGATCCGCCGAGCCACCACAACCCGCGTCTCCCCCTGGGACTCGACGCCATGCTGGAGTGCGCGCTCGCCAAGGATCCCACGGCCCGCTACTCGACGGCCGAGGCCTTCGCCCTGGCCTTGCAGCAGCTCCGCCGCGAGGTCGCGCCGGCGTTCGAGCCGTCCGAGCTCGGCGCGCTCGTCGCCCGTGCCTTCGCCCACGAGCGCCACGAGCGAGAGGCGCAGCTGAGCGAGTTCGACCTCGACGTGGGCCCGGACGACCTGACGCCGACCGGTGAGCGACGCGAGTACACTCGACTCGTCTCCGCGGGTGTCTTCCACGACGCGGACCTGGACGACGTCGAGGCGCTGCGCGGGGCGCTGGACGCATGGCTCGCGACGCGTCGCGCCGAGACCGGCACGCACGAGACGGGGGCCACCGAAACCCACGACCTGACCGGTGAATCCGAGCTGTGGACGGCCCACACGGGGCCTCCGGTCGAGAACCCAGAACATCTCGGAAAGACTCAAGAAATGGACACCATCGCGGGCGAAGATACCGGCAATGGGGCCCGAAAGCGGTGAGACGCACCGAACCGACGCCCGCCTCCTCCGGGATCTTCGGCGACGACCCGCCCGACGCCTTCGACGCGGAGCGTCCGAATCGCTGGGCCCCGACCTTCGACGCGATCGCCCGGGTTTTCCGCCACGAGGTGCGGGGCCTCGAGCACATCCCGCGGCAGGGTCCGGCGCTCCTCGTGCTCAACCACGGACCGTACCCGGTGGACGCCGTCTTGCTCTGCCGCGCCTTGCACCGCGACGTCGGGCGGTGGCCGCGGTTCCTGGGCGAGAAGCTGATCTTCGAGCGGCCCGCAGTGGGAGAGCGGCTCGCCCGATGGGGCGTGGTCGAGGGCACGCCCTATCAGGCGCGACGCCGCTTCCTCGCGGGCGACCTCGTCGGGGTCTTCCCCGGCGGGTCGCGCGAGGCGTGGAAGCCGCATACGCAGCGTCGACAGCTCCTCTGGGAGGGTCGCGACGGCTTCGCGCGGGTCGCCTTCAAGTCGAACGTGCCGATCATCCCGGTGGCGTCTCCAGCCGCGGATGATCTGGTGTGGGTGCTCAACGACGCGATGGGCTGGGGAGAGCGGGTCCTGGGCGCCCGGCGTCGGCTGCCGCTCCCCGTGGTTCTCGGCCTCGGCCTCTTGCCCTTTCCCGTGAAACTCGTCCACGTGATCGGCGCGCCGATCGTGCCCGAGCGCCGCGCTGGGGAGACGTCCGAGGATGCGGTTCAGCGCATCAAGCGGGACACCCAGGCCGCGCTCGAGGCGCTGCTCACGGGCTGAGCGGTCAGAGGTCGGCGCGCTCGCGGCAGGCGAAGCCGCACACCCGGCGGTTCGGGCAGGCGTAGGCGCACCCGGCGGCGACGCTGAACCCCTGGAGTCGGGCTTCGGCCGCCGGGTCCTCGCCGACGGCCCGACGAAGCGCCCCCGAGGCCTCGGCCAGGGCGTTCGGCCCGTCGGCGTAAGGCGACGCGAGGAATCCCAAGCGAAACAGCGTGTCGCGCAAGGGCCGGGTCGCCAGGCCGGTGTAGGCCTGCAGGCCCTCCAGCCGCAGGACGCCGAGCGCGTCCAGACCTCGGAGAATCCACGGCAATTCGGGGCCCAGCAGACCCCGGCCCAGCGCGGCTTCGAGCGCGCCGAAGGCCGCGGACGCGCTCTCGGCGCGTTCGAGGTCGCCCGCCAGCCCAGGGACCTCGGCGAAGCGCCGGGCCACCAGCGAGGCCCACATCAAGCCGTGCGGATCGACGCGCCCGGGGTTGGTCTCGGGCACCGTACCCTCGAAGAGCGCGTCGAGGACTCCGGACACGTCCAGCTGCGTCCAGGTCTGCGTCACGGTGTCTCGGGGGAGGCGCAGCACCAGCGCGGCGGCGACCGCGAGCTTGAAAAGAGCGCGGTCCGCGTCCTCGTTCCACGCGCTCGCCTCGAAGCCGAAGTCCAGGGCGCCCAGCGGGTCGTGCCCCAGCACGCCGGGCTCGAGCGTCGACGCCCACTCGGCGATGCGTGTTGCGTTCTCCGTCCACATCTCGCTGTCGAAGACCCCCGGTTGGGCGCACCGAGCGGCCGGAAAGGCGCGCTTCCGACCGTGCGGAGACGGCAACGCGGCAGACGGGCGTTGAGAGGGCAACGCTGCGGCGGCAGGCGCCGGCGCGGACGTGGGTGCGGGTGAGGGGGCCGGGCGCGCAGCGGCCGGCGCGGGCCGTTCAGGGGCAGGGGGGACGCTCTCGGAGGGCGGCGGTGTCTCTGGCGGGGCGACGTCCGCCGGCCCGTCGTCGAAGGCGGGCTCGGGCTCGTCCTTGTCGTCCTCGAGGTACTCCTCCAGGTCGAACGCCTCCGCGCGCGCCAACCACTTCTCGCCCTGAGCGGAGAGCGCGAGTCGGATGCCGACCAGCTTGAAGAGCTCGAGGCCCTGCGCCAGGTGCACCCAGGCCCGGACCTGCGGCCCTGTGAGACGCGCGCCCGGATATGCGAATGAATCCAGGTACTTGAGCAGTTCGTTCTCGCTCTGCACCCGCGTCTTCATCTGCAGCAGGACGGCGTGAAACAGGACCGGATTCACCTCCCAGAGGCGCTCCGCGATCCGCTTGCGTGCGGCGTCGTCGCCGTCGGCCGTGGCGACCTCGCGCATCAACGCGGAGGGCACGACACGTTGTCCGACGCCCCACTGCAGGAACCGGTACAGGGCGCGACTGCGCTCGCGATTCCACAGGCCGAGCTGCTTCAGACGAGCGCGGTGGTCGCGGTTGGATTCGCCCTCGACGGGTGTCTGTCGACACAGACGAATCAGCGCGTCCACGGAGGCGCGGTACTCCCCGGGCGGAAGGGCCGGAAACTCCTGAAACTGCGGCATGGGCGCAAGATAGACCCGCGCCCTTCGGCGAGCAACGACGCACGCGGCTCCGGGGGGTTGCGCGCGGGGGCCGCGTGCGTGCTAGGCTGCGCCCGCCGTGCGCCTGCGCATCACCGAGGTCTTCCACAGCATTCAGGGCGAGAGCACCTTCGCCGGTCGCCCGAGCGTCTTCGTACGGCTCACGGGCTGCGACCTGCGGTGCGCCTGGTGCGACTCGACGTACACCTTCACGGGCGGCGAGTGGCACACGGTCGACGCCCTGGTCGAGACCGTCGCCGCCTATGGCACCCGCCTGGTGTGTGTGACCGGGGGTGAGCCCCTGCTGCAACCCAACGTACACGGGCTGATCACGCGATTGCTGGACACGGGCTACACCGTGACCCTCGAGACGGGCGGTCAGAGGGACATCTCCGCGGTCGATCCTCGGGTGCATCGCATCGTGGACCTCAAGGCCCCCGGCTCCGGCGAGGTCGAGCGGAACCTCTGGGCGAACATCGAACACCTCGGCTCTCGAGACGAGGTCAAGGCCGTGCTCGCGTCGCGCGAGGACTACGTGTGGGCGCTCGAGCGGGTCCGCGAACATCGGCTTCACGAGCGCGTCGCGGCCGTGCTCTTCAGCCCCGTGCATGGGCGCCTCGCCCCCGACACGCTCGCCGCGTGGATTCTCGAAGACCAGGCGCCCGTTCGACTTCAACTTCAGTTGCATAAGTACTTATGGGGTGCAGATGCCCGCGGCGTTTGAAGGTCAGCCGGCCGTCGTTCTCCTGAGCGGCGGGTTGGACTCGGTCACGGTCCTTGCGATGGCCCGCGCGCAGGGCTTCGTGGTGCATGCGCTCTCGTTTCGTTACGGACAACGGCACGTCTTCGAGCTCGAGGCCGCTGCGCGTCAGGCGCGCCGGTGGGGCGCCCTCGAGCACGTCCTTTGCGACCTCTCGCTGGGCGTTTTCGGCGGGTCGGCGTTGACGGACCGCTCCATCGAGGTGCCGCAGGGGCGCTCCGAGGGGGAGATGAGCACCGGCGTGCCGGTGACCTACGTGCCCGCGCGCAACACCGTTTTCCTCGCGCATGCCTTGGCGCTGGCCGAGGTTCGGAACGCCCGCGACGTCTTCATCGGGGTGAACGCCATCGACTACTCGGGCTACCCGGATTGCCGCCCGGAGTACATCGAGGCCTTCGAGCGCATGGCGCGGCTCGCCACGCGCGCCGGCACCGAAGGTCACGGCTTGACCATCCGCGCCCCGCTGCAGCACCTGAGCAAGGCCGAGATCATTCGAGCCGGTCTGGCGCTCGGCGTGGACTACGCCGACACACACTCCTGTTACGCCCCCGAGGTCGACGGCGCCGCGTGCGGGCGTTGCGACGCGTGCCAGCTCCGGCTGAAGGGCTTCGAGCTTGCCGGGGCTCGCGATCCGGCGCGCTACGTCGAGCGAAAGACGTGACGGCATCTGCGGGCGCTCGCGCGCTCGTGTGGGGTCTGCCGCTCATGGCCTGTGGCGCCGTTCTCGAGCAACCGACGAGTCCGCCGCCCGCCGGAATGCCGACGCTCGTCAGCCGACTCGAGGTGACGCTCGAGGCCGTGGAAGACCCCGAGACGCCCGAAGACGACGTGCCGTCGTGCGCCGCCCTGGGCGCGGGTTTCGTGCCCGGACCCGGGCGGCTGAGCGTCACGCAGGACGGCGTCGCCGTGCAGGCGACTTTCGTATCCGACGCTGCCGAAACGCCCCGCGCACTGGTGCTCCGCGGCTGTGTGACCTCGGATGGTGACGGGCGCTTCCAGGTGCGCCTGGGCGGCGTGGCGCGCTCCACGGTCACTGAGGGCGCGTCTCGGTGCGTGGGGCGCATCGCCGTGCCGCCCGAGCGCATCGACGCGATGGCGCGCGCCCGGGGCGAGGCGGAGTACCGCGCGGCCGAGACGGAGTTCCTCGACTCGGTCTGCGCGGAGCGTGATGACGTCCGCTTCCCCACGGAGGCTCTCGACCTGTGTGAAGACGGTCGTTGGGTCGGCGCCCTGCGGGTGATGCTGGATTGGCAAGGCGAGGCCTGCAGCGGCCTCGTGCGGTGCCGCGCCACGCTGGCGCTCACCGCGCTCCCGACGAGCGGCGGCGCGGACCTGCCTGCGGGGACCCTCCTCGGGGGGCCGTGCGCATTCTGACCGGCACCCCGGCGGGGCCGCTCAGGGCTCGCGGTAGAACAGGATGATCGACAAGCAGTGGAACTGCTGGTCGCTGGACTGCTGCACGACCGTATCGACGACCTCGAGGTGCGCGTGGTCGCGCAGCCAGGCCGTGATGGTCTCGCCGAGCTTCTCGCGTTCGAGCGCCTTGGTGGCCGTGAAGACCCGGACGCCGTTGTAGGGGACGCGTGTACCGGAAGGGCTTCCGGTGCTCACGGGCCCTTACTTCTTGGGGCCGCGGACGTTCGACTTGAGCGCGCGACGGCGCTCCTTGCGTCGACGGCGCTCGGCTTCACGCTGCTTGCGCTTCGTCTTCACCGAAGGCTTCTCGTAGAAACGGCGGCGCTTCAGCTCCTTGTAGATGCCCTCCTGCGCGACCTTGCGCTTGAGGGCCTTGATGGCGCGCTCGACGTTATCCCCCTCGACGATCACCTCGAGAGGCCGCAGAACCAACTCATTCGAGCTCAAGATTCACCTCACCCAGCATCGACGCCCCCACGGGGCCGGCATGAACCGGCGAAAACCCGCCGGACGAAAAGCGCGCGGATGCTATGGACGGGCTTCAGCGAAGTCAAGCGGGTTGCGCGCAGGTCCGAGCGCGCGCTAATTCGAGGTCACCATGTCGAACCCTCCACGCGGCGAAGCGCTGCCGGTCCTGCCCGGCCACCCAGAGAATGATCGATTCGGTCGTGACCGTGAAGCGCTGCGTAAACCGGAGTTCCTGCTCCGGCCGGTGGGCAAGGGGGAGGCCGTCGCGGGCCTCAAGCGCAGACTGCGCGCGGGGGGCCTGAATACGGTGTGTGAAGAGGCCCGCTGCCCGAATCTCGGCGAGTGTTTCGCGCAGGGCACGGCGACCTTCATGGTCATGGGCCGCGATTGCACGCGGGCTTGCGGGTTCTGCGCGGTCGGGACCGCACGGCCCGCACCCCTCGATCCGGACGAGCCCGCGCGCGTCGCCCAGGCGGCCTTCGACATGGGCCTGAGCCACGTCGTCGTCACCAGCGTGAATCGCGACGACTTGCCCGACGGCGGCGCCGCCCATCTCCGCGCGGTGCTCGAGGCGCTGCGTGCCCGGCTGCCGGCAGCCACCCTCGAGATGCTCACGCCGGACTTCTGCGGAGACCTCGACGCCGTCCATACGGTCGCCTCCGGACCTCTCGACGTCTTTAATCACAACGTCGAGACGGTGCCGCGCCTCTACCCGCGCGTCCGCCCGAA
This sequence comes from Bradymonadia bacterium, assembly GCA_049318805.1. Classification (GTDB taxonomy): domain Bacteria; phylum Myxococcota_A; class Bradymonadia; order UBA7976; family UBA1532; genus CANLBD01. Next base: position 34,481 of record JBMOFP010000043.1, read on the forward strand.
GGCGCGCTATGACCGCAGCCTCGCGGTGCTCCAAAGCGTGGCGCAAACGCTCCCCGACCGCGTGGTCAAGAGCGGCTTCATGGTCGGTCTCGGCGAGACGCCCGACGAGGTGCGCACGCTCATGGACGACCTCCGGGCCCACGGCGTCCGCATCGTCACGATCGGACAGTATCTGCGGCCGAGCCTCGTGCAGGTGCCCGTCGTCGAGTACCTGCGTGAGGAGGCCTACGAGGTGTACCGTGAACACGGTCGCGCGCTCGGCTTCGACCACGTCTTCGCCGGGCCGTTCGTGCGGTCGTCGTACAATGCCGCGGAGGCGCTTCGACACGCCCGCGCGGCCGGCGGTGTGTCGTGAGGGACGGCATCTTGCTCGTCTCGGACGTCCCCGTCTCCGAGTCGAGCCCAGCGGCGTGGCGCCTGCAAGCCTACGCGCGACGGCTCTCGGCGCGCGGCGGCGGTCTCCTTTTGTGCCCCGGCCCCGTCGGGCTGGTCGACCTCGGCCCGGGCGTTCGGCAAGTGCCCGTCGACACCCCGCCCGGGCTGTCCGGCGACCGCAGGGCCGCGCTCGTCAGCGACCTCCTGGGGCTGGTCCTCGAGCGCAACGCCCCCCGGCTCGTGCACACGTTCGGGGTCGAGGTCGCGGTGCCGGCGGTCTTGCATCGGCCGCGGTCCGGTCGACGCGCACACCTCGTCATCGAGCCCGGTGTCCTGCCGTCCCAAGCGATGCGCGACAAGGACCCGGAGCTCGCGCCGACTCGCCTGGTGGACCTCGTCGCCCTCGAGGACAAGACCCTCTCTCGGGCCGACGCCCTCGTCTCCAGCACCATGACCGAGACCTCGACCCTCGTTCGACGCGGCCTCGACAGCGAGCGGATTCATCTGCTGCCCCGTCCGGTCGTCGACCTCGGGCTCGACGAGCCCGTGCCTGCGATGCCCAACCTCGTCGCCTGGGTCGACGGTGAGCCCTGGACGGCATGGCGGACCCTGTTGGACGCGGTCTCGCGTCTCCATTGCCCGTGGCGACTCACGCTCCTCGCGGGGCCAGGGACCCCGGTCGCGGCCATCGAGCAGCATGCGCGGTGGACCCGCAGCACCGAGAAACTGACCATCGTGCGCGACCTGTCCCTCGAGAACCTGGCCGCGCGGCTGCAGTCCGCGCGAGCCGTCGTCTGCGTGCTCGACGAGACGCGCTCCGTACAGGCAGGCAGCGTGGTGCCCGAGGCGGCGTTGCTCGCCCGCGCCGCACGGCGACGCGTGGTCGGGCCGGATCTCCCGGCTTTGCGAGCGCACGCCGGTCCGGCGCTTTACGCGCACGAGGCCGGGGCCGACGGGCTCGCGCGCGCCCTGGAGTCGATCCTCTCGGACCCGCAGGTCGCCGCGTGGAGCGAAGAGGCCGAGGCGTTCGCGCAGGCCGTGGGTCTCGAGGCCTTCGAGATGCGCCTCGATGCTCTCTGGGACAGTGTCGGCGGCGAAGACGGGTGAAATCCCGGCGCGGCGTCCCTATCATGCGCCGCCATGCCGAAGCGGACCGACATTTCCAAGATTCTCATCATTGGCAGCGGCCCGATCGTCATCGGGCAGGCCTGTGAGTTCGACTACTCCGGAACCCAGGCATGCAAAGCGCTGCGGCGTGAGGGTTACGAGGTCGTCCTGGTGAACTCCAACCCAGCGACGATCATGACGGACCCGGAGACTGCGGACCACGTCTACATCGAGCCCATCACGCTCGAGTACGTGACGCGCATCATCGAGCGAGAGCGTCCCCAGGCGATCCTCCCGACTCTGGGCGGCCAGACCGCGCTGAACATGGCGTTGGCGCTGCATCGCGAGGGTGTGCTCGAACGCTTCGGCTGCGAGCTCATCGGCGCGCGGGTCGAGGCGATCCGCAAGGCCGAGGACCGGGAGCTCTTCAAGCGCGCGATGGAGAAGATCGGCGCGATACGCGAAGGCGTGATGCGTCGGCACA
>JBMOFP010000044.1:0-36170 GCA_049318805.1 Bradymonadia bacterium
ACCGCTCCGCTGCCGGCCCTGGCCTGCGGGGGCCTCTTCTGCAACGCGGTCACGCCGGTGAATCAGGCGGCGGAGCGCATCCTTTTCGCGGTGGACGGCGAGCAAGTGCACATGCACGTGCGCATCACGTACCAGGGCCCGCCCACGGACTTCGGGTGGCTGCTGCCCGTGCCGCGCGGGGTCGAGACGTCGCTGTCGAGCGAGCTGTTGTTCGCGCGCCTCGACCAGAACGCCGGACCGGTCTTCCAGCTCACGACGGTCTTCGAGGAGGGGTGCGATGTGCCCCGCAGCGCCAACGGCGGCGCGGAGGACAGCGACTTCGGCCCCGACGCCGGGGCGGGCGGCGATCCCGGTGTGGAGGTCCTCTCGCGTCAGAACATCGGACCCTACGACCGTGCGATCCTCGAGGCCGAGAACGTGGCGTCGCTGCGCGCCTGGCTCGACGAGAACGGCTTCGCGGTCCCCGACGCCGTCGACGAGAAGCTCCAGCCCTACATCGACGCGCAGGCGGTCTTTGTGGCGATCAAGCTGCTGCCGGGCGAGGATTCGGGCGACATCGTGCCCCTTCACCTGTCGTTCCCGGGCAACGTGCCGTCGATCCCCATCGTGCCGACCTCGGTCGCCGCGAACCCGGACATGGGCATCATCGTGCACGTGCTCGGGCAGGCCCGCGCGATCCCGCTGAACTACCTGCATGTGCAGATCAACGAGGGCGCGATCGACTGGGTGGGCGGCGGTCAGAACTACCCCGACGTGGTCAGTCAGGCCGCGGACGAGGCGGGCGGCCACGCCTTCACGACGGACTACGCCGGCACACTCGGCCCGACGATCGCGGTCGGCCTGCAGCCCATCCCGGAGCAAGCCGTGACGGAGCTCGCCGAGGCGCGCACGCTGCAGGGCCTGGTGAGCTTCCTCTACGGCTACGCGTTCAACGACGCGGACGCGATGCGGGTCGCGCGGCAGGCCGCGCTCCCCGAGGGCACGGACACCGACTTCTTCTTTCAGTGTCCGGACTGCGGCGCGGTCGACCTCGAGGCGCCGCTGGATGGCGCGGCGCTGGCGGCGCAGGTGCGCGACGAGGTCAACGCCCCGCGCGAGGGCCTGCTCGAGCTGCTGAACGCGCAGCCCTACCTGACCCGGCTCTACTCGACCATGAGCCCCGAGGAGATGGACCGCGACCCGCTCTTTGCATTCAACGCCGACCAGCCCGAGGTGCCGAACGTGCGGACGGCGACGCAGACGATCGGCTGCCTCGAGTCCGGGGAGGCGGACTTCGCGAACGCGATCATCGAGACGGCGTCCGGAGTGCGGGTGCAGCTCGCCGAGGGGCAGAACCCGCAGGTCATCCGGCGCAGTGAGGGCATGACGGTGGCGATGGGTCAGGCCCAGGCGGCGCTCGTGGTCGAGCGCATCAAGCCCGAGGTGCCCGAGTCGGAGATCGTGACGGACAACCGCGGGAGCGTGGACTTCACCGGGCCCGGCGGCGGTGTGAAGAGCGACGGCGGCGACTCCGACGGCGGTGGGATTCTGTGCTCGGCGCGCCCGGGGGCCGGTGGGTCCGCGCTGGGCCTGGTCGCCGCGGCGCTGCTCGGCCTCGGTGCGCGTCGCCGCCGCGGCGCCCGCCCCTGAGAGGCCCAGGCGTGTCCCGATCGATGGCGTCTCTCGGGACCGCCGCGGCGCCCTTCGCGCTGATGCTCTGCGTGGCCTGTGGAGAGGGCGAGGTCACAAGCGCGTCGCCCCCCCGGGCGGACGCCGCCGCACCCGCGGCCGACGCGGTGGCGCCGCCCCTCTCCTTGCCGGAGGCCGGGCCCCCGCCCGGTGACGCAGCGGTCACGCCCGACGACGTCCGCGTGCAGGCGCCCGTAGACTCGGAGGCCGCCCCAAGCCTCGACGCCACGGCCATCGACGCGACTTCACCGGACGCAGCGCCTCGCACACCCTGCGAGACGCGCATCCACTACGGCGACTTGTGGATCCGTCCCGAGGGACGCGTCGACGCCGTGGACGTCGCCCCCGGCCGCGTCGGCTGGGACGGCCGATGCACCGCGGACGCCGCCGGGAACAGCTTCGCCGTGCTCGACAACGGCTGGCGGCCCTACTTCCGCGGGGCGTCCGGGTGTCGCATCGCACTCGACCAGCACGGCGACTGTGGCGAGCCGCCCCCGGCCTGCTCGACCCGGATCGCCTACGGCGACGCGTGGTCGGCCCCCGAGGGCCACGATGCACGCCACGACGACGCACCGGGCCGTGTGTACCCCGCGGGCGAGTGCTTCGACGCCGGCGGTGGTCTGCGCGCCCAGGGGCTCTCGAACCTGTGGGTGCCCCACTTCGCCGGGGACTGCGCGCTCTCGTTCCGTTGGACGCAGTGCGGCGGGCTGTACTCGAACCCCGTCGTGCCCTTCGACTGCCCCGATCCCGGCGTCCTGCGCGACGACGCGCGCGACGGCTACGTGATGGTCTGCACCTCGGGCAACGCGCCCGACGCCTTCCCGATCTTCGAGTCCAACGACCTCACGACCTGGGCCCCGGCGGGTGCGGTGCTGCCCCTCGCGGCGCGTCCCGCGTGGGCCGTGAGCGACTTCTGGGCGCCGGAGATTCACCGTATCGGTGAGGCCTATGTGGCCTACTTCTCGGCGCGGACCGCCGCAGGCCACCTCGCGCTCGGCGCGGCGACCGCCCCCACCGCGACAGGACCCTACGTGGCGCTGGACCGGCCGCTGCTCGAGGACCCGGGCATGGGCCTGATCGACGCGTCGGCCTTCGTCGACGTCGACGGCACGCCCTACTTGTCGTGGAAAGAAGACGGGAACGCCGTGGGCCGCCCGACCCCGATTCGACTTCAGGCGCTCACCGCGGACGGCCTCACGGTCACGGGTCCCGTGGCGACGGCCATCACCAACGACCGGCGGTGGGAGGACAACCTCGTCGAGGGGCAGTTCATCGTGCGCCGAGACGGGCGCTACTACCTTTTCTACAGTGGAAACGCGTACTTCGACGCGCGGTACGCCCTGGGCGTGGCCCGAGCCGACCGCCTCTTCGGGCCGTGGGAGAAGCGCGGCGACCCCCTGCTCGTCAGCAACGCGGCGTGGGCGGGTCCCGGGCACGGCTCCGTGGTCGTGGGACCCGGCGGCGACGACGTGCTCGTCTATCACGCCTGGGTCGGCGGTCGTGCGGGGGCCGCGCCCGGGCGCCTCGTACTCGTCGACGCCCTGCGCTGGCTCGACGGCTGGCCCTTCATCCCCGGCGCGCCGTCGAGCTCGAGCCGTCCTCGGCCCTGAGAGGGTCGACCGTCTCAATCAGTTCGGGCAATCACGACATCACTTTGATGCGTCGATCCCGCTCGGGGTCGACGAGACCGCCTCGAATGGGGTCCGGCACTGGTCTTGCTGAGGGACGGTCGTCATGAACAAAGACCCCCGCTCCCGCTCCGCAGTCGCGATCTATGAGACCCATGACAGCGCCGAGGCCGCCGTACGCGCGCTCCAAGACGCCGGCATCGACATGAAACATCTGTCGATCATCGGCAAGGATTTCCAGACCGACGAGCAAGCGATCGGCTTCTACACCACGGGCGATCGCATGGCGTTCTGGGGCGGCCGCGGCGCGCTCTGGGGGAGCCTGTGGGGCATGCTCTTCGGCAGCGCACTCTTCTTCATTCCGGCGGTCGGACCCATCGTCGCGATGGGTCCCATGGTCGGATGGATCGTCGGCGCGCTCGAGGGCGCCGCGGTCGGTGGGGCGGCCGGCGTGCTGGCCGCGGCGCTCGCGAGCCTGGGCATCCCGAACGACAGCGTCGTGAAGTACGAGCTCGAGGTGAAGGCCGGGAAGTTTCTCGTTCTGGCCCATGGCGACGCGGACCTGATCGAGAAGGCCCGTATCGTGCTGGGAACGACCGATGCAGCGGTGCTGTCGGGGCATGGCGCCGAGCTGGATGTGCCGCCGAAGGTGAGCAAGCGCGCGGACTTCGTGACGCGCGAGGCCATCATGAACCTGCTCTCCGATGTGGAGGTCGCGCAGGTCAGCGCCGTGGAGTCGGCCGAGAAGCTCGACGAGGGCGATGAGTATCTCGACCTCGAGGAGCTCTCCCGGGGCGTTCAACGCGCGGACGGCGTGCCGGTGGCCATGGGACGCATCCTGCCGCGGAAAGCCCTGCGGGAGCACACCTGGGGCGAGGTGCTGACCCAACTCGAAGGGCGCAAACTGAACGCGAGTCCGTGATACCCGAGCAACACCGGAGCGGGCGGGCAGCGTGGTTGCGCGCCGCGGTGCTCGGGGCCGACGACGCGATCGTTTCGACCGCGAGCCTCATGATCGGCGTCGCCGCGTCGGCGGCTTCGAGAGAGGTCATCCTGGTCTCCGGGGTGGCGGGACTGGTCGCGGGCGCGATGTCGATGGCCGTCGGGGAGTTCGTCTCGGTCAGCTCGCAGCGAGACGCGGAGCGCGCCGACATCGAGCGCGAGGCGCATGAGCTCGCCACGCAGCCGCAGGCCGAGATGCTCGAGCTGGCGTCTCTGTACGAGGCGCGAGGCGTCGAGAAGGCGCTGGCGAGGCAGGTCGCCGAGCAGCTCAGCGCGCACGACCGACTCGGCGCGCACCTGCACGACGAGCTCGGCATCGATACCGGGTCTCTCGCGCGGCCGATGCAGGCGGCGTGGATCTCGGCGGCGAGCTTTTCGGCGTTCGCGGTGGTCCCCATCGCCGCGCTGCTGGTCGCTCCCGTGACCGTGCGCATACCCGCCATCGCCGGGCTCTCGCTCGTGAGCCTCGCCGCGTTGGGCGCCTTCGGGGGCCATCTGGGGGGTGCACCGCTCGGGCGCGCCGCGCTGCGGGTCACCGCGGGGGGCGCGCTCGCGATGGCCGCAACCGCTGCCATCGGGCGGTTGCTGGGCGTATCGCTCGCGTGACGGCGCGGAGCGCGGTCGCCTTCGACCTCAATCCGGCGAATGCTCCGGCCGCTCCCAGTGGGGTCGCAGGCCGCGAATCACCGCATCCCAGGCGGGTTCGGGCGCAGCGCAGAACGCCGTGTACCCGGCGGGCGGATCGGGCTCGATGCCGGTCTCGCAGCGGCTCAGGCCCTCGCGCGCGAGGAACGCCTGCACGTGTCGCTCGAAGTGACGGGCCGTCTCTTCGCCGTCGGCGCCGGGGAAGTCCCAGTGGAAGTAGCGGACGCGGCTCATCGGGCCTCGGTCACTTGCGGATGGCGTCGAGGAAGGCCTGCAAGGGCTTGTCACTGTTGGGGAATCGGTCGCCGCTGGTCGCCCCGTTCTCGAGCTTGAGCACCCCGCGCGGGCACACCGCCGCGCAGACGCCACACCCCACACACGAAGCGCGGATGATGTTCTCGCCCCGCTGCGCGTAGGCCCGCACGTCGATGCCCATCTCGCAGTAGGTCGAGCAGTTGCCGCACGAGATGCACTGACCGCCGTTCGTGGTGATGCGGAAGCGGCTGAAGAAGCGCTGGAGCAGCCCGAGGATCGCGGCCTGGGGGCAGAAGTTCCGGCACCAGACCCGGGTGCCCATGATCGGGTAGAAGCCCACGCCGACCACGCCGCTCAAGACCGAGCCCACGAGGAAGCCGTACCACCGCGTCGCGCTCTGGGAGGCCTCGCCGAGCATCTGGCCCTCGGAGGCGGAGTTGGCCCAGACGAGCCCGGTGGTCACGGTGATGAGCACGAGCACGATGTGGATGGCCCAGCGCTCGAACTTCCACGCGTTGAGGGACTTGTCGGAGAGCTGGCGGAACGGGTCGCCCGCGGTCTCGGCGAGGCCGCCGCAGCCACAGACCCACGAGCAGTACCAGCGCTTGCCGTAGAAGTAGGTGAGCACCGGCGTGGCGACGAAGGCCATCGCCACGCCCCAGAAGGCCATGAAGAGGCCGAGGTGCCCCGAGGCGAAGAGCGCCTTCAGGTCGCTGGGGAAGAAGTACTCCTTCTTCAGCGGCCAGAAGTACGTGAAGTAGAACTCCGGCTGCTGCATGGCCTGCAGGAACTGCGGGATCATGAAGCCGAAGGCGAGCTGGAAGAAGACGACCGAGCCGGTGCGGATGAGCTGGTACCGGTTGTGTCGGTACCGCATGCCCATGCGCGCGCCCATGATGGCCACCGCGAGGGTGTAGAGCAGCCCGTAGAGGAACCACTGCCGAGGGTCCCAGCCGGCGTTGCGGACGGACTCGAAAGTCGCGACGTCGGCGGCCTTCCCGGTCAGCGTGGTGTAGAGCGGCGAGACCAGGTTGATGAGGCCGGAGAGGTACTGCGGGAACCAGTACACGGCGCAGTAGAAGGCCGTGATCAGCACGCCCAGGAGCCAACCGGACCAGCCGCGCGCCTTGGCGGCGCTGTGGAAGATGCCGTCGTTCTTGATGCCCGGGGTGGTGCCCAGGTAGGGCAAGACACCGACGCCGAGGCCGCCGACCGTGAACGGCACGAGCCAGAGGAGGAGCGCGGTGTAACCCTCACCCACGGCGCGGTCGAAGAGCGCGAGGGTGAACTGCACCAGGCCCAGAACGAGGAGCGAAACGGAGGCGATCATGCTGCGACTCCCATCTGCAGACCGCGCGCGGCCGCAACGATCTCCCCCTCGAAGCGACGAAAGAACTCCGGGTCGAAGTTCGCGGCGCGCAGATTTTTCACGACGTCCGACAGACTCCGGCGCTCGGCTATCCAGCGTGTCCACACGTCCTGGCGGTGACGCCACCCGAGCGCGTTCATGCCGATCACGGCGCCATCGCGCTCCACGATCCGCAGCGCGTGGCGGCCGCTGGGGTGCGCCCACCAGAGGTGACGCTCGTTCGCGGCGGGGGCGGCGCCCGGAGCCACCTGACCGTAGGTGTGCCACTCCAGGTCCATGAACTTCGCGGAGTTGAACCAGATGCCCCGCTCGTAGCGGCGCTCTCCGCCCGCCAGGTTCTCGGCGACGACCTCACCGTGCATCCTTCCGGTGTACCAGAGCTGCTCGACCCGCCCGCGCTCGCCGCCGTCCTCCACGATCTCGGCGCAGTCGCCGCACGCGTAGATGCCCTCGACGCGCGTTCGGAGCAGGGCGTCGACGAGGACCCCGCGCTCGGTGGGCACGGCCTTGTCCGCCAGCGCCGAGAGGTTGGGGCGCACGCCCGCGGTCAGCCCCACGAGCCCGCACTCGATACGGTCGCCGCTCTCGGTGACGATGGCGGTCGCCCGACCGTTCGCGCCTGCCTCCACGTGACGCATCGCGCTCGACAGGCGTAGATCGATGCCCGCCTCGCGGATGACGCGGCCGACGAGGCGCGCCTCTTCCACGGGCAGCGCATTGCTCCAGTACTCCGCCTCGCGGGCGAGGATCGTCACGTGCACGCCTCGGCTGTGCAGCATCTCGGCGAGCTCGATGCCGATGAGCCCCCCGCCGACGATGACGGCGTTCCGCAGCCCCTTGCTGTTCGCTTCGAGCAGCTCGAGGTCCTGCAGCGAGTAGAGTCCCTGCACACCGGGCAGGTCCTGGCCGGGCCAGCCGAATCGGTTCGGCTCGGAGCCCGTGGCGAGCACCAGGCGGTCCCAGGCCAGCGTGCGGCCGTCCGTGAACTCGAGCCGCGCGTTTTTCACGTCCACGGCGCCCACCCAGCCGCGCACCCGCTCGATGCGCCGCTCCTTCCAAACACGCTCCTCGTAGGGCTGCGTGTCGGAGAGGCGCATGTGCCCCATGTAGATGTACATGAGCGCGGTCCGGGAGAAGAACGCGTCGCTCTCTCCGGAGACGAGTGTGATGCGCCAGTCCGGTCGACGCTTTCGCAACGCCAGAGCGCAGGTCACACCCGCGATGCCGTTCCCCAGTATCACGACGTTCATCGGTCCCCCCACGGCGTTCACCGCCCCCCCACCTTACGCGGAGGCGGCCGTAGGTTACGTCGCCCCGGGCGCTTCTACGACGAATCCTTCGTGTTCGACGTGCACGGTGAGCACGTGGTGTCCGGCGGCGCGCACGCGCTCGGCGGCCTCGCGTTCGTCGGCCTCGGTTTCGCCGTAGAGCCAGTACAGGTCGCCGCCGCCGGCGCCGGTGGTCTTCAACGCGCAGCGGGGACCCACGAGCCCTTGCAGCGCCGCGTGGAGCGGACCCAGGAGCGTGGTGCCCCCGCCGAGCTCGCGGCTGAGCCACGTCATCGCCAGGTCCCCGGCGCGCACGGCCTCCACGAGGGCCCCGCGATCGTCGGCTTCGAGGGCGACCGCGGCCACGTCCGACGCGTCGGCGATGCAGACCAGCGCCCGGTCCCAAACGATCGGGCGCGCGTGACGCTGCTCCATCACCGCGCGCACCAGGGCCGGCGTCGAGGCCGATGCGCCCGCGAAGACAAGCGTCAGGTGGTTGAGGATCGACGGCACGGGCAGCTGCGCAACGGACAGGGCGCCCTGCCCGACCGGAATCGCGCCCGGGGGCGCCCACGCGGCCTGCTCGAAAAACGCGCACTCCACGAGGCCGCCCAAGGTGCTCGCCGCGATGTCGGCGCCGCTGCCTCGCTCCCCCTGCGCGCGCCGGTGCGCCACGAGCGCCGGCTGCAGCACGTCCCTGGGCCGCGCGCTCACCCCGCTCAACGCCCGCGCCACCCCGACCGCGGCGACGCTGATCGCGGCGCTGCTGCCGAGGCCGAGCTTCAGGGACGGCCCCGCGCCCGGGGGGGTCGAGAACGAACGCGACTCGAACGTCCACGCCGCGCTCGGGACGGGCCCCGCGGCCTCGAGCGCCGCACGCACGAAGGGTCCGGGCTCGTCGACCGCTTCATCGTGGATGCGGTACGTCGACGCCCCGGTGGTCGGCGCGGCGCTGGCGCGCGCCCAGGTCTCGACCGCGACGACCCGCGCCGTGGCGCCCTCGAGCACGGCGTACTCCCCGAAGAGCATCACCTTCCCGGGGGCGCGCGCGCGGAGTGTCACTGCACCACCGTGTCCACGATGCGGGCGCCCGCGCCGGGACGACACACGAAGGCCCGGCGGGAGACGGGCGTCAGCGCGGCGCAGACGCGGTCGGCGTCTGACTCCAGGCAGAGCACCTTCACGTGGGGCCCCGCGTCCATGGTGGCCCACGCCGAGACACCGTCTCGCCGCAGGGCCTGCACCGCGTCGAGCGCGGCCAGCGTGCCCGGTGTCCAGTAGCGGAGCGCCGGTCGGCTCGCCAGCATGCACGCGTGCATCTTGTAGGTGCTGAACTCCATGACCTCGCCCAGGGCGTTCAGGTCGCAGCGCAGGATCGCCGCTTCGGCGGTGTCCAGGTCGGCGCGGTGGGTGTCGACCCAGGCGGCGTAGTACGGGCTCGTGTCGCGGCTGTGGGTCATGCCATCCCGAGACGAGACCTCCTTGGGCCCTACGGCGACCTGGGCGACGACGATGCACACCGGGAAGTGGCCGCCGGGCTCGACGGCGCGCACGGCGCCGGTCTCGGGTTCGAGGCGCACGAAGCCACCGAGGAGCGAGCGGGGCGCCGACCCCGAGCCGCGCCGAACACACCGCAACAGCGCCGGACCCGGTGTGCCCTCGACCTGGAGACCCGCCGCCCCGAAAGCAGCGAGCCCGAGGGCCGCGAAGCCGCTGGCCGAGCTCGCCAGCCCCGCGGCGGTGGGCACGGTGTTCACGCTCCGCACCTCGGCGCGGGCCGAGACCCCCGACAACGCGCGCACCTCGTCGAGCAGCGCCGGAACACGCCGGTCGTCGGGCTGGACCTGACCGTCGAGCACAAAGACGTCGGCGGTGCGGCCCTCGTCGAAGCGGACGCTCGTCGTGGTGCCGAGGGTGTCGAGCGTGAGGCTCAGACTTCCGACGGCCGGCAGATTTTCGTGGGTGGAGGCCTTACCCCAGTACTTGACCAGGGCGATGTTCACCCCGGCCTGGGCGGTCAAGAATGTGCCCGAATGCGCCATGCTGAACGCGCCTCATGTCTCATTGTGGCCCATTTTGAACCACGATTGCGTGCGGACCGCAGCTGAACCCCAAGAATTTACGCGGCCGATCGGAGAGCAAGGTCTTTGGCATTGAAGCTGCAATGAAGCTGACCAACGCCGGCCACCTGGTCCCTCCCTCCTCTGGGTGGCCGGCGCCCCCCCTTCTCTCAGGCCAGTGTGGCGCTTCCGATGAGCGCTTCGAGCGCCTCGACCTCCTTCGGCGCATCGGCCGAGAGCACGTCGGGTTCGCCGCTGGTGACCAGCACGTCGTCTTCGATGCGAATGCCGATGCCGCGGTACTGCGCGGGCACGGTCTCGTCGTTGGGCGAGATGTAGAGACCGGGCTCGACGGTCAGCACCATGCCGGGCTCGAGCGCCCGGGAGGTGCCGCCGAGGCGATAGCGGCCGACGTCGTGCACGTCCATGCCGAGCCAGTGACTGGTGCGGTGCATGTAGAAGCGCTTGTAGGTCTCGTCCGCGAGACGCGCCTCGACCGGCCCCTGGAGCAGCCCGAGCTCGACCAGGCCGGCGGTCAGCACCTTCACGGTCTCGTCGTGCACGGCCTGGAAGGGGCGCCCGGGGCGGCAAACCGCGATGGACGCGTACTGCGCCGCGAGCACGAGTTCGTAGATCTGGCGCTGCGGCGGGGTGAAGCGACCCGAGATGGGCCAGGTGCGGGTGATGTCGCTCGCGAAGTACTCGACCTCGCAGCCGGCGTCGATCAGCACCAGCTCACCGTCCGCGATCGGCCGGTTGTTGTCGCGGTAGTGCAGAACACACGCGTTCGGTCCGCCGCCGACGATGCTGGAGTAGGCCGTGCGCCGCGATCCGCGGACCGCCCACTCGTATTCCATCGCGGCCTGGAGCTGGTACTCGTGCTGCCCGGGGCGCGCCACGGCCATGGCCCGCCGATGCCCGAGCGCCGCCAGCTTCGCGGCCTTGCGCATGGACTCGATGGAGGGGGGCGTCTTGATCAGGCGCTGCTCCCAGAGCAGGTCCTCGGGGGCGACGATCTCCGACGGGGTCTCGTGCCCGTGGCGCCGATGGATTCGGGCCGAGGCGTTGACCGCGTCGGTCATGACCGCGTCTTGCGCGGGCCAGCGACCGAAGGCGTAGTGCACCTTGCGCACGCCCTTGATCCACTCGGGGAGCAGCTCCGCGAGGCGGCCGATGGGGAACGCCTTGTCGACACCGAGTCGGGCGGGCGCGGCGTCCACACCGATGCGCTCGCCGTCCCACACCTCACGCTCGGGATCTTTCGTGCGCAGGAAGATCGCCGTCTGGTCCCCGGGTTCACGGTGGGGCGCGAGCACCAGCACGCTGTCGGGCTCTTCGCAGCCGGACAGGTAGTAGAAGTCCGAGTCCTGACGGTAGTCGTGGTGGACGTCGTTGTTGCGAATGGTCTCGGGGGCCGCGAAGACGACCGCGACGGTGTCGCGGAGCCGGCCCATCAGGGCTTCACGGTTGGACTTCCACACGGAATCGTTCTGCGCCATGGGCTCCTCGAGCGCCTCGTTGTCTTCCTGCTAACACGGATGCCACTACCGATGAAGGGGCCGCAGCGCACGGGCACGCCGCGCGACGATGGGCGAGGTGCGCGCCACCAACGGCGGACGGAAGTCGGGCTCGTCGCGGCCGTTGGCGATGGACCACCCTTCCCGCGAGAGCGTGACGGTCGGGTACTCCCCCAGGCCGACGACGAGCAGCCCCCGGTCCACGAGGTCACGCAGCAACGCGAAGCACGCGTCCGTCGCGAGCGGGCGCAGCGCGCCGAAGGCCTCGGCCCGCAGAAGCGGTGAGCCGGCGAGGTCCTTCGACTTCGAGCCGGCGAGCATGGCCGAGAGCTTGCGCAGCCCGTAGCGACCGTCGAAGTCCCCCACGGCCTTGAGGGACGCCACGATGCGGTCGACGTCCTCCCGGGTCGGCGGCTCACCGCCGTCGGCCCCCGCGGCCCCGCCCGGCTGGCACCGGTCGCACCCCGGGCAGTCGCCGCGGAAGCGCTCGCCGAAGTGGCCCAGGAGCGCGGCGTGGCGACACGTGCCCGCCTGCACGAACTTGCGCACGCCCCGCAGCCGATCGTGTTCCCCGCGCGCCCGTAGGGCGAGCGACTCCAAATCGATGTCCAGGTCACGCACCGCGTTCGGCGCCTCGGGGTGGGCGCGGACCCGGCCCGCGCCGTCTCGCTGGACCGCGCCGACGCCGTCCAGAACACGCAGGGCCGACTCGGTCTGGCCGTCGTACTCCAGGCCGGCGGCGTGGGTGAGGCGCTCGACCGCCACGCCGTCGTCGCCCGCACGGCGCAACGCCCGCCAGACCGAAGCGAGTCGCTCTTCGTCGGGGTGGGACTGGTCGATCATGCGCTCCAGCAGCCGGACGTCGCCCGCGGAGTGGAGCAGAAGGCCGCGCGCCGGCAGCCGGTCGCGGCCGGCGCGCCCGACCTCCTGGTAGTAGCCTTCGAGCGTACGCGGCAGGTCGACGTGTACGACCGCCCGCACATCCGCCCGGTCGACGCCCATGCCGAAGGCGTTCGTGGCGACGACGATCCGCGCTTCACCGCGCATGAATCGGTCCTGCGCCGAGACCCGCGCCGGGTCGTCGAGCCCGGCGTGGTAGGCGGCGACCGCGCCCGCGCCGAAGGCCGTCGCGAGCTCGGCGGCGAATCGCTCCACGCGCTTTCGTGTGGCCGCGTACACGATGACCGCGCCGGGCCCCTCCATCTGGCGGATGAAGGCGAGCAGGCGGGTCGTCCGGTCCGAGTCGCCGCTGCACAGGCGCGCCTCGAGGTAGAGGTTGTCGCGCAAGAAGCCGGCGACGTGGACGGCGGGCTCGACCAGGCCCATCACCCGCGCGATGTCGGTCCGCACCTCGGGCGTGGCCGTGGCGGTACAGGCGAGCACACGCTGCGGACGCACACGCTCGATGACCTCGCCGATGCGCACGTAGTCGGGCCGGAAGTCGTGGCCCCACTGCGAGATGCAGTGCGCCTCGTCGACCGCGAAGAGCGCCGGGGGCGAGCGCTCGAGCAGGCGCACGAGCCCCCCGCTGCGAAAGCGTTCGGGGGCCACGTACAGGAGCTTCACCTCACCGCGGGCGGCGCGCACGGCCACGTCCTGCTGGGCCTCGGGCGAGAGTGTGCTGTTGAGCACCTCGGCCGCGATGCCGCGCGCCCGTAGGGTGTCGACCTGGTCCTTCATGAGCGCGATGAGCGGGGAGACCACGACCGTCATGCCCGGCACCATGAGCGCCGGGAGCTGGTAGCACAGGCTCTTGCCCGCGCCGGTCGGCATGATGGCGAGGGTCGGGCGCCCCGAGAGCACGTCGGCCACGACCTCGGCTTGACCCGCTTGAAAGTCGTCGAAGCCAAAGTGCCGCTTGAGGGCGGAGCGCAGGCCGTCGGCCGCGCATTCAATCGTCTCGGTCAGCGCCATCATGCGGCACATAACGGACAGGGCGGCCCGGTGTCGCGCGAAAAGCGCTCGGCGTCAGCGCGGGCGCACGCGCTCGAGCAGCACGACACACGCCGCGTGCACGAGGTCGTAGACCCGCTCGAAGTCCGCGGGCCCGCCCATGTAGGGGTCCGGAACCTCGCGGACCGGGGCGCGCGGACCCAACGCGTCCAGCAGCAGGCCGGTCGTGGCCCGCTGGCCGGGCTTCGAGAATCGCTCGAGGTGCGCCAGGTTGTTGAGGTCCATGGCGAGGATCTCGTCGTAGTGCTGGAGATGCGCGGGGTTGAAGACCCGCCCGCGCTGCCCCGAGACATCGACCCCGTGACGCCGCGCGACCTCGATGGTGCGCGGGTCTGGCGGGTCTCCGACATGCCAGCCCCCGGTGCCCGCGGACGCGATCTCGAAGTGGTCGGCCAGGCCCGCCTCGGTCGCGAGGTGGCGGAACACGCCCTCCGCCAGTGGAGACCGGCAGATGTTCCCGAGGCAGATGAACTCGATCCGGACCGGTCTCACAGCTTCTTCCAGCCCCCGCGCGCGTAGTGTCCGACCGCGGGCGCGGCGTTCGAGAGCACGTACACCGCGCGGCGGTTCCGGGCCTCGTCGGTGTCGTCGGGCGTGTCGACGGCGAGGCCCGCCTCGCCCACGCCCAGGTAGTAGACGGGCACCTTCACACCCTTGCCGCGCAGGTACTCCGCGATGGCGCGCGCGCGTTTCTCGCTCAAGGTCAGGTTGTCTCCGGGCCCGCCCACGGTGTCGGTGTGCCCGGCCACGTAGAGCGCGGCGTCCACGGCCGCTTCGCGTCCCAGCTCCTCGCGAAAGCGGTCGAGCTCCCGCGCGATCTCACCCACGGCGTGGTCGAGCTTGGGCGACTCGGTGGGGCGAACGTCCCAGCGGCCGCTCTCGAAGACGACGTCGTCGTGGGGGATCTCGATGTACCAGCTCACGGCGCGGAGCAGTGTCCAGAGGCCGAAGGTGTCGGTCAGCTCCAGGTCGACCCGGCGGATGTCGGGCCCCGTCTCGGCCCACTCGATCTTGTTGGGCTGACCAGCGGGCACCTCGGGCAGCTCGAGCGTGCTGTCGACGACCTGCTCGCCCTTCTTGTCGAAGACCTGCACCCGCGCCTTCGCGAGGGGGCGATTGGCGACGGCCACGACCCGCCCGGCGGGGAGGTTCACGCCGCCCCGGTCGAGGCGAACGTCGAGGGGGTCGAGGGCGGCGAGCTCGAAGTCGAACTCGACGGTGATCGGGGGCCCGCCGGACCGGCCCGAGAGCACGGCGTGCCACTTCGTGACCCCCGGCGGGGTCTTGAAGCTCAGCGGGTGCTCCTTGCCCCCCTCGAGCCGACCCGGGCGCAGCACGACCTTCTGCTTGCCCGCCGTGAGCGTGAGCGTGACGTCGGTCACATCCTTCTGCGGGAAGAGGATGATGTTGCCCGGCTCGCCTTTGCGGACGACGTCCGGGGTCTTGAAACTCCAGACGGAGGTCGCGTCGGACTCGGCGGCGGCCGAGCCGACGAATCCGGTCCAGAGGAGGGCGAGGGCGAGAGAAAGTCGACGGGCGCCGTTCATGAGTGCTTGGACCTCGGGGTCGCGCGAAGGTTCAGGTCAATCCGCGTTCTTCAGGGTGTAGGGGTAGCGCACCACGATCTCGCCGTCGCCCTCGGGCGCCGGGTACTCGACCTCGCCGACTGCCTTGAGGATGCAGAGCCCGAGGAACGGACTGCGGTCGCCGCGGAGCGCCTCGTCGGACGCGTCGTCTTCGATGGAGGCCTCGCGAATGCGGCCCTTGCCCTCGGCCTGGTCGACGACCATGCGGACCATGAGGCGACCGCCGAGCTTCGGGTCGCGCTGCAAGGCCTCTTCGTAGCACCGGGAGACGGCGGGGCGCGCGGCGTCGATGCCGGCGCGCACGGCGTCTGCCGAGAGGGTGCCGAGTTTGACGGGCACGGCCCGCCCGGGATCGTCGAGTGGCCGCGGATCCAGGCGGGGTCCGGGAGGAGCGCTCGAGGCCGCCCGCGTAGGGTCGGGGCTCGGGGCGGTGCCGTCGCGCAGGGGCGGCAGGGGCGTGTTGCGGACGGCGAGCGCGGTGGTCCCGGTCTGCCCCGGAGTCGAGGACGCGCCTCTCGCGGTCTCGGCGACCGGGGTCGCGGCGGTCGGCGTGTTCGTCGCACCGCGCGAGCGGGCCCCGAGCCAATAGCCGAGGCCGAGCATCGCGACCAACGCGACGACACCGAGGAGGATTGCGGTCGATTTGCCGGACGACGACGGGGCGCTCATTCCGCGAGAGATAACCGCGTCACGAAGCCGTGGTCGAGCGCCTCGTTCACGAGGGCCTCGAGCGCGGCGACCTCGAGGCCGACCTCGGCGGCGACCTGCTCGAGCGGCAAGGCGTCGTGCACCACCTTGAAGACCAGCAACATCGGGGTCGCCGGCACCAGCCAGCGAGCCGTGAGTCGGGCCGGATGCCGGTACAAGAAGACCGCGCGCGGGGCCTCCCACGGGGTCGATGCGCCGAGCGTGTGACTCTCCCCGGCCTGCCACGCGGCGTAGTCCTCGACCGTGCGCCAGGTGTGGAGCTGCACGTCCAGCGTCGGTTCGAGGCGGAGCGACCCAGGCGGACCCTCGGGCTGCACCTCGGGCGCGTCGGCGACGCCGCCGAGGGTCCATTCGAAGCGCGCGAGCTCGTGGAGCCGGGCCTCGGAGTCGCCGAGGGTGCCCTCGAGGAACTCGGGGAAGCCCTCGGCGGCGCGGCGGAAGCGCCAGTCCGGCGGCGGATGCGCGCGCTCGTAGGCTTCGAGCAGCGGGCGCGCCCGCGGGCCGAGGGCGACCAGCGTCGCCGGAAAGGCCGACTCGACGGCGCGGCGCACATGCCCGAAGACGAAGTCCCGGTAGATCCCCAGACGCGTCGAGGGCACACCCAGGCGGGCCGCGGCCTCGTCGACCGGCAGGTCGCCGCGCAGCGCCGCGTGCATCAGGGTGTGGAACGCGTCCAGGTCACGCATGGCGCAGCCGCTCTCGGACCCGACGACACTCGTCCACGAGCGTTTCGAACGGCGGCAGGTCGTTGTCCCACTCGACCAGCGTGGTCACGGGGCCGATGCGCTCGACCAGCGCCGCGTAGAGGTCCAGCACCTCGGCGCGCATCCGGGCACCGTGGGTGTCGATGATCACGTCCCCGTGGTCATCGTGTCCGGCGAGGTGCACCTGAACCACACGCTCGAGCGGCAGGGCGTCGAGGAACGCCACGGGGTCGTAGCCGTGGTTCTGGCTGTTCACCCACACGTTGTTCACGTCGAGCAGCAAGCCACAGTCGGCGCCCTCGAGGATCGCGGTCAGGAAGCCGGCCTCGTCGTAGTCCGCCTCGGGGAAACGCACGTAGTAGGACGCGTTCTCCAGGGCGAAAGGCACGGGCAGGCGCGCCGCGACCTCGCGAGCGCGCTCGACGACCCGGTCCACGGCCGACCGCGTGAACGGGAGCGGGATGAGGTCGTGATACTCGACCCCGTGGGCGTTGGAGAAGCACACGTGGTCCGAGTACCAGCGGGCCCGCGTCGAGCGCGCCAGGTTGGCGACCTGGTCCACGTAGTCGAGGTCCAGCGGGGCGGGGCCACCGATGGACAAACCCACGCCGTGGAGCACGACGGGAAAGGTGTCGGCGACGCGTGTCAGGACACGGGACGACGCGCCGCCGGTCTCGAGCCAGTTGTCGACGAGGACCTCGACGAAGTCGACCTCGGTCACGTGCTCGAAGAGGGTGTCCCAGTGGGGCCTGCGGAGGCCGACGCCTACGCCGAGGCTCACGGCCCCCTGGGCGCGCTGCACGACGACCTCAGCCGCCGCAGCTCTTGCCGTCGGCGCCGCCGCAGCTCTTGCCGTCGGCGCCACACTTCTTCTCGCCGCCGCAGCTCTTGCCCTCTTCGCCGGCCTTCTTCTCGCCGCCGCAGCTCTTGCCCTCACCGGCGGCCGCGGGCTGGTCGCCCTGGGCCTGGGAGCCGCCGCAGCCGGCCAGCCCGAGGGCGAGGCCACCGATGGAGAGGGAGAGCGCGATCGTGGAGACCGAGAGCTTCTGAGCGTTCTTCATGTGGAGATCCTTCCAGTCGAGACAACCAGTGCGGAGTGCCCGGAGCGCGGCCCCATGCCGCCCCCCTGCCCTCCGCCTTCCCCAAGCACTACGCGGCCGACGAGCGACGTTACAGGGGTCGCGTGACGAATCCATGAGGATTTCGTGTCGGGCTGCTCGACGACCGCACGGCTTGACCCGCGCAACCGCGGGCGGTACTCCCCTGGGCATGAAGGCCAGTCAGGTTTATCGCCCAGAGCTGTTGCGCGACCAGGTCGTGATTGTGACCGGCGGCGGGTCCGGCATCGGGCGCGAGATCGCGTTCGAGTGTGGTCGACTGGGCGCCCGCGTGGCGATCGGCGGTCGCAAGCCGGAGCGTCTGGCCGAGACGGCGGCCGACCTACGGGCCGAAGGCATCGAGGTCTTCGAGCACACGCTGGACATCCGCGAGCCGGAGCAGTGCGAGGCCTTCACCGAGGGGGTGACACGCCAACTCGGCCCGCCGGACGTGCTGGTGAACAACGCCGGGGGTCAGTTCCCCTCCCCCGCCATCGACGTGCGCCCGAAAGGGTGGCGCGCGGTGGTGGAGACGAACCTGAACGGCACCTGGTTCATGACGCAGGCCGTCGGGCGCGGCCTCATCGAGCGGCGGCGCGGTCGTGTGGTGAACATCGTCGCCAACATGTGGCGCGGCTTCCCGGGCATGGCCCACACGGGGGCGGCGCGCGCGGGGGTCGTGAACCTGACCCAAACGCTCGCGCTGGAGTGGGCGCGCCACGGCATCCTGGTGAACGCCGTCGCGCCGGGGGTCATCGAGAGTTCGGGCCTCGACCACTATGGACCCGAGATCAAGGCCACGCTGATCGCGGACGCGCCGAACCACGTGCCGCTCAAGCGCATCGGGCGAGTGGAAGACGTCGCCTTCGCCGTGGTCTATCTGTTGAGCCCGGCCGGCGACTTCGTGACGGGGGAAACGATCTGCGTCGACGGCGGTCAGAAGCTGTGGGGCATGGCCTTTCCGCCCTGATGCGCGAAACACGCTGATTCGAACGGAGAACGTCCAGATGTCGAAGATCGTCGGTGTTGTCCTCTCGGGCAGCGGTGTCTACGACGGGAGCGAGATCCAGGAGGCGGTTTTCGCGCTGCTCGCCCTGGACGAGGCCGACGTCGAGGTGCGCTGTTTCGCGCCCGACAAGCTCCAGATGCACGTGGTCGACCACCTCGCCGGGCAGCCCACGGACGGAAGTCGAAACGTGCTCGTCGAGTCGGCGCGCATCGCGCGCGGCCGCGTCGCGCCTTTGTCCGAGGCCCGCGCCGACACACTCGACGCGCTCATTTTCCCCGGCGGCTTCGGGGTGGCGAAGAACCTCTGCGACTTCGCGGTCCGCGGACCCGAGTGCACGGTCGATCCCGAGGTCGCGCAGCTCGTCACGTCGCTCTACGCCCTCGGGAAGCCGCTCGGCTTCTGTTGCATCGCGCCGGCCCTCGCCGCGGCCGTCTTTCGGGACATGGGGGTCTCGGGTGTGCGGCTCACGATCGGCAACGAGAACGAGGGCGCGGCCGCGGCGCTGCGGGCCATGGGCGCGGAGCACGTGCCGTGCGCGGTGGACGCCACGGTGACCGACGAACGCCACAACGTCTTCTCGACGCCCGCCTACATGTACTCGGCGCCACGGGTGCGGGACGTGCGTCGGGGCATCGCCGACCTCGTGCAGCGCGTCGTGGCGCGGACGTGAAGGCGCCGCGCGGCCGCATGGGCGTAGGGTCCGCGCTGATGCGTGGACTCGTGGCGGCCGCGGTGCTCCTCGGGTGTGACGATCCCGGTGGTCGGTCCGACCGCGATGAGGCGACGGACACGGAGCCGCGTGTGCTCGCGGACGCGACCCCACCGCCCGACGGGTCGACCGACACCGACCCGCCGCCGCTGGACGTGGCGGACCAGGGGCCGAGCGGGGATGCGGCGTCGGACGCGAGGGCCGACGCCGGTGAGGCCGCCGACGCCGAGACGAATGCCTGCCCACCCTACGAACCCGGGCCTCCGGGTCCGGCGGGTGAGCCCACCCTGGACCGTTTGATCGACCAGCCGCCTGTGCCTACGCCGGGCGCCGTCGGCGCGGAGCAACTCGCGCTCATCGAGCACCCGGGTGGCCTGCCCGACCTGGCCGTCGTGCGCGGCGGACGCGTGGAGGTGTTGCGTGCGGCGGGGCCGACACGCTGGCGCAGCGAGGCCTTCGGCGCCTCGGCGATCGTGACCGTCACGGACCTCAACGGCGACGGTCGCCTCGAGGTGTTGGCCCGCGCGCAGCGTCAGCTCCGGGTCTTCGACGCCCTGACCGGCGCGGTGCGTTGGACCCTACCGGCACAACCGTTCGGGGATGCGACGCCGGTCACGGGTCTGCAGCGGATCCTGGTCGCCGACGTGGAACGCGACGCGCGGCCGTGGCTGCTCGTCACGGACGCCGCCTGCGGGGGCTCGGACGGGACGGCGCTCACGGCGATCTTTCGTTTTCCCGAGGGTGATCGCGACGCCGACGGCCTCTTCGACGGGGTCGAGGCGCTGGCGGTCCGGGCGCCGCTCACCCGCTGCGGGCAGTCCTTCACGTTGGCCGACGTGGATGGCGACGAGCGCCTCGAGCTCGTCCAGCCGGGGCAAGGGGAGCTCCGCGCCGTCGACCTCGTCACGGGTGAGGTGCGGGCCTGCGGGCCCATCGCCGGGCTCGCGTCCGGGCTGCTGCCGACCTGGGCGGTCGCGCTTCGGGCCGATGGGCCGGCGGAGTCGCTGCTCGTGCACCTGGGCGCCGAGGTCGCGCGCGTGGACGTGGACCCGGCGACCCCTGCGCCGGCGTGCGGTCCCACGGCGGTTTCGTGGCAGGTCCGGTGGCGTGTACCCCTGGGCACCGTGGTGCGCCCCGAGGCCATGGCGCTCCAGGACCTGAACGGGGACGGCACCCTGGACGTGCTCGTGAGTGGCCTGGATCGCACCGGCGACGACCAGTGGCGCATCTTCGCGCTCGACGGCGAGACGGGGGCACCGCTGTTCACCGCCCAGGACCAGGTGCTCCTGGGGGCCGTGACCCTGGGTGGCGCGCAGCGCCTGCTCGTTCGTTCCGGGCCCAGACCCGTGCTCGAGCGCTTCGGCCCCGTATCGCTCGCGACCGCCTCGGCGCAGGGTCTGGAGACGCTGTGGACGGCGGACGATGCGGCGGTGCTCTTGCTGCGCCGCGACGCGGCGACCGGCGTGGGCACGACGAACCTGCGCCGCGCGCTCACCCACGCCGACCAGGTCCTCCTTCTTGGGCGTTCGGACCTGACCCAGGTCGTGGACCGCCTGCGCGCCTTCGACGGGGCGGGCAACGAGCGCACCCTCGCGGTCGGCGGCGAGCCCGGCACCCTGGATGGGCAATGCGCGGAGAACGGGGACTGCGTCCTGGCCGCGGCGTTGCCCGACGGTACGCTGGGCTTGTACGACCCGGACCTCGTGCTCGCGAACCCCGGGGCGGAAGTCGACACACCCTCGGCCCAGGCGCCCGCCGGCGCTGCGACCCTGCTCGCCCTGCCCGAGACGGACGGTCCCGGCGTCGTCGGTGTGTTGCCCGGCGGTGACCTCGCTCGCCTCGACCCGGCGGTCCTCCCGACGCCGTTCCTCTGGCGTGTGCCCCTCGGCTCCGGAACGGGGAGCACCCGGCCGGTGCTCCTCCGAGGGCTCGGTGGCGGCAGTCGGGTGGTGCGTCGGGACTTCAGGGAGACTGGGGCCGTCACACTCTCCGCGTTCGACGTGCAAACGGGCGCGCGCCTCTGGAGTGACGCCCTCGCGTTCGAAACGACCACGGACCTGGGGCAGCAATGGCCCGTAGAGATCGACGGCGATGGGGTCGAGGACCTTCTGCGCTTCGATTTCCAAGCCGTACCCAACGCGGCCTGCCGCACGGGGAGCGAGAACGAAAGACAGGTGCGCGCGCTCTCCGGTGCCGACGGTCGGGTTCTGTGGACCTGGCGAAGGGCGCCTTCGATCGCCTGCGGGGGCGTGGCTTCGGAGCGTTTGAGTGTCGTCGACGGGGACGCCGACGGTCGGCCCGAGGTCTACGTGACCGAGACGGACGCGCTGGTGCGTCTCGACCTCGAAACGGGCGTGGAGACCGACCGCGTCCTCATCGACCCCCTTCCGAGCGCGCCGCGGGGAGGCGGTCTGGTGGTCGCCACCGGCCGCGCCGAGGCGCCGCTCCTCCGCCATGGCGGCAATGGGCCCATCGAGGCGCGCGCGCTCGACCTCGCACTCCTTTGGCGCGCCGACGACGCCCTCAGCAGCGGGCCGCGCGCCTGGCTCGATCGCCCGGCCCTGGTGGTGGACGAGACGGTGTGGATCGCGCCGGGCGCCGGGACACCGGCGGTGCGTCTCGCGCTGGCCACCGGCGCCCTGCTGGATTCGGTCGGTGTGCTCGACGGCGCTTCGGTCGAGGGGCCGCCCGCCGCGACCTTCCAGTCGTTCCAATGGGTCCCGAACCCGACTGAAGGCGTGCCCTTCGGGGTGCTCGCGACGACAGAAGAGGCGGCGCTGTACGCCTTCGATCCTACGGGCGCCTTGCTGTGGACACGCCAGCTCGAGGCCCCACCGCGGCCGCCGGTCGTCGCCGACCTCGACGCGGACGGTGTCGTCGAGCTGCTGCTCGCGACCACCGACGGGCAGATCACCTTTTCGGACGACCAGGCGCCCCCGCCGAGCGCGGAGGCGTGGGACTTGCCCTGCCCCGCGCCGCTCTCCTGCGGCCCCGAGGACGACATCGACCTCACCAGTGAGCGGGCGCGCCTGTGCGCGGCGTGGCGCCGGGCGCCGGGCGAGGCAGACTACGAAGCGCGCGCCGTGGGCGCGGACGGCGCGGCGCTGACCCCCTGGCGAGACGTCGGCGCCGAGACACACGTGACTCTCGAGGGCTTGGAGTTGACCGCCGGCGTGCGGTACTGCGTCGAGGTGCGCGCGCGCCCGAGGGTCGTCGGCTCGTCGCGCGTCTCGCCGCCGGTGCGGACGGACTGCGTCCTGGTCGTCGACGACACCCCCCCGACGATTCGCCTCGACGTTCAGGACACCGCCCTCTCCCGGGTCGACCGGCCGACGGCCCTCGTCGCGACCATGAACGACGACCGCGCGCTCGCGGCCTGGAGCATCCAGGTCTTCGGGCCCGGCGGGCTCCTCGTCGTGTCCATCGCGAGAGGCCAGGCGTCAGGCACGGAGTACGTGGTCCAGCGCACCTGGGACGGCACGGATGGCCGCATGAAACCCGTCCCATCGGCTCGGTATCGCATCGTGGCCACGGTCCAGGACGAGACGGGCGCGACGGCGTTCGACGCGGTCGAGGTCGAGGTCTGTGACACCGAGATGTGTCCCTGAGACGGTCGGCGCGTCGCGCGGACTTTCGGCGTGACCTCGACTTTGCGTACCTTGTCGCGGTGCGACCTCTCCGCCTGCCTCTGACGCTCACGCTGTGCGTCCTGGCCCAGATGCCCAGGGCACACGCCACGCCGTGGCGGTCCGTGGAGCAGCCCATCTTGAACGGGCAGCGGGCCCCGCGGGTGGTGCCCCTGAACGCGGGCGAGCAGTCGGCCATCGGGTGGTTGTTCCCCTGGGGTGCGCCAGACGCCGCGTACTGCTCCGGCACGCTCATCGCACCGGGCGTCGTGCTCACCGCCGCCCATTGCCTGCGCGAGTCCCCGGACGGCCTCGTCGGCTTTGGCACGGGCATCTTCCCGACGATGCCCGACGCGGTGACACGGGTCGTCGCCCACGGGGTGCACCCCACGGCGGACCTGGCGGTGCTCGCCCTCGAGACGAGCCCACCCACGGCCACGCCCCTGCCCTACAACACCGCGCCGCTGTCGGATGCGCTGATCGGCGTCGAGGTCGAGGTGGCCGGCTATGGGGAGACCCGCGACCCGACCCGCACGGGGCGATACTTCGCCGTGGTCGCGATCGCGGGCGTGGACCCCGAGTACGTGACGGTGGACGGGCGCGGTGTCGAGGGCCTCTGCGCCGGTGACTCGGGCGGTCCCGCCGTGGCGACGGACGACGAGGGCCGCGTGGTGGTCTTCGGGGTGGAGCACGGCGGTGAGGTGAGCTGCGTCGGCCTCGACCAGATGACCCGAACCGACATCTACAGTCCCTGGATTGCGGAACAAATTCAGGCACTTCAAGGACAATGCGCCGGTCTGGACTACGCGGGCCGGTGCGAGGGCGACGTCGCGGTCTGGTGCGACGACGGCGGTCAGGTCGCGCGCCTGGATTGTGCCTCGGAGGGCCGCGCCTGCGGCTACGTGGACGCGGAGACCGGCTTCTACTGCAAGACGAGCGAAGCCTGCGCGGGGCTGCCTCCGGGCGGCTTGTGCGACGGGGACCTGCGCCTCGGCTGCGAGGGCGGCCTCCCGGTCTCGAGAGACTGCGCCGCCGAGGGTGCGGCCTGCACGGTCGACGCGACGGGTGCGGTCTGCGTCGGCCTGGAGCCCGGCGGCGCCGACGTGGGCGCCACCGGGGCCGACGGCACGTACGAGGGCGCGTGTGGCGTTCGTCCGGGGCGGAGCGGACCGCTTCCGCTCTCGATTCTCCTCGTCGTCGCTTGCGCAGCGGGTCGGAGGCGCGCCCACAGGCAGCGATGAGGCCCCGGATCGTGTATTCAGGAGCCATGATGCAGCGCACCCTCGTCTTCGCGATCGTTCTGCTCTCGCTGGGGTGTGAGTCGTCCCAGCAGCCGCCGCGCGCCCCGCCCTCCAACGGGAACCCCTTCCCGGTGCCGCCCATGAGTGACGCGGGACCAGGTCCGGGTGCCGATGCGGCCCTGCCGGAGGCCGAGGACGCGTCCGTTCCGGATTCGGGCCCCGTCGCGGACCTGGGCCCCCCGCGGGACGTCGCCACCTTCGAGCAGATCGCCTACGCCGTGGAGACCCGGGTCGGCGAGCGCAGAACCCCCGCTGGGCTCGAGAATCGGCTGAGCTGCGAGGTGCTCGACCTGCAAGGTGTGCCGATCCCCGGCCTCCGCACGGTCGTCGAGCTCCATCCGGACCACGGCTTCGAGCGCACGGCCGCGGGCGCCATCGGCCGCATCGCCACGGACTATCGGGTCGTCTGCACGGCCCCGGACCTGGGCCTTCGCGACCCGACCCCGGCCGACTGGACCGTCGCGGGCGCGGGCGTCGCGCGCGTCGAGGTCGCGCTGGACCAGAGCGACATCGACGCCGGAGACAGCGTGACGGCAACCTGCGCGGCCTTCGACACGTTCGGCAACAGCCTGGCCACCGACGACGCGCAGGTGCGCCTGAACCCGCCCCTGCCGAACTTCGCCGGCCGCCCCGGTGTGCCGATCCGCTTCGATGCGGCGGGCACCTTCGAGGTGACGTGCGCGCTCCCGGGCGCCGAGCCGGGTCCGCCGGCCCTGTTGACCGTGCGCCCCGGTCTGCCCGCCGACCTCGTGATCGCGCTGGTGCCCGACCGCGGCGCGTATCGGGTCGGGGCCGTCGTCGAGCTGGCGGCCGTGGTGACCGACCGCAACGGCAACCCGATGCAGGCCGTGCCGCTGGTCTTCGAGAGCGAGCCGCCGCTGCCGACCTTCGGCGGTGCGCGTTTCCGGTGCGCCCAGGAGGGCCGGTACACGCTGACGGCCCGGGTCGACGGGCCGACCTTCCAGGACCGCCCGCTCACCGAATCCGTGGAGATCCTCGTCGACTTCGGCGGGCCCGGGATTCGGTGTGAGCAGCCGGAGAGCGACGACTCCATCCTGTTGCCGGAGAACGGTCGCACGGCCCTTCGGGGCAGCGTGGGCGACCTCTCGGGGCTGCGCGAGGTCCGGGTCGATGGTGTGCCGGCGGCGCTCACGGCGGACGGTGCCTGGAGCGCCGAGGTCGACGTGCGGTGGGGCCTGAACGTGCACGACGTGGTCGCCGTGGACAACCAGGGCAACGAGAGCTCGCAGCTCTGCACCTACTTCGCCGCGGACGCATACCTCGACGAGGCCACCCCGTTCCGCGACGCGATCGCACTCCGCCTTGGACAATCCGCCATCGACGACGGCGAGCCCGACGCGCCGCTCACGAGCTTGACGGACGTGCTGCGGCGCATCGTCAACAGCCGCGGCCTGCGCGACACCGTGCACCAGGCCGCGTTGGCCCAGAACCCGATCGTGCCCAACGAGTGCCGGGTGAACGTGCTCGGCCTGTGCCTGTTCAGCCTCGGCGTCGAGTACACCGACCTGCAGATCGGCGGGCGCAACGAGCTCTCCGCGCCCCTCGTGGGCGGCGGCCTGCGGACACGGGCGACGATCCGGAACCTCGCGGTTTCGGCGCAGCTCCAGGGCACGCTGGGCAATCGAGCCCGCATCAGCACCGACCACATCACCATCGGCCTGACGTTCAACGTGGGCCTGCGGGCAGATGGTCAGCCGACGGTCTCGCTCCGGAGCGTCGACGAGGTCGAGGTCGGGCGCCTCGACAGCGACTTCAGCGGCTTCATCAGCGGGGCGATCCTCGAGCTCGTCTTCTCGGCGTTCGAGGGCCTCATCCGGCGCACCGTGACGGACGCCCTGCGCGACTTCCTGGAGGACAACCTGCAGGGCGCGCTGCGTGACCTGCTCGGGAACGTGCAGATCGGCGACCTCTCTCAGGGCTTCGACGTGCCCGGGCTCGCCGGGGCGGAGGCCGTGCGCCTCGTGGTCACCCCGACGTTGTCGACCATCGACTTTGCCGAGGGCCGGGCGCTGGTCGGCATCTCGACGAAGGTGGACGGCCCGCAGCGCCTCGCGGACCGCTCGCTCGGCGTGCCGTTGCCGCCGGGGCCCGCGCGAGCCCCCCTCGCCGAGGACCGACCCGTGGGCGCCGCCGTGGGTCTCGTGGTGCTCAACCAGGTGCTTCATCGCCTGTGGCGTGCAGGCTGGTTCGAGGCCCAGGCCGGCGGACTCGTGGCGAGCGTCGCGGGTGACCTGCCGGAGGGCACGGAGGTGGACCTCAGCCTCGGCGGCGCGCCTGCCGTGATCGGCATCGACGACGGCGACGCCGCGCACGTGCGGGTCTTCTTCGGCCCGGCACAGGCCGGTGTGGTCTATCCCGGCATCTTCGTGGACCCCTTCCGGGTTCGGGTCGCCGCCGTGGTCGACGCCACGATGCGCATCGTGAACGGCCGGGAGGTCGAGTTCGTCGGCGTCGAGGTCTCGGAGATCCACCTGGGGCTCGCCGGTGCGGACCTGCCCGAGCGCAGCCGCGAGGTGCTGGAGGACACGCTGCGGCGTGTGGTTCAAGGTGTCGTCGACCGCGCCCTGAACGACGGCCTGCCGTCCCTGCCGCTCCCCGAGTTCGTCATCCCCGCGAGCCTCGGCACCTTCGACCTGCCCGTGGGCGCCGGCCTCGGACTTCGAGATCCGCGGCTCTTCTCGAGCGAGGCCTGGTGGATGCTGGACGGGAGGTTCGGACAGTGATTCGACCGACGCTCGTAGGCCTCGGAGCGCTGTCTCTGTTGCTCGGGTG
This sequence comes from Bradymonadia bacterium, assembly GCA_049318805.1. Lineage (GTDB taxonomy): Bacteria > Myxococcota_A > Bradymonadia > UBA7976 > UBA1532 > CANLBD01. The sequence continues at coordinate 26,899 of JBMOFP010000044.1, forward strand.
CGACGACTCGACGCCGCGGGCCTTCGGAGCCACCGCGGACGCGGGTCCGACGGCGGACTCGAGCCCGGGTGACGACGGAGACGCCTCGCCCCCGGGCGGCGCGGACGCTGCGCCGAGCCGCCCCCCCGTAGGTTCGGACGCAGGTCCCCCGCCCGGCGAGCCCCCCGCCTTCGTCCGCCTTTCCCTCGAGCCCCGGGCGACGGTCTACGCCCGCGCGGAGCCCCCCCGGGTCGTGGCGGAGGTCTTCGACCGCTTCGGGGACGCGCTCCCCGACGCGACGTTGAGCTGGTCCGTGGTGCCGGTGAACGCCGGTGCCGTGACCCCTGACCCGAACGCGCCCCACGAGGCGACCCTGCGCCTGGACGCCGAAGGACCCGGCGCGGTCCGCGCGTGCGCCCGGCCCGATGTGTGCGGGCGCGCGACGTTCTTTGTCGACGACGCCGGCGCCTCCCTGCGCCTCGACCGCCCGCAGCCCGGCGAGGTCATCGTCGGGGCGGAGTCCGTGATCCCCGTGGAGGGCACGGCGGCGGGCGGTGACGCCGTGCGGGTCTTCGTGAACGACGTCGAGGTCGACGTCGGACCCGAGGGGCGTTTCGCCACCACGGTACCGGCGCAGTTCGGCTTCAATCGCATCGACGTGCTCGCCGACGACGGCGTCCGCAGGCCCCCGGCGCGCGAGATCCTCGAAGCGGTGTGGGCCCCCCGTGTGCAACCCGTGCCCGCGGCGGGCCCCACCCCGCTGCCGGACGTTCTCGTTCTGCGGGTCGACCAGCGGCTCCTGGACGACGCCGCGGCGCGGCCCGTGCCCGACGAGGCCGGCGTGCTCCGCACCCGCAGCCTCGCGGGTCTGCTGGAGGCCCTGGTGGCGCGCATCGACCTGGGCACCCTGCTCGAGTCGCCGAACATCGCCGAGGGCGAACCGCTGTCGTTGCAAGTCACCGCGGCGCGCCCCGGCGAGCCCGACGCCGCGCTGCTGTTCACCGACACCGGCCTCGAGGTGTTCTTGCGCCTCGACGGGCTGGCGATCGACACCGCCGGCGCGCTCCTCCTCGAGGGCGAGCGCTTCAACCTCGGCGGCACCGTCGAGGTCGACGCGGCCGGCGTCGTGCGGGTCGCGATTGAGCCGGGCCCCGACGGCGCACCCGGCCTGCGCATCGAGGCCATCGACGTCGCCATCGAGCGCCTGCGCGGTCGCATGAACGACAGCACGGCCCAGGCCGTGCTCGACACGCTCGGGAGCCTACTGCGGGGCGTGCTCGAGGGGGTTGCGCGGGATCTGGTGGACACGCTCATGCGGAGCCGTGTCCCCGCCTTCATCGAGCTGGGTCTGGGCGACGCGCTGGCGCCGCTGCGTGAGGTGCCTTTGGACGTGGCGGACGACCCGCTCCTGCCCCCGATTCATCTCCGGCTCGGCTTCAGCCTCGCGACGCCCGAGACCGCGGCCCGGTCCCACCTGGACCTTCGCCTGGACGGCACGCTCGAGAGCGTGGATCCGCCGCCGCCGCCGTTCGAGAGCCGAGGTGTGCCCATCGGGGAGACCGACCCCGAGGCGGGCCCGCCGTGGCCCGTGCAGGTCGAGGCGGCCGCCGCAGTGCGCCTGTTCACGGTGAATGCGCTCCTGCATGCGGTCTGGCAGCAGGGCGCGCTCCGCATCGACGCGACGCCGCTCCTGCCGGAGAACCTGCGCAACCTGGTCTCGAGCGCCCGCGTGGACGCCCGCGCCGCGCCCCTCGTAGTCGCCGCGCCGCCGGGTTCGCCCACGCCGCTGGAGCTCCAGTTGGGCGAGCTCGAGCTCGAGCTGACGGGGCCCAATCGGCCCGGGCCAGACGTCTACGCTTTGAGCGTTCGCGCCGGTCTGGTCTTCGAGCTCGTGGACGAGGACCGGCTGACCGTGCGGCTCGACATCGTCGACGATCCGGACATTCGCGCGGTCCTACGCAGCAGTGCGTCCGCGGCGCCCGTGCTCTCGCCCGACGCGCTCGCCCAGATCCTCGAGGGCCTCGCCTGGCCCAAGGTCCGTGAGGCCGTCGGCAACGGACTCGAGTTCTCGCTGGACCCGTTCACCCTGGACGCGTCGACCTTGGGCGCGATCGTGCCCGACGTGGGGTCGGCGCGGGTGCGAGTCACGGTGCCGTCACCTCCGCGGGTCGGCAACGATTGGATCGTGATCTCCGCGGGCATTGAGGTCGAGGTGGCTCCGTGAGCGCAAAGGGACGATTCGACAAAGAGAAGCTGAAGAACGTGGGCGGGACCTCGGGGGGTCTCGGGGAGTTCGCTCTGGGCGCCGCACTGGCCGCCGCGGGCTTCTATCTGCTGTCGAACAAGATCGTCGTGCACACGGCCTTCGGCGCGTTGCTCGGCCAGCGCGGCGGCAGCGCGCTCTTCATCGGCGTGCTGGTCGGCTTCGGGGTCATCTTCTTCAACGGCCGCAGCATCATCGGCTGGCTGCTCGTGCTGGGCGGCCTCGGCTGGGCCGTGTTCGAGGCGCTCTTCAACCTCGACGTGCGCATCCGCCCCACGAGCCTGTGGGAGATGATGGGCATCCTGCTCCTGCTGGGCGGCGGCGTCGGCATGGTCCTTCGGTCGGTGCGCGCGCACGACCCGGTGCTCCCGCCAAAGCGCGACAAGTCCGAAGACTGACCAGGCGTCAGCGCGCTCCGGCGATGAGCGCGATGCCGAACCAGTCCGCGACGTCGACGTCGGGCTCCCAGTCGAAAAGCGTCGCGAAGCTGAAGGTCGTGAGCGCGTGGAACGCACCGTCACCGGCCGTACTCACGCACGCGGAGCGCGGCCCGTCGTCGCGCCGCCGCCCGGGACAGCGATCCCACGTATCCACGCTCGAGGCGTCGAAGAAGACGTCGCTCTGAGCGAAGGCGAGGAAGACCTCGAGGGCGCCCGACATGACCTCGGCACGTCGGACCTCGGCCATCGACGCTCCGGCCGGGGCCTCGCAGCGGAAGGCCACGGAGAAGAAGTCGGTCTGGTCGACGTTGCCGGTCATGTCCAGGGTCCGAAACTGGCCGTCTCCGCCGGTGGACAAACACTGATAGCCGTCCCGGGTCCCCTCCGCAGCCGGACAGGGTCCCCACGTGTCGGCGTCCACCGTGACCGACGCGGCGACGTCGAGATCGGCCGCGTCGTAGTGACCGAAGTAGACCCGGCAGTTTCGCTCGACCCACTCGGGTACCCCCGGCGCTTCAGGGGCCGGGTCGCAGCGAAAGGCGAGGCCGAGGTTGTCGTTCTCGTTCACGTCCCCGCGGAAGCCACCGCCGAACGGGAACGCGTGAAAACGTTGGTCCCGCGCGCTCGAGACGCAGGCGGTCGCGTGCATGTAGAACTCGAGATCGGCGACGTCGTAGTCCGATGCGGGGCACGCATCCCACGTCGGCACGGGACCCACGGCGCCGAAGTCCTCGTTCGCCCACACCAGGAAGACACGGCATCGCTCTGCGAGCAGCGGGCCGCAGACGCCGTCGTCGGGCAGTCCGTCACAGTCGTCGTCGAGCCCGTTGCAGGTCTCCGGCGACACCTCACAGGCCGCGTCGGGCTCGGCGGGAGCGGCATCGCGGACGAGCACGCCGAGATCAGGTACGTCGGCCGAGGGCGGGGTGGCGTCCAGGGGCGGGGTGGCGTCTGCGGGCTTGGCGCCTCCCATGGGCGGATCGGGCCCTCCGACCGGCGGCGACACACCGCCCGCGGGCCCGATTGAACCGCCCTCGAGACCCGCATCGGGCGCGCCTCCGGTCGGTCCGAGGTCGATGCTCACGTCCACGCGCGCGTCCGCGCCGCCGTAGGCTGGGAACTCCGTCGTGCACGCCACGCAGAGCGTTCCGACGAGCCCAGCGGCGAGAGCGCCGCGAATCACCGACGCCCCCGCGCGCGCAGCGCGAAGCCGAGACCGTCGTTGCCGTCGACCTGCCCGCCGAGGTGCAGCAGGTGAAAGCGCCCGTCGCCTCCGCTCGAGGTGCATCGGACCTCGCCCCGGGCGGGCTCCGGGGCGCCGGGGCAGGTGCCCCACACTTCGGACTGGTCCCGGGGCGCCAGGTTGTCGTCCGCCCAGCCGACAAAGACTTCGACAGCCGACGTCAAGACCTCCGCGCGTCGTGGGTCCGCCGCGTCTTTACAGAGCCAGGCGATGCCGAGGTCGTCGTCGTCGTCCACGTCGCCGGTGAAGTTCAGTGCCCGGAAGCGACCGTCCCCACCCGTGGAGGTGCAAGGCAACGCGCCGGGCACGGCGCCCGGGTCGTCGGGACAGCCGCCCCAGGTCAAGGAGCCGTCGGCGGGTCCGCGATTGTCGTCGGCCTGGCCCAGGAAGACTCGACATCGACTCTGGATCCAGGCGCCGACCCCGTCGGCGTCGGCGTCACACCGCAGCGCCAGCCCGACCTGGTCGTCGTCGTTCACGTTGCCGTTGAAATCGAGCAGGGCAAAACGACCGTCTCCGCGTGTGCTGTTGCACCGCACGTCGTCGCTGCCCGCCCGGTCCTCGGGCGGGCAGTCGCCCCAGCTCTCCGAGGCCCCGGCCGGGCCCCGGCGCTCGTCCGCCCACCCGATCCAGAGACGACAGCGCTGCTCGATGAAGACGCCGCACGCCGCGTCGTCGTCCACCACACCGTCCTCGTCGTCGTCGAGGCCGTTGCACGTCTCCATGCCCGGCGCGGTCGGAGGTTCGGTCGGGAGGGTGGTCGGCGCGTCCGTGGGCGGCGCGGTCGGAGGTTCGGTCGGCGCGTCCGTGGGCGGCACTGTGGGCGGTTCCGAGCCCGGAACGTCGGGCGTCACGGAGACATCGTCGGGGCTTTCCCGCGCGGCGTCCTGCGAGACGCCCGAGGCGTCGAGCGCGGGCGACGGACGCCACATGTCCGGAAACCCCTCGACGTCCACACCGACCAGGCCCACGAGGGCATCGGCGGCGTCGTCCTTCGACTCGATCACCTCGGCGCACGCGCTGACGCCCGCGAGGACCGCGGCCGCGCCGAAGTGTACCCCCCTGCCCAGCGCTCGGGCAGGTCTCCGCCGTGGTTCGAAACCATGCACGGACGCAGAGTATCACGAGCGCGGTGGCTTGCCGCCGTTCACCGGTCGGTGCACGCTCCGCCGCGTCGTCCCACGTCAGCCTGGAGATGTGATGCAGACCTTCGCGCTCGCGCTCTCGTTTTTGTTCGCCGCTCCGCCCCCCCCACCGGCGCCGAACCTGACCGTGGAGCAGTGGTCGTTGCCCAACGGCCTGACGGTGCTGCTCTCGCCCGACGCCCGCCTGCCGGTCGTCGCGGTCGAGATGCGGTACCTCGTGGGCTCGGGCCACGAGCCCAAGGGCAAGAGCGGCTTCGCTCACCTCTTCGAGCACCTGATGTTCCAAGGGTCCGAGCATCACGACAAAGAGTACTTCGCCCCGTTCGAGCCCATCGGCGGCAACGTGAACGGGACGACGAATACGGACCGCACGAACTACTACGAGCAGGTGCCGAGTCAGTACCTCGAGTTGGCGCTGTGGATGGAGGCCGACCGGTTGCGCGGCCTTCTGCCCGTGATGACGCAGCAGAAGCTCGACAACCAGCGAGACGTCGTGAAGAACGAGCGTCGTCAGCGCTACGAGGTCACACCCTACGGGGAGGCGTGGTTGCACCTCGCCGAGAACCTCTTCCCGGACGGGCACCCGTATCACCACACCACGATCGGGTCCCACGAGGACCTCACGGCGGCGTCTCTCGACGACGTGAAGGGCTTCTTTCGCCAGTACTACGTGCCGGCGAACGCGGTGCTGACCATCTCCGGCGACTTCGAGGTCGCGCAGGCCAAGAGCCTCGTGGAGCGTTACTTCGGCGACTTGCCCGCGGGGCAGCGCGCCCCGAAGCCGACCGCCGCGCCCGTCTCCCTCGGGAAGACGACGACGGTCCTGAAGACCGACGACGTCAACCTGCCGCGCGTGTATCTCGCCTGGCCGTCTCCGCCGATCTTCGCCGAGGGCGACGCCGCGCTGGACGTCTTCTCGAGCCTGCTCACCGACGGGAAGAGCAGCCGCCTGTATCAGCCCCTGGTCTACGAGCAGAAGATTGCGAAGGACGTCTCGGCCTTTCAATCGAGCCAGCTCCTCTCGGGCTACTACGTGGTGATGGCGACGGCGTCGCCCGGGCAGACGCGCGAGGCCCTCGCCACGGCGATGTTGGCGTCGCTGCGCAAGGCGCTCGAGGCGCCACCCACGGACGACGAGCTCGCGCGGGTGTTGTCCGGGTGGCGCAAGTCGTTCTACGGCCGCGTCGAGGGCGCGCTCTCGCGTGCGCTGCTCCTCTCGGACTACTACCACTTCACCGGGAACCCCAACGGCCTGGCGCAGGACCTGGCGCGCTACACGTCCCTGACACCCGCCGCGGTGCACGAGGCGGCGCGCAAGACCCTCACGCTCGACAAGTACGTGCGCATCGACATCGTGCCCGAGGGCAAGGCCCCGGCGGGAGGCAAGCCGTGATGACCCTCGCTCGCACAACGTGCAACGCGTTGACCTTCCTGGGCCTCGTCGCCGCCGCCTGCTCGACCTCGGACCGCAAGCCGGATGACGCCCCGCCCCCGCCGTCGAGCCCGAGCGCGGCCCCCACGCAGCCCGCCGCCGACTTCTCGAAGTTGCCGAGCCCCTCGTCCGCGCGGACCTGGGTGCCCCCGACGGTCGAGACCTGGACGATGCCGAACGGGGTGAGTGTCTATTTTGTCCCGCAGACCCATGTGCCTCTGGTCTCCGTGTCATTGGTCGTTCCCGGCGGCTCCAGCTCGGACCCGCCCGGCAAGGCCGGCGCCACGGCGCTGATGGCCGACCTGCTCGACGAAGGCGCCGCGGGGCGCAACGCCCTTCAGCTGGGCGAAGCGTGGCAGCGCCTCGGGGCCGACTACACCTCGAGCGTCAGCACGGATGCCGTCGTGCTCTCGGTCGATACCCTGGCGGACACCTTCGCCGACACGCTGGCTTTGTTCGCGGACGTCGCGCTGCGGCCGGACCTGAGCAGCGTGGAGTTCGAGCGCCGGAAGGCACAGCGCATCGCCGGCGCGCTCGCGTCCGAGGCCGACCCCGCGTCGACCCGCAGCGTCGCGCTTCGCCGGGTGCTCTTCGGCAACGGCTACGGCGCGATGCCCGCGGACGGCGTGCGCGACACGATCTCGAAGCTGAAGATCGACGACGCCGTCGCCCAGTACCGGGGCGGCTTCATCCCCCAGGGTGCGGCGTTCATCGTCGTGGGTTCGATCGAGCGTGCGAAGGTCGAAACCGAGCTCTTGCGGTACTTCGGCGAGTGGGTCGGCAACCTCAAGGTCGCGTTTCAACCCGTGGACTCGAGCATGGCCGAGAAGGCCGTGTACTTCATCGACCACCCGGGCGCGTCCCAGTCGGCGATCGCCGTCGCACAGCGGGCCGACGGCGCCTCGGCGCCCGACCTCTTCGAGGCCACGGTCTACAACTGGGCCATGGGCGGCGCGTTCACGAGCCGCATCAACCTGAAGCTCCGAGAAGAGAAGGGCTTCACCTACGGCGCCCGTAGTCAGTTCACGCGGTGGGCCCACGCCGGTTTCTTCTCGGTCGGCGCGCTCGTCAAGGCGCCGCACACCCGGGAGAGCATCGACGAGATCTTCCGCGACCTCGAGGCCTCTCGCACGACGCGTCCCATCTCGGCGGAGGAGGAGCGGTCGGCGCGCGAGGGCCTGCTCCTGGGCTTCCCGTCGCGGTTCGAGAACATGGGCGGCGTCGCGGCCCAGGTCGCCGAGCTCCCGCTCTACGGGCGTCCCGTGACGTGGTACCAGGATTGGCCGAAGCGCGTCGGGGCCGTGACCGCCGAGGGCATCGCGAAGGTCGCGACCAGCGTCGGCACGAGCGCGGGTTACATCATCGTCGTCTCCGGCGACTTCGCGGCGGTCGGTCCGTCCTTCGAGAGCCTCGGTGTGCCTGTGCACCGGCTGGACGCCCAGGGCAATCGCCTTCCGGCCCCGAAGGGCAAGAAGAAGTGACGTCCGCGTGAGCACACGCACGGCCACCGGACAGATCCTCGCGGACCGCTACGTGCTCGGGGAGCGCCTGGGCAGCGGGGGCATGGCGCGCGTCTACCTTGCGCACGACCGTGTATTGGACCGCCCGGTCGCCGTGAAAATGCTCCATGACGACCTCGTCGAGAGCGAGGACGTGCGCGCGCGTTTTCTGCGGGAGGCCCGGATTTTTGCGCGCCTCGAGCACCCGAACATCGTGAAGATCCACGACGTCGTCGCGCGGGACGAGGGCGTCGCCATGGTGATGGAGCTCGTGGACGGCGTCGACCTCTCGAAGGCCGTGCGCACACGCCTGCCGATGTCGACGGAGCACGTGGTGGGGCTGCTCCGACCCGTGCTCGACGCGCTCGCGGCCGCACACGCCCAGGGTGTGGTGCACAGAGACGTGAAGCCGGGCAACGTGCTGCTCGGCCGCGATGGCCGCGTGAAGCTGTCGGACTTCGGCATCGCGAAGGTCGTGGGCGGCGACACCCACCTGACCCGCACGGGCGAGTTCCTGGGCACGCCCACGTACATCGCTCCCGAGCAGGCCACCGGCGAGGACTTCGGGCCCGCCGTCGACCAGTACGCGCTCGGGGTCACGTTCTACGAGCTGCTCACGGGCCGACCCCCGTACATCGGCCCCACACCCCTCGCGGTGCTGTCGGCGATCCTCCGGGGCGGCCATCCCGACATCCGCACCCTGAACGAACGCATCCCCGAGCCGGTCGCGTCGGTGGTCGGGCGCATGCTCGCCCGCGAGCCCGGGGATCGTTACCCGTCCCTCGAGGCCGCCGGTGAGGCCTTCGACCGGGCGATGCCGACGTGGACGCCGGCGCGCCTGCGCGCGTTCGTGAGCGCGTTGGCCGAGGGTCGCGAGCCCGCCGAGGTCTCGCAGCCCGCTTCCACCCTGCCGGCCCAGGCGTCGCCGCCCAGGCCCCCCGAGGCCCCGCCGCCGCCGGTGAGCGTGGACACACTGTCTGCTGGGACGGGGGTTTTCGGGACCTCGCCCGGCGAGCCCGCACCCCGGCAAGGGGCGCCGGCGCGGGTCTATGTGCTCGGCGCCGCGGTGCTCGCCTTGCTGATGGGCCTCGCGCTCTGGTGGCAAACTTCGCACCGGGGGTCGGAGCCCCACGTCGCACAGGCGACGGCGCGACCCGGGCCGCCGTCTCCCGATATGACCCCGAGCGTCGTGTCCAACGCCCCGCCGAGCCTCGCGAGCCCGACGACCGCCCCCCCGACCCTGGTCGAATCGGCCCCGGCGCCAGAGTCGA
>JBMOFP010000045.1:0-36031 GCA_049318805.1 Bradymonadia bacterium
GGCGCCGGCGGTCGCGTCACCGCAGGCCGCCCCGAAGAGCGTCACGCCGGGCCCCAACCGACGCGTGCTGTGGCTCGGCGTCGGCTTCGCGGTGGCCGCGGGTCTCGTGCTCGCGGTGGTGTTCGGGCTCGGCAGCGCTTGAGCGCCGACGTCGTCGTCGTCCTGTGCGATCCGGCCGACGTGCGCAACGTCGGGCCCGCGATTCGCGCCGCCGCCAACTTCGAGGCCCGCGCGGTGCGTGTGTGCGGCGCGCGGGACTTTCCCCTGGACGCGCTGCACGAGTTTTCGGCCGGGGCGCTCGAGACGCTGCCCCTCGAGCGCTACACCGACGCCCGCGCCGCCCTCGCGGGCCTCGACTTTGTCGTCGGCACGAGCCGCCGAGTGCATGACCAGGCGGGGGCGCCGCGCTGGACCTCCGTCGGCTTCGGCGCGCGCCTGCCGGCCGGCTCGACCTGCGGCGTGCTCTTCGGCAACGAGCGGACCGGGCTCTCGCTCGAGACCCTGGACCTGTGCGACGCAATCGTCGAGGTGCCGACCTCGGCGCGTTTCCCCTCCATGAACCTCGGTCAAGCGGTCGCCTGTGTGCTCTACGAGCTCCACCGGGGCGCGGAGTCGTCCGGCCCACGGGCCGATGAGCCTACGGAGCGGCCCGGGCGGGCGCCCGCGCGCCTCGCCGTCTACGCCGAGATCGAGCGCATCTGCGAGACGCTCGCGTACCCGCCGGGCCGCACGGCCGCGGGGTTCGTGCGCCGCCTGAAGCGCCTGCTGGGGCGTGCGCGCGCGAACCCCGCCGAACTCTCGATGGTCGCCGGGGTCTTCCGTGAACTCGAGCGTGCGCGGGGCCGCGCGCCCCGCGACGCCGGTCCTACGGGCGGCTCGACGTGAGGGCCTTCGACGCCGTCGTGGTCGGGGCCGGCAGCGCCGGCAGCGCCGCCGCGCGTGCGCTCGCGCTGCGCGGGTTGCGGGTCGCCCTGGTGGACGCGCGCCCACTCGAACGCAGCGGAGCGCGCTGGGTGAACTTCGTACCGGGGTGGATGTTCGACGAGGCCGGCCTCACACGACCCACGTCGCCCGAGCTGCGGGGCGGCGGCGGTCGCTTCACGGTCTCGGTCGATGGGACGCAGCTGAGTGTTGCGGAGAACCCTTGCCTCGGCGTGGACATGCGCGGCCTGGTCGGTCGCTTGCAGGCCGACGCCAGCGCCGCCGGTGTCGTGCTGCTGGGCGGAACGCGGCTCGCTGGGCTCGAGATGCAGGGTGGCCGCGCCGTGGCGCTCAAGACCTCCGCGGGGCGACTGCGCGCGGCGCTTTTCGTCGACGCGACGGGCACGAACGGGGCGCTTCGGCGAGAGGTCCCGGCCCTCGCGAAGAGCTGCCCGGCGCTCGCCGCGGGGGACCTTTGCTCCGCGGCGATGGAGGTGCGCGAGGTGCTCGATCCCGACGCCGCGGCGGCCTGGCGCGCGCGCTACGGGCTCGCGCCCGACGAGGTCCTCAGTCGACCCGCCGTGGCAGGGGGCTACAGCGTGACGAACCTCGCCGTCGACGCCGACGGCCACGAGGCGGAGCTCCTGACGGGCGCGCTCGTGGGGGGGCCCGGTGCCTCGGGCCCGGCGCTCGTGGATCGCCTGTGCGCCGAGCATCCGTGGATCGGGCCTGTCCGTTTCGGGGGCGCCGGCCTCATCCCGGTCCGCAGACCCTACTCCCGCCTGGTCGCGCCGGGGATCGCGCTCGTGGGAGACGCGGCGTGCATGGTCTTTCCGGCCCATGGGAGCGGCGTCGGCTTCGGGCTCCTCGCCGCCCGCACGCTGGCCGAGTCCGTGGACGCCGCCGATCCCGGGAACGAACGCGGCCTGAATCGCTACGCGGCCGCGTTTCTGCGGCGGTGGGGCGGCACGCTGGCGGCCTACGACCTCTTCCGGCGCCTCACGGAGCGGCTGGACGCTTCGGCCCAGGGGGCGTTGATCCGGGCGGGTGTGGTGAGCGCGGCGTCGATGCGTCGCGGCCTCGACCAGCGCCTGCCCTATCCCGGCCCCGACGATGTCGCGGCCTTCGCTTCGGTCGTGACCCGTGTCCCCCGGCTGGCCGCGCGGGCGGCGCTGGTCGTGGCGCGCATGCCGGCCCTCGTCGCCGCCTACGGTGCGTACCCCGAGGGCGGAGGGGAGCGCAGTCTGACCCTCTTCGAGCGCACCGTCGCCCGGCTGCTCGGCGTCACGCCGGACTTCTGATCGACGACGCGCCTCACGCGTCGCGGTGCGCTCGCCAGTGAAACAGCACACAGGTCGCGGCCGTGGCGACGTTGAGGCTGTCGATGACCCCCCACATGGGGATCTCGACGAGCAGGTCGGCGGCGCGCCGAAGCACGGCAGGCACACCGTCGTCCTCGGCGCCGAGGACAAAGAGCGGGGTCGGGGGGTACTCCGCGCGGTGGTACGGCACGCTCCTCGGGGTCTGCTGCACCACCACGAGCTGGCGCCCGTGCGCCCGGGCCTCTCGCAGGAGCGCCTCGGCGTCCGGGACCGCGCGGACCGGCAGCACACGCTCCGTGCCGCGCGCGGCGGTGCGGAGCAGCTCACCGCGGCCGACCAGCACCACCTCCTCGAGGCCGCAAGCCTCGGCGCTGCGCACCGCGACCCCCAGGTTCACGTCCAACCGGTTGTGGCAAAGCGCGAGCGCGGCCGGGACGCGCGGGGGCGTCGCCGGCAACGTCGGACCGTTGAGTCCGTAGGGTGGGCGCGCCGAAGGGGCGTCGCTTCGGGCATGGGGCGCGAGCCGGTCTTCCAGCGCCTCGAAGTCCCCGGCGGCGACCCGCCGTGCGTGCCAGCGCACGGTGGGGTCCGGGTCCGCCAACGCGGCCGCGAGGATCGCCGGGTCGGCGCGTCCAACGGCGCGCACCGCGGCGGCTCGAACGGCGGGGTCGGCGTCGCGGCTCAGGGCTGCGAGGGCATCGGGCGCGTAGGTCACCAGGGCCCAGGCGGCGGCGACGCGGTGCGGGCCTTCGAGGAGCGCCCGCCAGGTCGGTGCGTGGGCGAGATGGTCCAGCGCCGACGCGTCCCCGGCGCGTGCCGCGGCGCAGGTCTCGGGGCTCGTGGGCGACGAGCGCGCGAGGAGGCGCGTGAAGGCCGCGAGCGTGGTGCCGAAGCGCTCCGCGAGGGCCGCCCGGTCGGCCTCGGGGAGGGGGAGCGCGCGGGCGGAGAGGGCCTCCACGCACGCCTCGACGACCTCGGGTGCCGAATCTCGCAGTCCGGCAAGGAGCGCCTCGGCCGGGGTCGCGTGGGACGCGCACGCGCGGCGAACGCGGGGGCTGGGATCGTTTCGTAGGGCCTGGCCGAGCGCGGGCTCGTCCACGCCGCCGAGCAGGGCGAGCGCCCGCGCCGCGCCGGCCCGGAGGCGCTCGGCGTGGGTCTCCGCGTTCAAGACGGCGTCGACCAGCCGCGCCCGGGTCCGCTCGGGGCGCATCTCGGCCAGAATGCGCCCGGCGCGCCGGCGCGTGCTCCGGTGCGCGGCGTCGAGCGCGCGCACGAGCGTGTCCACGGTGCGCGGTTCCGCGCGCTCCGCGACCCGCCCGCGCGCGGCGTCTCGAACGACGGGGTCCGAGTCGTACAGCGCGTCGTCGAGGTCGGCGTCCGGGTCGTACTCGACGGGCCCAGAGGAGCCGGCCGTCACGCCACGATGCCCGCGACGGTCGCGCACATGAACGTGGACAGCGAGCCGCCGATCATGGCGCGCCAGCCGAGCTTCACGACGTCCTGCCGGCGGCCCGGGGCGAGCAGGCTGATGCCCCCGATCTGAATGGCGACGCTCGAGATGTTCGCGAAGCCGCACAGCGCGTAGCTCGCGATGAGGGCCGAGCGCGGCTCGACGAGCCGACCCTGGTCCAACATGGTCGCGAGGTCGTTGTACGCGACGAACTCGTTGAGGATCGTCTTTGTGCCGATGAGCTGGCCCACGGCCGCGGCGTCTACGGCCGGCACGCCGAGCACCCAGGCCAACGGCGCCATGAGCTTGCCGAGGACGAGCTGCATCGTGAGCTCCGGGAAACCGACGAACCCGCCGAGCCAGCCGAGCAGGGCGTTGAGCATCGCCACGAGGGCCACAAACGCGATGAGCATGGCCACGACGTTGACGGTGAGCAGCACGCCGTCCCACGCGCCCCGCGCCGCGGCGTCGACGACGTTGCCCGCGTCCGTGGGCTCCCACTTCGCCTTCATGCCCGCGGTGACGGGTGTCTCCTCTTCGGGGACCATGAGCTTCGCGATCAGCAGCGAAGACGGCGCCGAGAGGATGCTGCACGTGAGCAGGTGCCCCGCCAAATCCGGGAACTTGTCCCCGAAAAGCGAGATGTAGACCACGAAAACACCCCCGGCGACGTTCGCGAAGCCGCCGACCATGACCGCCATGAGCTCGCTGCGGGTCATGCGGTCGACATAGGGGCGGATCAGGAGCGGGGCCTCGGTCTGGCCCACGAAGATGTTGGCCGAGGCCGCGAGGGTCTCGGCGCCGCTGGTTTTCATGGTGCGACGCATCGCGACGTCGAAGACCCAGACGATCGCCTGCATCACGCGCAGGTGGTACAGGACGCTCATCAGGGCGCCGAAGAAGATGATCGCGGGCAAGGCGCTGAAGGCCAGCGGGTACTTCTGCACGAGGTCGCCGAAGACCATCGAGAGACCCTGCTGCGAGAAGCCGATGAGTGTGTTCGCGCCCGCGTTCACGCTGCTGAAGAACGCGAGCCCGATGTCGGTGCGCAGCACAAAGAGCGCGAAGGCGAGCTGGAGCGCCACCCCCCAACCCACCACGCGCCACGGCACGATGCGGCGGTTCGTGCTCATGGACCAGGCGATGCCCATGAGCACGCAGAGCCCGAGCAGGCTGACGAGGCGACCCTCCAGCGGCACATCCACCGTGTGGTTCCGGAGCGCTTCGATGAGGGGGTTCGGTGCGGTCTCCGGCGGCATGAGTGGACCTCAGTCGATGCGGTCGATGAGCAACGGCGGCGGTTCGGTGGGGGCCTCCCCGAGCACGAACGCCGACTCGAAGTGTCGACGGGCCTCGTCCAGGCCCGCGTCGTCGTGGTGGATGAAGAGCAGCGGCTCTCCCGCGACCACCCAATCTCCGATGCGGGCGTTCATCATCACGCCGACGGCGGGGTTGATGGGGTCTTCCTTACGCGCACGCCCGGCGCCGAGGCACATCGCACCGACGCCAATCGCGCGCGCGTCGATGCGCTGCACGCACCCCGAGCGCGGGGCGAGCATCGGCACGACGTGACGGGCCGTCGGGAGTCGGTCGGGGTCGTCGATGGCGCGCGGATCACCGCCCTGCGCCTCCACGAGCGCCCGGAACCGGTCCAGCGCGCGACCATCGTCCAGGGCCTGCTGGGCCAGGGCGGGCTCGACGCCCCCGAGGCGCAGCATCTCCTCGGCGAAGGTGAGCGTGAGGCGGCGGGTGTCCGCGGGTCCGCATCCCCGTAGGATGTCGATGCTCTCCCGCACCTCGAGCGCGTTGCCGACCGCGGTGCCGATGGGCTGGTTCATGTCGGTCAGGTAGGCGACCACACGTTTGCCCATGCGTGCGCCGATCTCGGCCATGGTGCGCGCGAGCGTGCGGGCCTGGTCGACGGAGCGCATGAACGCCCCGTTGCCGACCTTCACATCGAGGAGCAGCGCGTCGATGCCCTCGGCGAGCTTCTTCGACATGATCGAGCTTGCGATGAGCGGAATGGACTCCACCGTCGCCGTGACGTCTCGCAGCGCGTACAGGCGCTTGTCGGCGGGCGCGATGTCGGCGGTCTGGCCGATGAGGCCGAGCCCCAGCGTCGAGACGAGCTCTCGAAAGCGCGCGGTGGTCTGCTGCGTCGAGAAGCCGGGGATGCTCTCGAGCTTGTCGAGGGTGCCGCCCGTGTGGCCGAGACCGCGTCCGCTCACCATCGGCACACGCACCCCGCACGCGGCGACCAGGGGGGCCAGGGGCAGGCTGATCTTGTCGCCGACGCCCCCGGTGCTGTGTTTGTCGACGCACACCCCGGAGAGGTCGGCGAAGCTCAGAACGCTGCCGGAGTTCAGCATCGCTTCCGTCCACGGGGCGAGCTCTTCCGGGCTCATGCCGCGGAAGTAGACCGCCATCAGGAACGCGGCCATCTGGTAGTCCGGCAGCGCCCCCGTCGTCGTGCCGTCCACCAGGAAACGCAGCTCATCGGCCGTGAGCGCGCCGCCGTCCCGCTTGCGCTCGATCAGGTCGACCGCGCGCATCAGGCGCCGTTCGCGTCGTCGGTGCCGACCTCGGCGCGTTCGAGGAACGCCTGCGCGACCCCGAGGGCGGTCCGGGCCTTGTCGACGGCCGCGCGCGCGGCGGAGAGCTCGGCCTCCAGGGCCACGCCCTTCGCCTCCGCCGAAGCCTTCGCCCCCTGGAGCACCACGATGTCCCGCTGTCGCGCGGCGACCTCGTTCTCACGCTCGGCGACCTCGTCGCTGAGCGACTCGATGCTCTGGTCCTGCTCGGCGGAGCGGCGACGCACCTCGACGAGCTGGGTCTCGAGGTCGACGATGCGGGCGTCCCGCTCGGCGACGTCATCGGCGCGCCCTTTGCGTTCCGCCGAGAGCGCCGCCTCGAGCGTGCGCTGCAGCTCGGACGCGCGCTGCGTCTCTTCCTCCAGGAGCTTCCCGCTGGCCGCGAGGTCACTCTTGAAGCGGGCGGCCTCGGTCTCGGCCGCCACGGCGCGCGCGGTCTCTCGTTGGTTTTGTCCTTCGAGGTCGGCGATGCGCGCCTCACTCCCGGCGCGGAAGGTCGCGAGCGTCTCGGCGTGCTCCGACCGCAACCGCTCGACGGTGGCCGCGTGGGCCTGCGCCGTGGCCTGGGACTCGGCGGCGTGCGCGCTGCGGGCGCGCTCCAACTCGGCCTCGAGCTCGGCCTGCCCATGCTCCAGGCCCTCGACCTCTTCGGCGTGGGCGCGGGTGAGCGACGAGAGGCGCGAGTCGTGGGCGGCCTTCGCCTCGGCGACGGCTTCGGCGTGGGCTTCGCGCAACGCGCGCTCCGCCGCGGCTCGCGCCTCGGCAGCGGCCTCGAGCGCGGCGGCGCTCTCCCGAGCGGCCTGGGCGAGGGCCTCGGCGTGGGCGGCGTTCGTGGACTCCAGGGTCTCGGCGTGCGCGGCGTTCGCAGACTCCAGGGCCGCGGCGTGCGCGGCCTTCGCCGATTCCAGGGTCTCGGCGTGCGCCTGCTTCAGCTCGGCGATCGTGCGCTCCGCGTGAAGGCGACCGACCTCCGCCGCCTGCTGGGCGTTCGCCAATCGCGCCTCTGCCCCGGCGAGGCGCATGGTGTGGCGCTCCTCGGCCTCGACGAGCGCCTGCGCCCCGCTCTCTTTGGCGGCCTGCAGCTCGGCAGACGACTTCTTCTGGGTCGCCTTGATCTCCTCGTAGGTCTTCTCGGCCTCTTCGCGCGCCTTCTCCAAGCGCACGCGCGTTTCAGAGAGGCGCACACGCAGGCTCTCGATCTCGCGCTCGACCTCTTCACGCGCCGCTTGCGAGGCCGTGAGGCGAGCTTCGGACGCTCGAAGGTCGGCCTCGAAGCGCTCTTTCTCGCCGCGGTGCAGGTCGAGCTGGTCGCCCAGGTCCATGAGCTGGCGGTCTCGCGAGGTCAGCCGGTCGCGCAGCTCCAGAACCTCGCGCTCGCGGCGGTTGAGGTCTTCACGGACCTCGAGCAGCTCACGCTTCGCGACCGAGTCGGTCGAACGCACCGTCTGCTGCTCGGCTTCGCGACGCCCGAGGTTTTCCTGAGCGACCTTGAGCTCTTGCTGGAGCTCCGCGACCCGTTGCCGCAACGCGCGGTTGTCGCGCTCGAAGTGCGCGGCCTCCTGGGCCAGGGCTTCTGTTTCGCTGAGCACGGGACCGAGGGCGCGCGGGGGCGGGGTGCCGGTGCGCGCGACGGTCGGCTGGTGGTCCTCGAAGGCCGACGACGAGACCTGCCGAGTGCGGTCCTCGGGTGCTTCCTCTTCCAGCTCACCGTCCAGCATGTCGGCGGGCACGGGGTGGGGTTTGGGCGTCGGCATCGAGGCTTCCTCGCGCAGCTCGTCGTCCTCGACCGCGAACTCCGGGCCGGCGTCGAGCACGCTGCCGCCGTCCGGAGACAGCGGGTCGACGACGAGGGACGAGAACGCCTGGTCCGCCTCGAGCTCGAGCTCGCGCAGCTCCTTCTCGTCGAAGAGGCTGCCGCCGAGCAGGGAGTCGTTCGGCACCATGGCCGAGTCGCCGATGAGCTGCTCCTCGTCCCCCGGCGGCACGATTGCGCCCGCGGGCACGAGCGAGTTCACGTGTGCCGCGAGCGTGGCGAGCGTGAGCGGCCGCACGAGATACGCATCCGCGCAGGTCTTCAGGGCGCGGTGACGCTCGAGGCGCTCGGAGCCCTCCTCGTCACGGTCGATCACCATCAGCACGGGCACGTCCGGCGCACGCCGCCGAAGCTTGCTGCAGAGGCCGTAGCCCGCGCCCTTCGCGTCCATCATGCCGAGCACGACCAGGGAAGGTGTGTCGAGGCTCGCGAGATCGACCCCCTCGTTGCCGTGGGGCGTGGACTCGACCTCGAGGCCCAGGGTCTGGAGCGCTTCCTGGAGCTGCTCGCTGAACTCGATGTCCGCGTCGATGATGAGGACCTTGTTCGGCATGGCAGGCACGCTAAGCGAGCCCCCCCCGAGTGTCAACGTAGCCCCCCGCCGCCGACTTGTCCGCGCGACGGTCCGCCGGCACAGTGCCGTCTCAGATGAATCATCGACTCCTGCTGCCCACGCCCATCCAGGGCAACCCGCTCCCCGAGGTCTGGGCGCAGGTCAGGGACACGCTCAGCGAAATCAGCGGGGAGACGGCCGCGGAGTTCGAGACGCGACTTCGGTCGGAGCCGGCCTGGGTCCTGGACCTGCCCACGGAGGCGGAGGCGGACCGCATGGCCCGGTGGATCCTCGCGCAGACGCGGGTCCGGTGCACGGTCGTGCCGTCCGTCGGTGCTCCAGCGGCGTCGCGCGCGGCAGGCCTCGCGCTGCTCGAACGGCGGCTGGCGGAGGCGGAGGCCGCGGCGCGCGGCGGCGCCGAGGATGCGCACGCGGCGATGCGTCGGCGCGCGGATGAGGCGCGGGAGAAGGCCCGCACACTGGCCGCGGCGCGCGCGGAGGCCGCGGCGAGCACGGGGTCGCGAACGCGGGGAGGCCACACCAGCGGCGGGCACCCGCGCTCCGGTGCGCACGAGCACCCCGGCAGGAGTCCGTCGAGGCCCATCGGTGTGCACGGCGAGGCGAACCCGGCCCCCGTGGAGTCGCTCATCGTCGAGCTGAACCTACGGCCCGAACGCTCCGCGGCGTCGCAGTTTTTCGGTGTCGGCCTCGCGGTGCTGGCCGTGGCTGCGGTCGTCGGCACGGTGCTCTTCGGGACCTACCGAGAGGCCGAGCTCGCGCACGCCGTCACCGCGGCCGCGGCCACGCTCGATTCCGCCGCGCGGATCGACCGGCGGACCGTGCGTGAGCTGGTGCGCAAGACCATCCAAAACGCCGGTTACGACCCCACCGACCATCGCATCGAGGTCTTCATCGCGCCCGACGAGGTCGCCGCCGAGCTCGACCGCGGACAGGGTCTGCCGCCGCGCGACCCCGAAGCCGGGGTGCGGGTGCGCGCCCGGGTCCGTGGGGATGGCCAGATCGGGTTGTGGACGCGGAGCTTCGACTTCACGGTCGACGTGCTGATTCCCTACCACGCGGCCGTCAAGGGGACGACGAGCGCCGCCGTCGAGGTCGTGACCGACGAACTGTGAAACCGCGCTGTCGAGGGGCGTGCGTCGTGGTCGTGGCTTCGACTACACTGCGCGCAGGAGGTGGTCATGCCCGAGAGGACCCAGGCAGGTCAGACGCAGGCCGCGACGCAGGGGGCCTCGGCGGCACGCGCGCCCGCCGCAACCGCCAACCCACGCCAGGCGACGGCACAGGCCGACTACCTCAAGTCACTCCAGAAGCAGCCAGGGACCGAGGGCGCCGGTGGTCCCGGCGACGCGGCCGCGACGGCTGCGGCCCCGCCCCCGGCGGCCGTGCCCGAAGCGAAGACCAACGGCCTCGAGAACTACCAGGCCGTGCTCGGCAAGTACCTGGGCGAGAAGCTCTACAAGGCCGTGGCCGGCGCGGTCACGCCCGCCAAGATGACCGGCTACGCGAACCAGGCCCTGGACGCCGCGGTCGGCTATCTGACCGGCCAGCTCGGCCAGCTCTCGCCGAACAGCGATCCGAAGGCGCTCGAGGCCTTCGGCAGCGCGCTCGAGACCACGTTGAAGCCCGTCGTGGACGAGTACATGGACTCCGGCCCGGGCCGCGAGATGAGCGAGAGCCTCGCTCAGTACGTGGACGCCCACCCGCGTGAGATTGCGACCGTCGCGCTGCTCGCGGCGATCGGGATGGTCGTCGCCAACGCGAAGATCCCGGACCTCAAGACGAAGTTCAAGATCGCGGACGGTGTGAGCGCCTCCATCGAGGCCAAGCTCGGCACGTTCCGGAACATCTCGCTCGAGCAGATCAAGGGCCGCATCGAGGCCCAGGTGCCCTTGCTCGGGGGCACGCTCAAGGCCGAGGCCGAAATCGAGAACAAGAAGGGCGCGAACGGCGGCCGCGAGACGCAAGGGACCGTGGGCGCGAACTGGCAGAACGCGGACGGCACGTGGCAGGCCGGCGGCCGCTATGGCTACAACTCGCAGACCGGACACAGCGCCGAGGCGTATGTGCGTCGCGAGGACAAAAAGAAGAACTGGTTCGTCGAGGGCAAGGCCGGGCACGACCAGCAGCGCGGCAGCTACGGCATGGTCGGCGTCGGCATTCGCTTCTGACGCGGACGCCCGGAACGCTCAGGCGTCGCGAAGGCGTCCGAGCAGGTTGTCCATCGTCTGCTTCGCGTCACCCAGAAGCATGCGGGCGTTCTCGTGGTAGAAGAGCGGGTTGTCGACCCCCGCGTAGCCCGCGCCTCGACTGCGCTTGAGCACGACGACGCGCCCCGACTTCCAGACCTCGAGCACGGGCATGCCGTAGATTGGACTCGAGGTGTCCGTCTGCGCGCCCGGGTTCACGATGTCGTTCGCGCCGATGACGAGCACCACGTCGGTGCTCGAGAACTCGTGGTTGATCTCGTCCATCTCGAGCACGATGTCGTACGGCACGTTGGCCTCGGCCAGCAGCACGTTCATGTGCCCCGGCAGGCGACCGGCGACGGGGTGAATGGCGAACCGCACGTCGATGCCGCGCTGGCGGAGCACGTCGGTGATTTGCTGGACGGCGTGCTGGGCGCGGGCCACGGCCATGCCGTAGCCGGGCACGAAGATGACCTGCCGCGCGCCGGCGAGCGCCTCGGCGGTTTCGTCCAGGGAGGTCTCTCGCACCTCGCCCTCGGGCACCGGACCGGCGCTCTTGGTCGCTCCGGCCGGTGGGTCGGCGCCGAAACCGCCGAAGATGACGTTCCAGATCGAACGGTTCATCGCGCGGCACATGATGTAGCTCAGGATCGCGCCGCTCGAACCGACGAGCGCGCCCGTGACGATGAGCAGGTCGTTGGACAACATGAAGCCCGCGGCCGAGGCCGTCCAGCCGGAGTAGCTGTTGAGCATCGAGACGACGACGGGCATGTCCGCGCCGCCGATGGCGAGCACCAGGTGGACGCCGAGCACACACGACAACACGGACATCGCCAGCAGCGGCATCATCCCGGAGGTGCCCTCGGCCCGCGCGAACATGACCCCGAGCGCGATGCTGCCGATGCACAGCGCGAGGTTCAGCGCGTGGCGCCCCGGCAACAGCAGCGGCTTGCCGCTCACGCTCCCGCGAAGCTTCAAGAAGGCCACGATGGAGCCCGTGAAGGTGAGCGCGCCGATGAAGACGTCGATGAAGATCTCGACCAGAAGGATCGTGCGGCCGCCGGCTCCGTGCCCGTGGTCACCGAGGTAGCTCGCATAGCCTACGAGGACGGCCGCGAGGCCGACGAAGCTGTGCAAGAGCGCGACGAGCTCGGGCATGGCCGTCATCGCGACGCGGGCCGCCATGAGCGCGCCGATGCCGGCGCCGACGACCAGGGCGAGCAGGAGGTTCGCATAAGCGTTCACGCCGCTGTGGAGCAGCGTGGCCACCACGGCGATACCCATGCCGATGAGGCCGTAGGCGTTGCCGCGACGCGCCGTCACCTGGCTGGACAGCCCGCGCAGGCTGAGGATGAAGAGGACCGACGAGACGATGTAGGCGACCGTGAGCAGCGCGTCTTCGACCTTCAAGCTGTGCATCGCGACGCCCTCACTTCCGGAACATCTTCAGCATGCGCTGCGTGACGAGAAATCCCCCGGCGACGTTGATCACCGCGAACAGGATCGCGGCCGTGCCGAGGAGTGTGGCGGGCGAGAGCGGGTCGCCCTTCGCCTGCAGCATGCCGCCGAGCAGGATGATCCCGCTGATGGCGTTGGTGACGCTCATGAGCGGCGTGTGGAGCGCCGCGCTCACGTTCCACACGACCTGCCAGCCGACGAAACACGCGAGCACGAAAACCGTGAGGTGCTGAAGGAAAGCGGTCGTCGCGTCGCCGACCGCGTCCGACCCGGTCGCGAAGCGCAACCAGAGCCACAGCGCGGCGAGAGCGAGTCCGATGGCGGCCGGCACCGTGCCGCTCCCCGGGGCATCAGGCTCACTGTGACCATGACTGCGCGCGGGTTTCGGCGCAGCGGCGGGCTTCGGCGCAGCGGCGGGCTTCGCCGCGGCGGTCGCCGGCTTCGCCGCCGGGGCCGCGGCCGGAGAGGGCTGGACGGGCGGCGGGGGCGGCAGAACCTCGCCCTGCCGCACCACGGTCACCCCGCGAAGAATCTCGTCGTCCAGGTTCAGGTTCCAGCGCAGCCCACCGCCCAGGTCGGTCAGCAGGTGAACGAGGTTCGTGGAGTAGAGGTTGCTGGCCGTCGTGGCGAGGCGGCTCGCGTAGTCGGTGAAGCCGACCACCTTCACGCCGTTGTGCACCACGATCTCGCCGGCGCGGGTCAGCTCGCAGTTGCCGCCTTGCTCGGCGGCGAGGTCGATGATGACCGAGCCGGGCTTCATCGCCTCGACGTGGGTCTTGGGCCACAGGATCGGCGCGCGTTTGCCGGGGATGAGCGCCGTGGTGATGACCACGTCGACCTGCCGCGCCTGCTCCATGAACAGCGCCATCTCGGCCTCGATGAAGGCCGGGCTCATCTCACGCGCGTACCCGCCGCCACCGTCCCCGTCCTCGGCCAGCGTCACCTCGAGGAACTCGGCGCCGAGGCTCTGGACCTGCTCGCGCACGGCCGCGCGGGTATCGAACGCGCGCACGATGGCGCCCAGGCCGCGCGCCGTGCCGATCGCGGCGAGTCCGGCCACGCCGGCGCCGATGATCAGGACCCGCGCCGGCGGACACTTGCCCGCCGCCGTGATCTGCTGGGTGAAAAACGAGCCGAACTGGGCGGCCGCCTCGACCACGGCGCGGTACCCCACCAGGTTCGCCGTCGAGCTGAGCGCGTCCATCTTCTGGGCGCGTGTGGTGCGGGGAATGCGGTCCATCGCCAGGGCGGTCAATCCCCGCGCGGCGATGCGCTCCACGAGCGTCGGGTTCTGCGCCGGCCACAGGAACGAGATCAGGGTCGTGCCGGGATCGAGCAGGTCCACCTCGGCCTCGCTCGGTGCGCGCAGCTTCAGCACGACCCCGGCCCCGGCGACGGTCTCTCGCGGGTTGGCGGCGATGCGGGCGCCCGCGGCCTCGTAGGCGGCGTCGCCGTAGTTCGCCTCGGCGCCCGCGGCGTGCTCGATGTGCACTTCGAAGCCGAGCTCCACGAGCTTACGCACGCTCTCCGGTGTCGCGGCGACCCGCCGCTCCCCCGGATGCGTCTCTTTCAACACCCCCAGCTTCATGCTGCGCTCCCCCGGTCCGTGCGCGCGTTCCTTATCATGCGGTCCGGGGGGCGTCCATCCGCGCGCCGGTCCGTCGCCGAGGCCTCGCCATTCCGAGCGGGAGGGTGCAAGCTCGGCGCAGGATGACGCCCGAAGTGCTTCGCTTGAGTTTTGCGCAGCTCGACGCCGAGGCTGTCGCCTTCGACGCACGGGTCGCCGAATCCCCTGACGTCGATCTCTTCTGCTCGAGCTCGGCCTGGATTCTCCCCGCCCGTCGGGTCTTCGCCCGCGGCGCGAAACCCCTCGTCCTTCGCGGGGAAGCGGGCTACGTCGCCCTCGCCACGTTGCCTCTGCACGGCGGAGGTCGGGCCGCGATCCCGCTCGAGGCGACCTGGGGCCTGGCGAGCCCCTTCATCGGGCCGCACCCCGAGCCGATCGTCGAGCTGCTCGCGCCCACGCTCGTCGGCCCGGACTCACCGGCCGATGCCCTCTTTCTGTCCGGACTCGCGCCGGAAGGCGCCGCGGCTCGAGCCCTCGCGAAGTTCTGTCGCCGTCGCGGTTGGTTCTTCGGACTCCGACAGCGCGCAGGTCGGCACTCGGCGTCGCTGGAGGACGGCCTCGACGGCTTCTACGCGCGGCGGTCCTCCGGCTTTCGCGCGAACGCCCGCAGGGCGCGCAGGGTCGCGACGCGCGAAGGCGTGGAGTACGAGGTGCTCTCGCAGTGGGCCGGTGCGGAGCAAGTGCTCTCGACCTGGAGCCGCATCCAGGCCATCGAGCGCCGCTCGTGGAAGGGCCTCGAGGGCTTCGGCATCGACCAGGAGCCGATGCGCGGGTTCTACCGGGACATGATTCTCCGACTGTCGGCGCGGGGCGCCTTGCGCGTCGTTTTCGCTCGGCTCGGTGAGCGTGACCTCGCCTTCGTTTTCGGCGGCGTCTTTCGCGGGACCTACCGCGGGCTGCAGGTCAGCTTCGACGACAGTCACCGAAGCCTTTCGCCCGGGGTCCTCGTCCACCTGGAGATGATGGAGCACCTCGTGCGTGAGGGAGTCGGGCTCTACGACCTCGGAACCGAGATGGACTACAAGTCCCGGTGGGGTGAGAAGGGCCTCGAGACGGTGACCGCGGTCGTCACCCCTTACGCGATATGAGCCCCTGGCTCTGGCTCGAGCTGACGGCGCTCGCCCTCGCGGTCTCGAGCGTGCCCAGCGTCTTGCTCGAACGCCAGGCGCGGCCGTGGTCCGCGACCTTGTGGTTGGTCGTGCTGATCACCTTGCCCTTCGTGGGCGTGGTCGCGTGGTGGGTGATCGGACGCACCTCGCTGGAACGTCGTCGGCGCAGAAAGCGTCGGGCGCGCGCCGACGTGGTCTCGCGGCTCGCGGTGCTGCGCTCCACGTTGGCCTCGCGCGATGCCCCGCCCACCTTGGAAGAGTGCGCCCCCGAGTCCGCACGTGACCAGGCGCGCCGGACCATCTTCACGGAGAGCGACCGCGTCTTCGCTGGACCCGGCACGTCGACCGTCGAGCTCCTGCCCGGTGCGGCCGAGTTCTACGCGGCGCTCGAGGCCGAGATCCGGGGCGCAAAACACCACATCCACTTCGAGTTTTACATCTACCAACCCGACGAGGTCGGCGCGCGCTTTCGGGACCTACTCGCCGAACGCGCCCGGGCGGGTGTCGAGGTCCGTGTCCTCGTCGACGGGGTCGGCGGGGCCGGCGCCGCGGGTCGTTTCCTCGAGCCGGTGACGGCCGCCGGCGGCTACGTGGGGGTCTTTCTTCCCGTGCGGTTCTTTGCCCGCCGGCTCACCATCAACTTTCGCAATCATCGCAAGCTCGTGGTGGTCGACGGGCGGGCGGCGTTCCTGGGCGGCATCAACATCGGCGCCGAGTACCTGACCTGGCTCGACGTGGGCATCAAGCTCGTCGGTCCCGTCGTCGTGCAATGCCAGGAGGTCTTCGCCGAGGACTGGTACTTCGCCCAGGCCTACGCCCTCGCGAAGCGTGAGTACTACGACGCGTACGACGTCGACGCACTCTCGGGCCCCGCGCGCCCGTCGGTGCACACGGTCCGCGTGAGAGTGCTCGCCTCGGGGCCCGACCGGACCTCGAACGCCCACTTTCAGGCCTTCTTCCTCGCGTGCACGACCGCCGCCCGACGCATCTGGATCACCACCCCGTACTTCATCCCCGACCAGGCGATGTCCGTCGCGCTGAGCTCTGCGGCCGAGCGGGGGGTCGACGTTCGCATCCTCGTGCCCGCCTACAGCGACGTGCCCTTCGTGCAGAGCGCCAGCCGCTCGTACTACGAGTCACTGCTCGAAACCGGCGTGCGGGTCTTCGAGTACACCGGCGGCATCTTGCACATGAAGTCCCTGATCTTCGACGACGACTGGTGCCTGCTCGGCAGCGCGAACGTCGACGTCCGGAGCTTCCGATTGAACTTCGAGGCCGGCGCCTTCATCGAGGGCGCCGCCTTCAACGCGGAGCTCGCGGGGATCTTTCAGCGGGACCAGGCGCGCGCGGTCGAGATCTCACTCGCCGACGTGCGGGCGCGCCCACTCGGCGTGCGGCTCAAGCAGGCCCTGGCCCACCTCTTCAGCCCGCTGCTCTGACCGCCGGCGGTCGTTTCAGAACGCGCCGTCGAGGCCGAGGTAGGCGCCCCCGGGCACGATGAGCGCGGTCGGGCGCGCGGCGCTTTGGCCGCGTCGGTCCAGGACGAGCAACGTGCCCCCGGTGACGAGCAAGGCGCCCCCCAGCCCGTAGAGGACGTTCGCGACGAGCGCCTTGTCCTCGGACTCCTGGCCGAGCTTTTCCTTCTCTCGACCCGTGCGCGCCGCCTTGTGGGCATCCTCGGCGTCCTGGGCCTCGAGACCGAAGTAGATGCCCACGCCGACGGTCGCGGCGCCGACCCCGAGGGTTGCCCATCCTACGGGCCACAGGACGCTGTGACCGGGCGGGGGCGTGGCCGGCGTCGGCGTCGTGGCGGGGGCCGCGCTGCTCGGGGGCGCCGTGGCGACCGCAGGCTCGACCGGGCGTTCGCGCCCCACGATGGCCTGCATGACCCGGATTCTGCGCTCGATGTCGGGCCGATCGGCGGCGTCCGGCTGGCGGTCGAGATAGAGCTGGAAGTACTCGATCGCCTTCGCGGCGTCGCCCATCTCCTCGCACGCGCGGGCCAGGTTGAACATCAGCACCGGCGAGGGATCGAGCAGATAGGCCTTCTCGAAGTGCCCGCGCGCCTCCTCGAAGCGCTTCGCCGCGAAGGCCTCGCGCCCGAGCTGGTACGCGGCAGCGGCCTTCTCGGCGGCGGGTGTCGCTGGCGTCGCCGGGGCCGGCGCGGTGTCTTGCGCGTGGGCGGGTCCGAGCGTGAAGCTGAACGCGAGGAGAGCGACGGTCGCGACGAGGCGGCCGGGGCGGTGGGCGTTCGAGGGTGCGCGTCGAGCCATGACGACCGCGAACCTACCACGCCCGGCGTGCCCGGGCGATCCACCGATTCGCGTTGCGGCGACTGACGGTCACTGATACTCCGCCGCCTATACTCCCCACAGCCCCTTCCCGAGGATAGACCGTATGCGCCCTCAGACTTCGTGGCTCCGACTCGCGGCAGTGACCGCACTTCTGGGTCTCGGCCCGGCTTGCTCCAAGAAGGACGACGCCGGGGGCGCGGTCACGGCCGCGTCGGTCGACGCGCTCAAGATCCCCGCCCTGCTCAAGTTCGTGCCGGCCGAGACGCCGTACTACTTCGTGAGCGTCCAGGCGCCGCCGGCGGATGTGCGACAGAAGCTGACGAGCATGCTCAACCCGGTCTTCGCCGGGATGAAAGAGGAGCTGGCTCGAGAGCTCGCGTCGCCGCCGGGGGACCTGCCGGGCGAGAAGTCGCAGCGGGCCTTCGTCGAGGTCTTCTCGGAGCACGCGTCCTTCGAGGGCCTGGCCCAGTTGGGCTTCAGCCCCGAGAAGCCCTTCGTGCTCTACGGCCTCGGGCTGCTGCCGGCCTTTCGGGTCGAGCTGACGGACGCCGAACTCTTCCGCAAGTTCGTCCAGAAGATCGAGGCGAAGGCGGGTTCACCCGTACCGACCGCGAAGCTCGGTGACCAGGACTACTGGGTCTTCGGCGAGGGCCAGGGCGACGGCGTGCTCGTGCTCGCGCTCGTGGGTAACGAGCTCGTCGGCGGCTTCGTGCTGAACGCCGTGCGCGAGAAGACGCTCGGTCTCCTCTTCGGCCAGACTCAACCGCAGGCGAGCCTCGCGGACGGCGACCTGCTCCGCGCCGTGATGAAGCAGTACGCCTTCACCGGCCACGGCGTCGGCGTCGTGGACCTGAAGGGCATCGTCTCGACGCTCGTCGGCGAAGGCACCGGCACGAACGCCGAGATCTACGCGGCGCTGGCCACGCGGATGCCCACCGTGTCCGACGACTGCCGGGCCGAGTACAAGGCGCTCGCCGCCAAGGCGCCCCGCATCGTGCTCGGCAACGAGAGCCTCACCAGCAAAGGGGTCCAGCTCGGCATCACGCTGGAGCTGGAGCCTACGCTCGCGCAGGGCCTGATGAACCTGCGGGCGCGAGTGCCCGGGCTTGCGGCCAAGCCCGACACGAACCAGTTCTTCCAGCTCGGTCTCGGCCTCGACATGGAGAAGGTCATCGGCTTCGTTCAGGAGCGTGCGGCGGCCATCACGGCGGCGCCCTTCAAGTGCGAACAGCTGGCCGGCCTCAACCAGGCCGCGACGGACTCGAACCAGATGATCGCCGCGGCCACGCTGGGTCCGGCGGCGATGGCGCGCCTGGTGCGCGGCTTGAACATCGTGGTCAAGGACCTCGCGACGCCGACGCCTCAGGATGCGGCCGCCGCCGAGCCGCTCTCTGTCGGGAACGCCCGCGGCTACATCGCGCTGGCGACCTCGAGCCCCGACCAGATTCTCGCCTCGGCCAAGGCGTTCATTCCGAGCCTGGCGTCTCTCACGGTCGCCAAGGACGGCAAGCCCGTCTCCGTGCCGCCCGAGGGCCCGTTCGGGCAGCTCAAGGCGCCCTACATCGCGATGGGAGAGTCGGCGCTGCTCGTCAGCAGCGGCGAGGGCATGCAGACGGAGCTCACGGCGCTCGCCACGGCCAAAGGAGACGACGCTCAGCCCGTCCTGGTCTTCGCCTCGGACACGGGTCGACTGCTCGGCCTCCAGGTCGAGAGCCAGACCCGACGCCTCGCCACGATGCCGACCGAGCTGCAGGCGAACGTGAAGAACGAGATCGAGGCGCTGCGCACTTTGTCTCAGACGATCGGGCACACGGCCTTCGTGCTCTCGTTCCGCGAGAAGGGCCTGTACCTGATGGAGTCGGTCGTCCTGAAGTGAGCGGGAGCGCCCCCGTTCGGGCGCCCGTCGACGACGAAGCGCTGGCCGCGCTGCTCGAGTCGCTGCGTGCGGAGTTTCCGCGCTTCGCGTTGCGCTACAAGGACGAGAGTCGCCTCCAGCGCCTCATCGCCGCGCTCCTCCGGCCGTTCAACGACCGGTACCTGAGCGGTTACACCACGGTGATGTTCGGCCAGGTCTGGCTGCCGAGTCGCGCTTTCGCCGCCACCCTCGGCAACGACGCGCTCTTTCGGCTCTTGCGGCACGAGCGGGTCCACTTGCGGGACGCGCGCCGTTTCCCCGTGCTCTTCGAGGTGTCGTATCTGCTGCCGCCCGTAGGACCGGGACCCCGCGCGTTCTGGGAGTGGCGCGCCTACGAGGAGACGCTCCGCTGTGAGGCCGAGCTCTACGGCCGCATCGACCTGCCGTGGCTCGACGACCTGGTCGAGCGCTTCGCCGGTCCGGACTACCTGTACATGTGGCCGTTTCGGCGATGGCTGCGTCGTCGACTCGAAGCGCTGCGTCTTCGACTCCTGTGCGAGGCCGGTGTCGACCCTGCGCGCGACGTTTGACGTGCGAGTCGTCGCGGCGCGATGCTCCCGCGCCCTGATGGACACGATGCCGAAATGACGTTCACGGCGCTGTGGCAGGAGGCGGTCGAGGCGCGGTCTCTGCTGCTCTTCGCCTTCCTGATCCTCACCACGGCGGCCGTCCATCGCTTCGCGCCGGCCGACAAAACCCGCGTACGGACCGCGCTGCTGTTCTTCCTCGTGCACTGCGCGCTGCTCCCCTGGGCCACGCTCGTCCGCCTCGAGGGCACGGACGACCGGCACATTCAGGTGCGCCTGGTCATGTGGTTCTTCGAGGCCCTGGCGGGCATCGGCCTCGGCATCACGCTGGTCTTCCAGGTGCTGCTGCCGCGGGTCGGCCTCACGCCGCCGCGCATCCTCCGAGACGTCGTCGGCGCGGTCTTGCTCTGCATCGCCGGCTTCTTGCTCCTCTCGCGGGCCGGGGTCGAGGTCGCGGGCCTGATCGCGACCAGCGCCGTCGTCACCGGCGTGATCGGCCTCTCGCTCCAGGACACACTCGGCAACCTCATCGGCGGGCTCATGCTGCAGAGCGACCGCTCCATCCAGGTCGGGGACTGGATACGCTTCGGCGACGCCGTCGGGCGTGTGGTCGACATCCACTGGCGATACACGGCCATCGAGACCCGGGACTGGGAGACGCTCGTGATCCCCAACGGGCAGATCGCCAAGACGGCGATCCTGGTCTACGGGAAGCGGGTCGGCGCGCCGCGCCAGCATCGCAGACGCCTGGACTTCTTCGTGGATGCGCGCATCGCGCCCACCGAGGTGCAGCGGGTCACCGAGGCTGCGATCCGGGGCGCGCGCATGGCCCGCGTGTGTGCGGAGCCCGCGCCCCACTGTCTCTACATGGAGCACCGGTCCGACGGCACGATCCGGTACCAGTTTCGCTACTGGCTGGGCGACATCGACGTCGACGACCCCATCGACAGCGACGTGCGTGTGCGGGTCGACTTCGCGCTGCGGCGCCTGGGGGCGGTGCCGACCATCCTGGCTCAGCGGCTCATCGTCGCGCGCGAGACCGACCTCGACGCGGCGCGCCTCGCGCATGAGCACGAGGACCGAACGCGGGTCATCGAGAACAACGGCCTCTTCGCGACCTTGCCCGACGAGGACCGGCGCCGGCTCGCGGAGGGACTGGTCTTCGTGCCGTTCACGACCGGTGAGGTCATCGCGCGCCAGGGAACGCCGGGCGACGGGCTGATGTTGCTGGAGCGCGGTCGGGTCTCGGTGCGGCTCACGGTCCCGGGCGGGAGCGCCGAACGCGAGGTCGCGCAGCTCGAGGACGGCGACTTCTTCGGTGAGCTCTCGCTGATGACGGGCGAGCCTCGACAGGCCTCGATCGCCGCGGTCACCGATGTCCGCGCCTGGCGCCTCGACCGACGCATTTTCCACGACGTCATGCGGCGGCGGCCCGCCCTGGCGGAGGACGTGGGGAGCATCCTCGCGCGGCGTCGCACGGAGCTCGAGGCGATTCGCGAGGGCCTCGACGACGAGGCGGCCGCGAGCCGGATGCGGGACACGAAGGAGCACTTCGTCGACCGTATCCGGTCGTTCTTCGGCCTCGACGAGAACGGCTGAGACGAGGGTCCCCGAACGACGCCCGCTACTCCTCGGGGACCTCTTCGTCGGGCTCGGGCTTCGGGAACAGCAGGGTGATCGCCACCCGGCGATTGCGCGGGTCCATGGGGTCGTCCTTCGTATACAGCTCGCTGTCGGCGTAGCCTGTGACACGACGGAACTGGGTCGCGTCGACCCCTTCGTTTTCAAGGACCGAACGGGTCGCCAGCGCGCGGTTCGCAGACAGGGCCCAGTTCCCGTTGCGGCCCTCGTCCTGGCCGACGGCGTCCGTGTGACCGTCGATGGCGATGGCGTTGGGCATCCTCTTGAAGCTGTCGGCGATGACCTTCATCGCCTTGCGCCCCAGGGCCGTGGGCCCATCGGCCCCAGATTGGAACATGTCGCGCCCGTCGGCGTCGACGAGCTGAACCCGCACGCCGTCCTCGGTGACCTCGACCTTCACCTGGTCCTTCATGTCGCCGAGCTGCTTGTCGAGCTCCTTCTGGAACTGCTCGGCGAACTCCTTCGGCTTGACCTTGTGCTTGCCCCAGAGCTCGAAGGGCGTGTTCTTCTGCCCCTCGAAGTCGTCGGGGTTGAGCTGGATGACCGCGGGCTTGCCCTTGGCCTTCGCCTTGTCGTCCCCAGGCGGCGTGGGCTTGCGGCTGTCCTTCTTGATGAAGGTGTTGCCGCCGTCCGTGAAGATCGAGTGGTTCAGAAAGTAGTCCGAGAGGCCTTCCTTCTGCTCTTTCGTGATCGAGTTGAGCAGCCACATGAGCAGGAAGAACGCCATCATCGCGGTCACGAAGTCGGCGTAGGCCACCTTCCAGGCGCCGCCGTGCGCGCCGCCGTGGCCCTTCTTCTTCTTGATGATGATGATGTTCTGTTTTTTGTCGTCATCAGCCACGGCGGACTACTTCTTTTCGCGCAGATAGGACTCGAGCTCCTGGAACGTGGGCCGGTCGGCGCCGCCGATGGCGCGTCGGCCGAACTCGACGGCGATCTGCGGAGAGGAGCCGTTGATGAACGCGACGAGCGCGGTGCGCACCACCTGGAAGGGGATGCCCTCGTCGTTCACCTTGTGCTCGATGTTCGTCGCGAACGGCAGGAAGAAGCCGTACGAGAAAAGAATGCCCAGGAAGGTGCCGACGAGCGCGGCGCCGATGGAGTTGCCGAGGACCTCGGGCGGCTCCTTGATCTTGCCCATGGTGAGCACCACGCCGAGCACGGCGGCCACGATGCCGAGGCCGGGGAGCGCGTCACCGGTCTTGGTGATCATCTGCGCCGGGACCAGGTGCACGGCGTGATGGGCGTCGATGTCCATCTCCATGAGTGCGTCGAGCCGGTAGCCCTCGATGGTCGTCGAGGACACGATCTTCAGGTTGTCGGTCATGAACTCGATCAGGTGGTGGTCGTGCAGCACCGCCGGATACGCCTTGAACAGCGGGCTCGTCTCGGGGTTCTCCACGTCCTGCTCGATGGAGATCAGGCCCTCCTTGCGGATCTTCGACAGGACGGCGTTCACGCACCCGAGCAGCTCCATGTAGAACGCTTTGTCGATGTGGGAGTTCGCGAAGACCATCTTGAAGCCGCCGATCGTGGCCTTCAGGACCTTCGGCGGCGAGGAGATGATCAACGCGCCCGCGGCAGCGCCGCAGATGATCAGGAGCTCGATGGGCTGCCACAGGGTCGCGAGATTGCCGTGCTCGAGGATGTAGCCCCCGACCACGCAACCGATGACCACCAGAATGCCGACGATGGGCAACATGAGCGTTACTTGCTCCCGCGGCGGAACAACCGCCCGACCATGCTATCGGTAGAATCCGTCGAGCGGCAAAGTTGTTTCGACCCGCTCATGGCAAGGCCGCGCGCCACTCGCCGGATAAAACGAGGCGGGCGAGGCCGAGCGTGGCCAGCGCCATGGGCGTGGCGAGGAGCGGGTCGTCTTCGCGCAGGTCCGTCGCCGGGTTCTCGAAACGACCGTCCGGGTGCTGTCGGCTGAGCAGGGCGTCGGTGAGGGCGCTCGGCCAGTGCACCGGGCCGCGGTCGGTCTCCAGGTCGGGCCCGCCCGTCCGAACCAGCGCGTGGGCGAGGGACCACATCGCGTAGAAGTACACGGCATTCCGCTGCGCCGTGCGGTCCGGCGGATACGCCCCGGGCGCCTCGGTCGCGGAGAAGTGTCGGTGGAGCCAGCGCCGCGCGCCGACCACGTCGGGATCGTCGAAGGCGGCGCCGGCGGCGAGCATCGCGCGGAGCGCGTCGGCGGTCATGGAGCCGTAGGGTCGCGGACGCCCATCCGGGAGCGCGCCGGCCTTGTTCACCGCGACGCCGCGGGGCGCGAAGAAGAAGCCGCCGTCGTCGGCGCGGCAGCGGCGGAGGAAGCCGAGCGCGTTCGCCAACGCCGGGTCCGTCGGCGGCGTGCCTGCGAGGCGCAGCGCGCCCACGGCGAACAACGTCGCCGAGACGTTGGCCGCGCGCGTGTCGTCCGGGGGGAGGCCGCCGACGGGCTTGTGTGTCGGGGCGACCCCATAGCCCCACCCGCCGTAGTCCAGGTCGCTGGGCACGAAGCCGGCGGCTGCATCGAGCTGGCGAGAACGCAACGCGGCGATGAGCGCCTCGCGGGCCGCTCGATGGCGTGTGTTGCGAGGCACGGAGAGCACCGCGATGGAGAGCGCGAGGGACTCCGTCGGGTAGCTGTAGCCGTCCGGGGGCGCAGTCACCCGACCGTCGGGCAGGACCGCGCCGGCGAGGAAGTCGACGCCCCGGTCGTAGGCGGGCGCGACCCGCGCGTTCCCCGGCGTGAAGTACAGCACCGACAGCACGAGGGGCGTGAGCGCGTAGCCGTCCTTGAACGCGCCGTAGTGTGCGGAGCGCCACGCGCCGTCCGGGCCCTGCCGCGACAGCAGCCACTCGACGCCCTGGGTCCACGCGGCGTCGATTCGAGCGACCCGCGGGTCGGTGGCCGAGGCGGCCGTGGTGCTCGGCCCCGGCCGAGGCGCCGAAGCGCCGCACGCGACCAGAACGCAGGCCAGGGCGAGTCGGACGAGCCTCATCGCCGGGACTCTGCCTCAACCGCGGCCGATTTTCGCTGCGACCGGCATCTGCGCGCGGTCGGCGGTCAAGACGAGCAGCGCCGTCGAGGTGACGAACGTGCGCCCCGTGATGCAGTGGTGCCCGGTGAAGCTGCCGTCGGCGTTCTGCACACGGTCCAGGTTCCGGGTCATGGCCTCGTCCCAGCGGGTCCACTCTTGGCCGCCCCGGGCCACCAGGCTCTCGCTGACGAGCATGTACGAGAGGAACTCCTCGCCGCCGTTGGACCCGAACCCGGCCACGAACGCCGGGTCGTCGAGCTGCGAGACGAGCGCGCCGCGGGCCTCGTCGCGCACGCTCTGGACCTGGTCGGCCCGCTCGATGGTCGCTTTGGCCTTGACGAGGGCGGGGGCCGCCATGGAAGCGGGCGCCGCGACCTTCAGCTGGGCGTCGGCTTTCTCGAGCGCCCGTGTATTCGCCGACTCCGAGAGTGTGCCCACGGATGCGGCGGCCGCGTACAGACCGATGCCCGCCGAGCCCTCGTCCGAGAAGCCCGCGCCGCCCGTGTTTCGCTGTCGGCTCGCGTAGTCCTCGAACCGCTTGCGGCTCTCCTCGGAAACGACCGCACCCTTCTGCGCCGCGCGGTTCACGCTCTTGCCAGCCACGGCCTGGGCGAGCACGGGCGCCCACCCCGCGTTGTCGAAGCCGCCGTCGGCCCTCTGGTGCTTTTCGATCTTGCGCAGCACCTTCGCGAGCGCGCTCTCGAGCCGCCGCTCCAGCGCCGCGTCGCCGGCGTGGCCCTTGATCTCGGCCAGCACGAAGGACGCCATGAAGGTGTCGATGTACGGCCCGAGCTTCGCCTGCACCCGGGTCCCGTTCACGTCGGTGACCGCCAGCGAGTCGGCGTCGGACCGCTCGACCTGGCCGAGCACGTAGTCGAGGCTGCGACGCACCGGAACCGCGTGGGGACCGCTCGCCGGTAGGCTCCCGGCGCGAACGAGGGCGAGCAGGGCGGCGCAGGTGTCGGCAACGTTCGCCGTCTCCGCCCGCGCACCCATCGAGCCACGCATGTGCGCCGCCTCCTCGCCCTGGCCCCAGCCGCCGTCGGGCAGCTGCGTGCGCACCAGGAACGCCAGGCCCTTCTGCACGCTGTTCGACAGGCTCTTCGGGGCCACGGCCGGCGCCCAGCTCGGCGGCGCCGACAGGGGCTGCGCGGGTGTCGGCCCCTGGGCGAGCGCGTGGGTCACGGTGGTCAACGAGAGGGCGAGGGCGAGGGCGGCGCGGGCGCGGCGGTGAAGCATGGTCATCTCCGGTGTCTGGAGCCGGACTTGGCTCATGGACCCGTCAACGCACGACCGCCGACACCGGTTCAAAATCCGTGTGCGTGTGACGGATCTTTTACGTTTCCGGTGTCTCGACTCGCCTGTAGAGGTCCTCTCATGGACACCCCCGTCGCTCTCCGCCGCACGCTCGGTCCGTGGCTCCTCTGGGGTCTCGGGGTGGGCTACGTCATCTCGGGCGAGTACTTCGGCTGGAACCTCGGCCTGCCCGAAGCGGGCCCCATCGGCATGCTCATCGCGACTCTCGTCGCCACGCTGATGTACGTGGCCTTCGTGCTCACCTACGCGGAGCTCGCGTGCGCCCTGCCCCAAGCGGGCGGGGCGTTTGTCTACGCAAGGCGCGCCTTTGGTCCGGCGCTGGGGCACCTGGCCGGCATGGCCCAGCTCGCGGAGCTCGTTTTCGCGCCGCCGGCCATCGCCGCGGCCATCGGCGCGTACCTGCACGTCTTCGTGCCCGAGTTCACGGCGGTCCAGATCGCCACCGTCGCCTATCTGGTCTTCACGGCGCTCAACGTCCTCGGCGTTCGCCACTCGGCGACCTTCGAGCTGGCGATCACGGTCGTCGCCGTCGTCGAGCTCCTGATCTTCTGCGGGCTCACGGCGCCGAGCTTCTCGTGGAGCGCCTTCTCCCAGGACGCGCTGCCCAACGGGATCTACGGTGTTTTCGCGGCGCTTCCGTTCGCGATCTGGTTCTACCTGGGCATCGAAGGGCTTGCGAACGTGGCCGAGGAGGCCCGCGACCCGCAGCGCG
Organism: Bradymonadia bacterium; assembly: GCA_049318805.1. Classification (GTDB taxonomy): domain Bacteria; phylum Myxococcota_A; class Bradymonadia; order UBA7976; family UBA1532; genus CANLBD01. The sequence goes on from JBMOFP010000045.1 coordinate 26,484, forward strand.
ACCTCGCCCGGGGTTTCGGGTGGGCCATGACCACCCTCGTCGTGCTCGCGCTCGGCACGTTCTTCTGCGCCGTCGGGGTCGACGGGTGGCGCACCGTCGTCTACCCGCCCGGCAGCGACGTGCCCTCGGACTCACCGCTGCCGCTGGCGATGGGGCACGCCATCGGCACCGACTCGCCCTTCTACCGCCTGCTCGTCTCCGTCGGGCTCTTCGGGCTCGTGGCTTCGTTCCACGGGATCATCCTCGCCGCGGGCCGCGCGACCCTGGAGATGGGCCGCCAGGGCTTCGCGCCGCCCTTCGTCGGTCGCATTCACCCGGGCCGGGGCACCCCGGCGGCGGCCCTGCTCGTGAACACCGCGGTGGGTCTCGTCGCCTTGCACAGCGGCCGAACGGCCGAGATCATCGTCCTCTCGGTCATGGGCGCGCTCACGATGTACGCGCTCGCGGCGGCGGCGCAGCTCGTTCTACGGCGGCGCGAGCCCGAGCTGCCGCGCCCGTTCCGCACCCCGTTCTCTCCCGTTTTGCCCATCACGGCGCTCGTCTTGGCGCTCGTGTGTCTCTTTGCCGTGGTCTGGTTCAACCCCGGCCTCGCGGCGCTGTACGCCGGGCTGCTGGGGCTCGGCTACGGCTGGTACTTCCTCTGGGTGCGGCCGCGGAGCCTCTCGGCCTCGGCGCCCTGAGCCCGCCGGAACCCTCTCAAGGCCCCTCGAAGAACTCGACGCCTCCGCTCGCGAGCGAGTACTCCGCGCCGACGACCCAGAGCTTCCCCGCGAGCACACGCTGCTCGAGCAGGCGGCTCCCGTGACGCAGGTGGTCGACGCTGGCCCGGACGTTCGCGCGCACCGCGAGTGCGATCTGCTCATTTCGCGGCAAGCCCGTCTCGAGAGCGGAGCGGGCCGACGCCTCGATGCGCTCCACGATGTCGAGCACGTTGTCGGACATGGCCGAGGTGCCGTCGGTGAGTGCGTCGAGGGTTGCGTTCACCGCGCCGCAGCCGGAGTGGCCCATGACGATGACCAACGGCGTCCCGAAGGTCACGGCGGCGAACTCCACGCTCCCGACGACCACCGGGGAGACCACGTTCCCCGCGACCCGGACGATGAAGAGGTCGCCCAGCCCGCAGTCGAAGAGGATCTCCGCGGGTGCGCGGGAGTCCGAGCACGCCAGCACGATGGCGAAGGGGGACTGCCCGCTGACCAGCGCGCCCCGGTTCGCGTGCGTCACCATCGCCTCGATGCTGCGCACGTTGTCCATGAAGCGTCGATTCCCGGCCTTGAGCCGGTCGAGCGCGCGGCGTGCCTCTTCGCTCGGGGGGTGGTGCATGGGCCGGACAGTGTATGTTCCGGGTTCTGCCCGCAAGTCCAGGAGACAAGACGTGCGCTCTCGTACCTACGCTCGACGGCTTCTGCTCGTGCTCCTTGCCCTGCCTGCTTGCACCGGGTCGTCCGGCGGCTCATCCGGGGTGGACCCCGAGCGCCTGGGTCGGGCCGGTGAGACCTGCGGACGAACCCAGGACTGCGCGAGTCCGCTCCGGTGCCTCGCGATGCAGTGTCGTCCCGAGGGCGCGACCGTGGCGGTGGCGATGGCCGGCGCCCTTCCGGTCCCGGCCCCGACCCCGGCCCCGACGGTGACGCCTTTCACCGGCGTCACGGCGATCCAGATGCTCGAGGGCCTCACGCCGCCCACGGCGCCGGGAGTTCCGCCGGCGGGCCCGGGCAGCGGACCGCCCTGAGCCTCGCGCCTTTGCGCGCCGCGGCGCGTCGAAGGGCCCCGATTCAGGTCAGGTTGTGGAAGACGTGCTGCACGTCGTCGTCCTGCTCGAGGCGGTCGACGAGCGCCAGGACCTCGGTCGCCTGCGCTTCGTCCAGCTGCACGGTGGTTTGCGGCAGGTACTCCGCCAGGCTCGACAGGGGCACGATGCCGCGGGCCTCGAGGGCGGCCTGGAGCCGCGCGAAGTCCGCGAACGCGCAGCGCAGCACGATCTGGCTCTCACCGTTCTCGCCCGTGGACTCGCCCAGGTCCGTGAGGCCGTGGTCGATCAGGTCGAGCTCCAGGCTCTCGAGGTCGAGGCCGTCCGGTTTCAGCCGGACCGTGCCCACCCGATCGAACATGTAGGCCACGCTCCCGCTGGTGCCGAGCTTGCCGCCGTTCTTGTTGAAGTGCATGCGCACGTTCGCGACGGTCCGGATGTTGTTGTCGGTCGCCGTCTCGACGAGCACCGCGACGCCGTAGGGGCCGTAGCCCTCGTAGAGCGCCTCTTCGTAATCGGCCGCGTCTCGGCCGGCGGCGCGCTTGATCGCCGACTCGATCTTGTCCTTGGGCATGTTCGCGGCGCGCCCGTTGAGGATGGCCCGACGCAGCGCGGGATTGCTCTCGGGGTTCGGGCCGGAGGCCTTCACCGCGATGGCGATGTCCTTGCCGACGCGGGTGAACACCTTCGCCATCTTGTCCCAGCGGGCGAACATCGTGGCTTTGCGGGTCTCGAAGATGCGTCCCATGGGCGCCTCCGTGCGGTCTATCGAAGGGCGCGCATGATACGCGATGCGCGCGTCGAGGCCGAACGCAAATCCGCCCGGAGGATCGGGTCTGACCCGGTTTGATTACGCGGATGTTGCCGTCGCGTCACAGGGCGCCACCCGGGCCTCTCTAGAATGCGCGGCCGCATGTGGGGCCGATGCCAGACCGGGGTCTTTGTCGTGGTCGTCGGGCTTGCCGCCAGCGCGTGCGCCCCGGCGCCGGACCCCTCACGCGTCCGGTGGCTGCGCAACACGCTGGTCGAGGACAACCTCAACGTGCTGCGCCGAGAGCCGACCCAGGTCGAGGGCAAGTTCGGGCGCATGACCCTCACACCGCACGAGTGGCTGCGGGGTTCCCTGGGGCAATTCCGCCGCGACCTCGGTCAACGGGGGCCCGGCTACCGCCCCACGGCCTTCGGTGACGGCCCGGCGGCGGAGCTGCTGCTCGTGGGTGATCCGCACCTCGAGAACATCGGCACCTACGCCTCGCCCGACGGCGAAATCACCTTACAGTTCAACGACTTCGACGCCGCGAACTACGGGCCGTGGATCGTGGACGTCCGCCGGCTCGCGACGAGCGTGTGGCTGGTCGCCGAGCTCGCCGGCCAGGACGGTGGGCGCGCCGCGGAGCTGGTCGCGCGGGCTTACGCGGAACAGACGCAGGCCGCCGAGCCGCGCGTACCGACCGATGCGCCCGGGGACACGGCCCTCCTCGCCGACGCGCTCGAGCGTGGCCAGGAGGGGCTCGACGAGAATCGCTACCTCGCCGAGTACTCCGAGGTCGATGCTCAGGGTCGGCGTCGCTTCCTCCTGCGGGCCTTCGAGCCCCGGCCGCTGCCCTTCGTGGCCTCCGACGAGCTCGTCGAGGTCGACACCGAGACCCGGGCCGCGCTCGAGGCCGGGTTGCCCGGGGTCCTCGCCAGCCTCTCCGGCGCCGTGCCCGTCACGGTCGACGCCCTGCGGGTGAAGGACGTCGCGCGGCGCCTCGGCGGCGGCGTCTCGAGCTATCCGCTGCTGCGCTACTACGCGGTGGTCGAGGGGCCCACGGCGGACCCTGCGGACGACTGGCTGCTCGAGGCGAAAGAAGCGCCCGATGCCTGGCCTTACCCCGGGCTCGATCCGGCGCGGCTCGCCTGGAGATTTCCCGACAACGGGGCGCGCATCGTCGCTCACCAGCGCACCCTGCATGGGCGCGCTGACTCGGACTTCTTGCTCGGGCACGTCCGGCTGGGTGCGTTGTCCTTGCGTGTGCGCAGCCTCCGTGGCGACCAGCGCGGCATCGACGTCGTTCGAGTGCTCGACCGATTCGCAGACGGAAAGGCCACCGCCGCCGACCTCGACGCGCTCTTCCGCTACGCCGCGCAGCTCCTCGCTGCGTCCCACGCGCGCGGACGCACCGTGTCCGACGTGCCCGCCGCCCCGCTGCTCGCCGCCGCCCTCGCGAACCAGGCCGACGCGCTCGCGATCGAGGTCCGCGCGTTCGCCGAGCAATACGGCCGCCAGACCTTCACCGACGCCGAGCACCTGAGGACGCTCCTCGAGGACTACGGCCTTCGCCTGGGCTTTGTGACACCATGAGCACCGCGCTCGCCCTCTACGGACTGTTGAGCGCCACGCTCGCCGCGCCCGCCCTGGGCGCGCCCCCGCAAAGCGCCCCGGCGCCGAGCGGCACGTTGCGCGTCGAGGCCGAGGTCTTCGCGTCCTTCGAGCACACCTCGACCGAGAACAGCGACCTGTCGACCTTCGAGGCGCGCCGGGCCGAGCTCGGCACACGTTGGCTCGCCGACAAGTCCCGGTGGGGCGCGGAGCTCAGATTCGAGGGCGTGCGCTCCGCCGGCACCGAGAGCCTCAACGGCATCGACGGCAACTCGATGGTCCTGCGGATGAAGCGCGCGTGGGCCTTCGGGCGCGTGACGCCCCTGGAGTCCCTCCGCCTCGAGCTCCGCGCGGGCGTTGTGCCGGACCCCTGGGTCGAAGCCCTGGAAGGGGACTACGACCTCCGCGCCCTGTCGGCCACGGCGGGCGAGGCTGCGGAGCTCGTCTCACCCGCCGATGCCGGGGCGAGCCTGCGGGTTGACGCGCTCGACCGGCGTGTCCGACTCTCGGCGACGGTCTCCAACGGCGAGGGCTACCGCGAAACGGAGCTCAACACCGGCAAGGACACGACCGTCGTCCTCTCCGTCGAGCCCCTGCGCCTCTCGCTCTTTGGCGCGCCGGCCCGGGTCGGTGTCCACCTCGGCTGGCGCGACGGCTCCACGGGCGCTGCGCGGCTCCCGGCTGGGCGCCTCCTGGCCGGCCTCGCGTTCGTGTCGAGTCGTGTCTCGGGCGGCGCCGAGTACGTCTTCGCCGACGGTGCGTACGGCCGCGAGGTGCACGCCGACGCGCTGGGCGCATGGACGGAGGGCGTCGTCCTGCCCCGATGGCTCGGCTTGGCCGCGCGCTTCGATCGGCAGCAGGCCGACCTCGATCTGGACGACAGCGTTCGGACCCGGTGGACGATGGGTGTCTTCTCGTCGCCGTTCGGCACGGGCTCCGGCCGAGACGAGCGCTTGCGCACCTGGGTGGTCACTCAGCTCGAGTCGGTCGGCGGCGCAGCGCCTCCTCTCCCGGGGGCGGCCGCGCTCGGCGATGTGACGCGTGTGATTTTTATGTTGGAGCTCCTCGCGAGCGCGGAGATGGACCGATGATGGAACGAGGCCTGGTCGCTTGGTTGGCTTTCGGGTGCGTCGCCTGCAGCGGCGCGGAGCGGGGCGGGTCCGAGACCCCCAACGCGGGCGGAGACGACCGCGATGCGACCGTCGTCGTCGGCATGGACGGCGGCGTCGACGAGGTCCACACCTCGGGGATCGTGATCAACGAGGTCGTTGCGGCGAGCCCCGAGGGCGACGCCGTCGAGCTCCTGAATCTGAGCGCGTCGCCCGTCGACCTGGGGGGCTTCTTCGTCACCGACGATCCCGAGGGCGAGCCGCAGAAGGCGGCGCTCCCCGCGGGCACGGTCATCGCGGCCGGCGCCTACTTCGTGCTCCCCGTCGGCGACCTCACCGTCGGCTTCGGTCTCGGCTCCGACGAGGCCTTTGGCCTGTTTGCCGCCGACGGCGCGCGGGTCGATGTGACGGACTGGGCCGAGGGGGACGCCATCGAAGGGACGTCCTGGGGGCGCCTGCCGAACGGCACGGGGGCGTTCCGGACCCTGGGGCGCGTGACCCTCGGGGCGCCCAACGCGGACGGCGACACACCGCCGCCGGTGGGGGGCGAGGCGCCGCCGCCGGTCGGTGGAGACGACCCGCCGCCGGTGGGGGGCGACCCGCCGCCCGTCGGTGGTGATCCGCCGCCCGTCGGTGGTGATCCGCCGCCGGTGGGTGGGAACGAGCCGCCTCCCGGACCCGCGCCAGACCTGATTCTGAACGAGGTCGTGGCCGAAGGGGGCGACGTCGGCGACTGGGTCGAGATCTACAATCCCGGGCGAGCGGCCGTGTCTCTCGACGGCCTCTTCCTCACGGACGATTTCGCCGGTGAGCCGCTCAAGGGGGCGATTCCGGCCGGAGAGAGCGTACCCCCGGGCGGCTGGCTGGTCGTTTTTGTCAACGACGACACCGTCGGCTTCAAGCTCTCGGGCGATGAGGCCGTCGCGCTCGTCGCGGCGGACGGCACCGTGATCGACGAGACGGACTGGGCCGAGGGCGAAGCTGCAGCCGGGGCCTCTTGGGGACGCTTCCCCGACCACGCGGGCCCGTTCCGCACGCTCTCAGAGCCCACGCCCGGCGCGGAGAACCGCGACGGCATCGCGCCGCCGCCGTCGGTCTGCGGCGACGGTGACTGCGCCGCCGACGAGACCGAGCGCGGCTGTGCCGTCGACTGCGCCCCCGAGACGCCGCTCGTGATCAACGAGGTCGTCGCCGCGGGTGATCCGGACGACTCGGTCGAGTTCTACAACGGCACCAACGCCCCCATCGACCTCGTCGGCTGGTTCATCAGCGACGACCCCGAGGGCGATCCGATGCAGTCCGTCTTCGTCGAGTCTCTGGTCATCGAGCCGCGCGGCTACCTCGTGCTCGTGGTCAGCGACGAGAACGTCGGCTTCCGCCTCGGCGGCAACGAGGGCTTCTCGCTGACCGACCCCGACGGCACCCTCGTCGACTCCACGACCTGGCAGGACGGCGACTCGCCCGGAGGCGGCTCGTGGGCGCGCCAGCCGGATGGCGTCGGTGACTTCGCAACCGCCGACGTCGCCACGATGGGTCAGTCGAACGACCGCTGACGCGCGCGGAACCTACTCCGCCGCGAGGCGCAGCGTGAACGGGCCGCTCTGGCCCATCTCGGCGCCGTCCACCACCAGGGCGTGCGTCCCCGCGCCGAGGGCGGCGCTGAAGTCCCCGCCGAGCGGGGAGGGGCAGACGAGTCCTTCGGCGCAGGCGCCGTCCAACAAGTAGAGCGCGCTGCGGAACTCGGCGCCCTCCAGGCGGGCCAGGATTCGAGCCGGGGCCGCGAGGCGGAACCGAAGCACGACGTCGTTCCCGCCGCGCTGGAATCCCGCACACACACTGGCGTCGAGGTGGTTGATGGTCGGCCCGGTACTTCCAGGCACGATCCAGGTCTCGCCTCGATTGAGCGTGAGCGCGTCGCCATCGCAGGCGTCCGCGAACTCCGGCCCTTCCGGCGGCGCGGCCACTGTGTAGCGCACGGTCGACGCGCCGAGGGCCTGCACGAGCACCACGTAGTCGCCCGCGTCGAGCACGGCCTCACTCGCCGAGGAATCGGCGCATTGCTCGCCGTCGGCGTCGAGGCACGCACCGCGCACGATGATGCGGTCGACGCCTGCGCTGCCCTGGAATCGGACGAGTGCGCGCGCGTCCAGGCGCAGTCGGTGCACCGAGACCCCGCGCTCGACGTCCGCGCAGCCGCCGCCCGGCACGGGGGGCGCGTCGCCCACGTCGACCGGCGCGTCGACGCCCTCGACCAGCAACGGCGCGAGCCGACACTCGTCCGGCGGCAAGGTCAGCGTCGCGCGGACCTCGCCCGCGTAGTTCCCGTCGACGAGCACATAGGTGGTGCCCGCCCCCACGTCCGCTTCGACGTCGCCGGTCGCCGCGGAGCACGCGAGCGGGGCCTCGGCGCAACTCGACAAAAGCACGAGCCCGGCGCCCGGCTGTTGCTCGGTCAGCACGACGCGCAGCCGCCCTGCGGCGGGCGCGGTGAAGGCGAAGAGGCGCTGTCGGGCGCCGGCGAGGCGGCAGTCCACGTCGACGAGGTGCGCGGCGCCCTCGGTGCTCGCCGGTGTGTCTACGTTCGCCTGCAGCCGAGGCGCGTTGGCACACGCGTTCCCGACCGCTCCGAGAGAGGTCGCGACCAGCGTGTAGCGCGTGTCGGCGCCCGCGCTCCGCACACGCACGAGCGCACCGTCCACCACCTCGAGGGGCAGCGCGCGCCCATCGACCTCGGCGTTCACGTTCCCCTCGACCTCGAGGCGAACGCGCCCGTCGACCACCACGTCGAACCAGTCCTCGTCGACCCCACACAGCGTCGCCGCGTGGCGACCGAAGCCGACGATGCGCGCCCTGTTCTGCACGTCGTTCCGCCAGGGACGATCGAAGGGGTCGTCCGCGCAGGCCACGCCGTCCTCGACGTCGAGTGTGTACGCGAGGTGTGCGCCCGGGCTCGCCTGGACCTCGACCACCCAGTCTCCGGCGGGCGCCGCGACCCAGCTCTCGCCGGGCACCGCGCGTCCAATGTCCACGGGCAGATCGTACGGACCCGCGGCGGGGTAGAGGCGCACCGAAGGCGGCACCGCGTCGGCGTTGAAGGTCACGCGCACACGCACCCCGACCCGGGCGCCGACGCGATACCAGTCGTCGCGTCCGTCGCAGGCCACGAGGGCCTGATGGACGCCAGAGTCCAGGAGCGCGGCGGACAGCGGCCCTTCATTGGGCGCGAAGCCGTCGTCGGCGCAGGCCGCCGGATCCAGGTGGCACAGGCCATCGAAGAGGCAAACGGAGCCCGCCGGACACGCCATGGCGTTGCAATCCCGAGCGCACGCACCGGCCACGCAGGCCTCGCCGGGACCGCAGTCCCCATTCGCCGCGCACCCTAGACACAGGCCATCCTCAGCGCATTGGAGCGAGGCCGGGCAGGTCGCCGGCCCGCAGGGCCCCGCCTGGACGCAGACCTCGGCCGGACCGCATTGGGTCCCAGCCGCGCACTCGCAGCGTGCGAAGGCCTCACAGGCCCAGTCGACGCAGCGGGCGTTGCCCCGGCACGCCGCGTCGTTCTCGCACTCGATGGTGCGGCACGCGCCCGCGCGGCAGGTGCGGTCGCCGAGGCACTCGGCGTCGGCGGCGCAGCGCTCGGGCTCGCCGCAGAGGCCGGCGCCGTCACACACACGCCCGTCGGCGCACAGGCCTTCGTTGCAGGGCGTCACACACACAAAAGCGTCCGGATGGCATCGACGTCCGCCGAGGCAGTCCCGGTCGGCCACGCAGTCCGGGCCCTCGGCACATCGACCGGCTTCGCACACCTGCGTCCCGCGGCACGGCAGGTTCGCGCCACACGCGTCGGTGCAGGTGCCGGCGTCGCAGACGCGCCCGGCGGCGCAGTCGGCGTCCTGGAAACACACGGCGGCGTCGGTGCACCGCCCCTCGAGGCAGACCTGGGCGCCCGGACCCTCCGCGTTCTCGACGCAGGGCGCCGTGCACAGACCGTCGACACAGGCGCGCCCGGGGAAACAGCCCGCGTCGTCGCCACAGGGAGACGCCTCCTCGCACCGCCCGGTGTCGCGCACACACACGAGGCCCCCGGCGCACGGCGCCGCTGGACAGGGCGCCTGGCAGGCCTCGTCCACGCAGAGCCCACCGCCCGGGCAGTCCAGGTCGCGGGCGCAGGCCTCCGGGGCAACACAGGCGCCGTTCTCGCACCGTTGGGCGCCGGGGCACTCGGCGTTTTCGACGCAAGGATCCTGGCAGACCGCGTCCACGCATCGACGCCCCGTCCGGCAGCCGTCGTCGTCGGCGCAGGGACTCGCCTCGAGGCATAGGCCCG
>JBMOFP010000046.1:0-35678 GCA_049318805.1 Bradymonadia bacterium
CGTCGTCATCGGCATCTCCCTCGGCCTGCTCGGGGGCGGAGGCTCCATCCTCACCCTGCCGATCCTCCGCTACGTGCTGCACATGGAGGCCCACAACGCCATCGCGCTTTCGTTGCTCGTCGTGGGCACGACCAGCGCCGCCGCGGTGGTCTCGCATGCCCGCGCTGGACGCGTTCGCTGGCGCACCGGCCTCATCTTCGGGCTCGCGGGCATGGTCGGCGCGTTCGGCGCGGGTCGAGTCGCCCACTTCTTCCCCGCCGCCGTGCTCCTCGGCCTCTTCGGGGTGATGATGATCATCACCGCCGTGGCCATGTTGCGCGGACGCTCGCCGACCGTCGAGGCCAGCGCGCCTCCGCGCGAGTTGCCGGTCGCCAAAGTGCTCGGCGAGGGGCTCGTCGTGGGCGCGATCACCGGCCTCGTCGGCGCGGGCGGGGGCTTCCTGGTCGTGCCCGCGCTCGTGCTCCTGGGTGGCCTGCCGATGGACATCGCCGTCGGCACGTCGCTGCTCGTCATCACGATGAAGTCCTTCGCCGGCTTCGCGGGCTATCTCGAGCACGCCGTGATCGACTGGGGGATCGCGATGTACATCACGGCCGCGGCGGTGGTCGGGAGTGTCCTCGGCGGCGCCCTCGCGAGCCGGATCTCACCCGACAAACTCCGCAAGGGCTTCGCCTGGTTCGTGGTCGCGATGGCCTTCTTCATCCTGGGGCAGGAGGCGCCTCGTGCGCTCGGCTTCGAGCCCTCGATGCTCTGGGTCCTGACGGGTACGGTCGCGGGGGTCGGGCTCGTGGCGGGCATCGCGGCGCTCGTCGCGCGTGCCGGGTACCGCGCGCACGCCGCTTAATCGGCGATCGCTCGACTCCACGGCGCGCTGCGCGCTCGGACTCGTTGCGATATGCTGCGTACGTGAAACGTCAACGCAACAGCCGCGCTCACGACCCGATCGACGCCGCGCTCGAGGCACTCGGGGGCGCGGTGCTCGTGCTCGGGCCGAACCTCGAGATCGTGCGAGCAACGCCCAGCGCCGTCGTGTTGGTGGGCATGGAACTGCCCGTGGGCGCGTCTGCGACTCGCGTGCTCTGCGGCGGAGCGACCGATCGACCCGTGGCCAGGGCCCTCGCGCGCGGCGTCGCCGTCAGCGGCACGATCGCGCGGGCCCGAGTCCGCGTCCGAGCTCACCCCGTCGAGCAGGACGGCGAGCGAGTCGGCTGGGTGTTGCAGCTCGAGCCCGAGCCGGAGCAAGGGCCGGGTGCGCCCGTCCTGTTCTCGGGGCTGTGGACCCGCAGCGCGGAGATGAAACACGTGTTTCACATCGTGCAACGGGCGGCCCTGCGGGACGCGACCGTCCTCATCCGCGGAGAGACGGGCACCGGCAAGGAGCTCGTCGCCCGCGCCCTCCATGAGCGCTCTCCCCGGTGCAAGGGCCCCTTCGGCGCGATCAACTGCGCCGCCGTGCCGGCGAGCCTGCTCGAAAGCGAGCTCTTCGGTCACGTGAGGGGTGCGTTCACCGGGGCCACGCGTGACGCGCCGGGCTTCTTTCGCTCGGCGCACACGGGCACGGTCTTCCTCGACGAGCTGGGCGAGATGCCGCTCGACCTCCAGTCCAAACTGCTGCGGGTGCTCGAGACCCGCACGGTGATCCCGGTGGGCGGCCGTGAGGCGATCCCGGTGGACGTGCGGGTCGTCGCGGCGACGCACCAGTCGTTGCGCAAGGCCGTGGCCGAGGGTCGGTTTCGAGCGGACCTCATGTATCGGCTGCGGGTCGTGCCGATTTTTCTGCCCCCGCTGCGTCAACGGCCCGAAGACATCGCGTTGCTGACGGAGAAGCTCATCGACGAGCTCAACGCGCTCGGTGGCCGCCAGGTCCTGCGTGTCTCACCGGCGGCGCTCGCGGCCCTGGAGCGCTACGCGTGGCCGGGGAACGTCCGTGAGCTGCGCAACGCGCTCGAGTACGCGTATGTGATCGGCGAGGGCGTGGTGCTCGAGCCCCGCGACCTGCCGGCCGAGATCGAGTCGCCCGGGCTCGAGCTCGGCGCCCCGCCGCCACCGCTCCCGCTCGAGACCGGCGGCGCCGAGGACCCGACCTTGCCTGGACCCGAGGTCGTCGAGCGGCAGCGCATCCTGCGCGCGCTCGAGCGCGCCGCCGGGCACCGCGAGCGCGCCGCCCAGCGCCTCGGCCTGAGCCGGGTCACGCTCTGGCGGCGGATGAAGGCGCTCGGCATCGAAGCCCCGTGAGACTACGGTCCCCGACGACCACCGACAGCAAGCGGACTTCGTCGGTCGGCGCGTCCGAGTCGACGGTGTCTCGCGGGTCTCGGGCCAGAACTCCGGAGCGCCCGCGCAACGGAGATGCGGCGGCGACGCGGTCTACGAAGAGGTCGAGGCTTCCTCAGCCACCGCCGAAGCAGCGGGTGAGCGTGGCGCACTCCGCGGTGACGACGCAGGTCACCACGGCGGGCGGCACCTGCTCGAGGCACACGTCGGTGCAGCCGTCGAGGCCGAGCGGCTCGTCGTTGTCGTCGGTCAACGGAAAGCCGCAGCTCTCCAGGACCTGGCACGCGGCCCGACAGGTCTCTCGTGACACCCCACCGGGCGGCGGCTCGGCGCCCCCGATGGGCGGCTCCGCCCCCCCGGCGGGCGGCGTTTCTCCCCCGGCCGGCGGCGGGTCGCCCCCGACCGGTGGCAATTCGCCCCCGACGGGTGGATCGTCCGGGAGCTGGGCCGCCACGTCGGCCGGAAGCGGGACCGGAGGCGCGTCGGCGGCGGCCGGCACACCCAGGCCGGCGGGCCGGGCGGGGCGACCCTCCGTCCCGACCACGCCGCCCGCTTCGAACCGCACGCACACGACCTCGCCGTCGGCGTCGAGCGCGCAGGTCTCGTCGCCGAAGGTCGCGACGAGCGCGACTTCGCTCGCGACCTCGAGGGGCAGCAGGGACCCTTCGACGGCGCAGACGAGACGCGCGTCTTCGCGCACGCCGCAGAGCTGAAAGCGCCCGACCATCACCTCGGTGAGGAGCATCCGGCCGAGGACGTTGCTCCTTTCGAGCAGGGCCGAATCACAGAGGATTCGACCGGTCAGACCGAGGGCACAAGCACCCGCATCGCCGACGCTGAGCTGTCGCACCGGGGGCTCCGCCGGAAAACTGAGCAGTGTCGCCTCCGTGGTGCCGGCGCCCCAGCACGCGACGTTCTCCGCTCGAGGCGCGGCGGCCGTGTCCAGCCCCACGCACGTCCGCTCCGGCCCGGACGCCAGCAGAAGAGGCACGAGGTCACGCCCGTCGGGCCGCTCGAGCGCATCGAGCAGTCCGCCCAGGGTCACGGGCTTGGGCGCCCCCACGTCGGCGGAGCGACGGCCGAGCTGCCCCTGACGGTTGTCGCCCCAGCAATAGACGTAGGGGCGCCCACCCTCGGTCGCGGGTACGCTCGCGCAGCTGTGGCGAGCGCCCGAGGTCAAGGTCAGGGCAACGCCCGGCAACTCGATCTGAACGGGCGTTTCGCTCGTGCCCGCGCCGGCGAGCTGGCCGTGGGTATCGTCGCCGAAGCACCACACCGCGCCCGCGCGATCCAGCGCACACCCATGCGCCTCGCCGAGCGAGAGCTGGACGATGTCGGTCAGCCCCGCGATCGGCTCGAGGTCACCGGGCACCCCGTCCGCATCCCGAGCGCCACATCGCACCGTGCGGTCTCGGGTCACGACGCAGAGGCGCGAGGGCGCGACCGCGAGGGCCACGACGGCATCGGCCGTCACCCCGGGCTCGTCGGTCCCACCGGACACGCCGCCGTCGACCGTTTCGGCCGCGTCGCCCCCGCCCCCGCAGGCCGAGAGCAAGGTCACTCCGAAGAGGGCCACCACCTGTCGACGCGTCATGGCGCACCTCCGAGCTCGAAGCACTCCGCCAGCAGGTCGCAGGCCGAGATGGTCAAACAGTCACGCGTCTCGACACCGAATGCGTCGCCGAGACACAGGGCGAGGCAGGCCGCCTCGTCCACTTCGGCCGCGCCGTCCGTGAAGGTCGTCCCGCAGGTCTGGTACACGCGGGCGCAGGCGCGGCGGCACGGGGGCTCGTCCGGGTCCGCCATGGTCGGCGGCGCGGTCGGCGCGGTCGTCGGGGGCTCCGGCGGCCCGGCGTCTGGACCGGGGCCGGGGTTCGGACCAGGGTCGGGGTCGGGGCCGGGGTCCGGGCGGACCAGGGTGCCGAAGTCCGGATCCGCCGGCCCAGGGACGCCCTCGGGGCGCGTGAGCTCGTAGGGTAGGCCTGCGCCCTCCACACGACCCCGGCTGCCCCAGCAGAGCACACGACCGTCGGCCTCGAGGGCGCAGGTGAAGCTGTTGCGTGCCCAAAGACCGACGGCGCTCGTCACACCCGGGACCTCGTTCGCATCGTGTCCCGGCGAAACGGACGCATCGCCCCGTTGACCCTGCTGGTTGTCGCCGATGCACCGCACGAGGCCGTCCGCCAGGCGCGCACAGGTGTGGCGCTGGCCGACCGCGACGTCCACCGCGAGGTCCAGCGTGTCGATGAGGGGGCTCCGGACCGACCCGCGGGAGGGCGGCCGAGGCGCCGACTCGCCCCACTGGTTGTAACCGAAGCAGCGCACACCCGAACTCCCGGCGCGTGCGACGGCACAGGTATGGTCGGACCCGACGGCCACGTCGAGCAAGGTGCCGTCGGCGCCCAGGTCCTCGGCGTCGAAGCTGTCGAAGGCGACGTCGTCCGCGTCGCTCTCGCCCAGCTGCCCGAAGCCCGGGTCCCCCCAACAGAAGGCCGCGCTCTTGCCCTCGTTCTGAAAGAGCGCGCAGAAGCTGTTCGCGCCGGACACCAGCCCCTGAATCGATTCGGCACGGTCCACGCGATACCGCTCCGCGAAGAAGGCCGGAAAGGCGTCGTCGGGGCCGAAGGGTCCAAAGAGCGACGCCACGTCGTTGCCCCAGCAGTGGATCGGCTTCTCGAGCGTGGGCACCACGGGTTGAGCGCAGACCACGTTGAGGCTGACGGCCACTGAGCGCATCGGCGGCAGCCCCTGGACCTCGACGGGAGTCGCGCTGTCCCTCGGCACGCCGTCGCGGAAGTAGTCCCAGCGATTCTCGCCCCAGCACAGCACGTCGCCGTCGTCCTCGACCGCGCACGCCGTGCCGCCGTTCACGTCCAGGTCCACCACGAAGTCGAGGCCCGGGACCTCTCTGGGGGGCCCGAAGGCGTCCAGCGGCGGCTCCGCCGCATCCCAGCAGAAGACGCGGCCTCGGTTCGTGCGCATACACACGAAGTCCGACGAGACCGCCAGCTCGACGGGCCCTTCCGCGGCGGGCAAGGGGTTCGGGTCCACCGGGGACGCTCCCCCGCCCGCACCGGGTGGTCCGCCGCCGGCGGGTGTGTCCGCGCCGCCGAAGGTCCCTCCGCCGAAGGTCCCTCCGCCGAAGGTCCCGCCGCCTTCACCGGCGCCCGCGTCGTCGTCCGCGCTGCCGTCGCTGGACAAGCAGCCCCCCAAGCTCACCGCGAGGATCCCGCCGGCGAGCGCCCCCACGCACCTTCTGCCTGCGAACATTCCCAGGTCTCCGCCGTTCGTGTGGCCACCTCGACGGAAACGACGGACGACGTATTCACACCGCGCGGCGAAATCCGCAGACCTCGCGTTCGACCTCGCGCCGGTTGCTCTCTGTACGCGGCGGCCCCGGGTGCTCGAGCCGACGAGGGACGCCCCGTCGTGCGCAGATCAGGGAACCCGAACGGCGTGATGGGGGTGAAGCGACGTCGCCTTCCACTTGATGTTGCACCCGATGCTCGGGCGCTGCTCGCTCTCCACCGCCGCGCCGCGCATCACCGCCTCGCAGGCCCGCCGCAGGTCGTCACCGGTGACGGGCACGCCGTTGCCGGGGCGGCTGGCGTCGAACTGGCCGCGGTAGACGAGGCGCAGCGCGCGGTCGTGCAGGAAGAAGTCGGGCGTGCAGGCGGCGTCGTAGGCGCGGGCCACCGCCTGGTCCTGGTCGACCAGGTAGGGGAAGCCGTAGCCCCCACGCCGCGCCTCTTCCCGCATGCGGTCGGGCGCGTCGTCGGGGTAGGCGACGAAGTCGTTGCTGTTGATCGCCACGACCTCGAGCCCGCGCGCCACGAGCCCGTTGGCGAGCTCGACGAAGGCGTCCCGCAGGTGCTTCACGAAGGGGCAGTGGTTGCACCAGAAGACGACGAGCAAGCCGGCACGCGGCCGCTCGCCGGTCACGTCGACGAGGTGTCCGTCGAAGTCGGGCAGGTGGATGGGCGCGGCGCTTCGGCCGAGCTCGGGCATCGTGCTGGGGGTTCGAGCCATGTGGGCCTCCGCAGGCATCGTACCCTACGGAGGCGCCACGGCGAGGCTCACTCGTCGGAGTCGGGCCCGGGCTCTTCGACCGCGTCCGGCGCGCCCGCGGGCTCGACGGCGGTCTCATCGGGCGAGGGGGCGTCCTCGAGGTCAGCCACGGCGGCGCAACTGCCCTCGGGGAACCGCTCGGCGAGCCGCTCGCGTGTGGGGCGCTCGGGCCGCTCGCCGCTGTCGGACTCGATGGCCTCGTGTCGGGCCTCGCCACCCCGGGCCCAGCAGCCCACGATGCGGGCGCACTCGCCCTCGCCGACGGTGCCGCCGCACGCAATCGCGGCGGCGCGCGCGCCCTGGTCCTTGAGCCACCCGATGCGGATGCGCAGCGCCTCGTCGCTGCCGTCCTCGCCATAGGTCAGGCCGCCGTCGTCCGCGCGGGTGAGCACGTCGCCGTAGGCGAGCAACGAGACATGGCCGCCGACGCCCACGTGCCGACGGTAGCGGTACAGCGCCGAGACGGGGGTCTCGTCGTCGCCCCGCGCGAAGTCACGCAGCGCGACATTGAGCTGACGCACGGGGCCCACGTGCCGGAAGCCGATGCCGACCTGCCCCATCGCGCGGGCCTCGCCCGTGAGCGCGTCGAGGGCGTCGAAGTCGAAGCCGACGCGGCCCGCGGCGTGTCGACGACCCTGGGCGTTCGTGCCCGGCAGGACACGGCCCTCGCCCACGAAGACGGGGGCGTAGGCATCGTCGGCCGCGCCGTTGGTTTTGCCGGAGAGCGCGAAGACGTACTTGCGAGCGCCGCGGTCGCGCTCACACGACGAGAAGCGCCACGTGTTCTCGCCCTCCTCGACGGTCCATCGGCGGCAGGTGACGTTGCCCTCACTGTAGACCTCGGGCTCGGTGTCGGCGATGAGCGCGTCGACGCGCGCCCGGGCGCTGGCGACGGCCTCGTTGACCCGCTCGACGACCTTGCCGCCGTAGCGGTGCAGGGGCGCCTCGCCGTCGTCGAGCATCTCACCGTCGACGGTGAGGGCCTGCCCGGCCTCGACCTCGTCGATGGAGAGGGCGAGCTCGTCGCTCGCAGGCACGGCCGCCAGGAAGTCCTGTCCCTCGGCGGTCGACGCCGTCTTCTCGTCCTCGGCGCCACAGGCGGGCACGAACGTGACGAGGGCCAAAAGAGCGGACACGCGGAGACTCAGCTTCATGGGTTCACTCCTGGGGTGGGGTTTCGTTGCCTTCTGTCGACTCAAACCCGCGCCCCGCCGCAGGGTTGCGCGACGAATTCGACCAATCATCGGGCGCGGTCAGTTCACCGGATTGTCGCTTGTGCCTCGGGATCGCCTTGGCCATTCTCCGCGCCCGTGAACGCCACCACGCCCCCTCCGCCGATGCTCGCGCCGTCGCCCACGGGTGAGTCCGCGCCGCTCGTGGCCGCCGTGGACATGGGGTCCAACAGCTTTCACCTGGTCGTCGCGCGCTTCGAGCATGGCCAGCTTCGCATCGTCGATCGCCTTCGGGAGCCGGTCGCCCTCGCGGGGGGCCTCGACGCGGACAAGAACCTGACGCCCGAGACCCGCGAGCGCGCCCGCGCCTGCGTTTCGCGCTTTGGGCAGCGGTTGCGTGAGATGCACCCCGGCAGCGTCCGGGCCGTAGGCACGAGCGCGCTTCGCCAGGCGAAAAACGCCCGCGAGTTCCTCGAGGAGGCCGCCGGTGTGCTCGGGCACCCCATCGAGGTGGTCTCGGGGCATGAAGAGGCCCGCCTCATCTATCTCGGGGTGGCCCACACGCTCAGCGAGCGACCCACGGCGCCCCAGGGCACTCGCCTCGTCGTGGACATCGGCGGCGGCAGCACGGAGTTGATCATCGGCGAGGGCTTCGAGCCGCGCCGCATGGACAGCCTGTCCATGGGCTGTGTCTCGCACACCCAACGGTTCTTCGCCGACGGCCGACTGGACGAGGCGCGGTTCGTCAAGGCGGGCACGGCGGCCCGCCAGGAGCTGCAGTCGATCGTCGAGATCTATCGCTCGCGAGGCTGGGGCCAGGCGGTCGGCAGCTCGGGCACGATCCTCACGGCCGACACGCTGCTCCGCGAGCAGGGCTTCGGGGACGAGGCCCTCACGGTCCGCGGCCTGCGGCGCTTGCTCCGTCAGTTGATGGCCTTCGGGCACCAGTCGCGCATCGAGCTGCCCGGCCTGAAGCCGGACCGTGCGGCGCAGCTCCCCGGAGGCCTGGTCATCCTCGAGGCCGTGCTCGACGAGCTGGGGGTCGAACGGATGACCGTCTCTCAAGGCGCGATGCGCGAAGGTCTGCTCCACGACCTGTTCGGGCGCATCCAGCACGAGGACGTCCGCGAGGGCACGGTGCGGGCGATGATGCAACGGCACCATGTGGACGAGGCCCAGGCGGCGCGGGTCGAACACACGGCGTTGAGCATGGGGGAGCAGGTCGCGGCGGCGTGGGCCATCGGCGACGAGCGCGCGCGACAGTTCTTGAGCTGGGGCGCCCGCATGCACGAGGTCGGGCTGAGCGTGGCCTACAGCGGGTACCACAAGCACGGCGCGTATCTGATGACCCACGCCGACATGCCCGGCTTCTCCCGCGACGACCAGCGCTTGCTGGCGTCCATCGTGCTCGGGCACCGGCGCAAGATCAGCCGCGAGACCTTCGCGAACGTGGACCCGGCGGATGCGCAGCTCGCGCTGCGTCTGTGCCTGCTCGTGCGCGTCGCGGCGCGCCTCAACCGGGCGCGGAGCAGCTTGCCGCTTCCGGCCATGCAGGTCGTCGCGGCCCGCGACCGGCTGCAGATCGACTTTGCATCGGGCTGGCTCGACGCGCATCCTCTGACCAAGGCGGATCTGGAGGACGAGGTCGAGGCCTTGAAGGCGGTCGGCGTTCAGCTCAAGTTCGGTTGATGCTGCGGGCCCGAAGGGTTGCGTGGGCGTTGTTGTGCAGCGTGGCCCCCAGCGGGCCGTGCGCCGCGATGCCCTTGCTCGAGCTGCTCGGCCGAGGCGCCGACGCCTCCGACCGTGTGACCTCGGTGTGGCTCGACCCCGCGCGTCTCAGTCCAAACCGCGCCGAGGCCGAGTTCCTCTGGCTGCAAACCGACCTGTCCATCACACGGGACACGCGGCCGAGCGGCTACGACGTGCCCGAGGACGTCTTCGACGCGCGCCTGCGCACGGCCGACGGTACGGCGCGTCTCGAGCTCCGCCCTTTGCCGACCTCGCAGCTCGCGCGGCC
Source organism: Bradymonadia bacterium (assembly GCA_049318805.1). Taxonomy (GTDB): domain Bacteria; phylum Myxococcota_A; class Bradymonadia; order UBA7976; family UBA1532; genus CANLBD01. Next base: position 9,532 of record JBMOFP010000046.1, read on the forward strand.
CAGCGGCGGGGAGTCGAAAGGGCGTCGGTACCTCGTGACGGGTCTCACGCGGCAGGTCCTCGACGACCGGTTGAGCTTCGGATTGGTGGCCGCGGTGCCGCTCGAGTTCTTCCAGGTGCAGTCCCCGTTCTACGCGGACGAGCGCGAGCAAACGTTCTCGAACGCACTGCACTTCGAGCGCTTCGGCGACCGCCTCGAGGGCACGAACGTCAGCGCCGCCCTCGCGGGTCGCGCGACACCGTGGCTGGCGCTCGCGGCCGGGCTCGCGCTGCAGACACGCGCCGTGAGTGTCGCGAACGTGTACCTCCCGGATCCTTCGCGACCCGAGGTCGCGCAAACGAACGCCGACGTGCGGGTCGAGACGACCGTCTCACCCTACTTCGGCGCGGGGTTCACGCCCTTCGAGGACCGTCGTCATCGCCTCGGGCTCACGCTGCATCTGCCGAGCGCGAGTGAGGTCCAGGGGCGCACCGTGATCCGGTTCTGGGACGACGCCGACGGGCCCTCTTCCCAGCGGTTCACCTTTCGATACGCGGACCAGCCCCTGCGTCTCACCGGCACGCTCGAAGCCGCGCTCCCTCTGGAGCTGCAGGCCCACGCGACGGGTCGATACACACGCTGGTCGGTCTACCGCGATCGACACGACGAGCGTCCAGAAGGCTTCGAGGACGTGGCCGAGGCCGACCTCGGACTGCGGCGCGCCTTCGGGGCCCAATCCCTCGGGCTCGGCGCACTCTTCTCGCCGTCGCCGATGCCCTCCCAGAGCGGTCGCGAGAGTCGTGTCGACAACGACCGCGTCGGGGCGTCGGCCCGCTGGGCGCTGGACGTCCCGACGCCGGTCGGGCACGCGCAGTTCGGCGTCGGGCTCAACACCCAGTGGCTCCTCGAGCGCAGTCACCGCAAGTCGCCGTCGGCGAGTACACCGCTCGTCGACGAGCTGCCCGAGGCCGTGAATCTGCGCACCGGAGAGCCGTTCGTGGGCGACGCGGGCCTTCAGACGAACAACCCCGGCTTCCCCGGATACGCGAGCGACGGGTTTCTCTTCGCCGTGGGCGTCGGCGTAACGTGGACCCGATGAAGGCATGGCTCGCGATACCGCTGGCCCTCGGCGCGTGTGGACCGGGGGACGAGCGTGTGGGCGTCGGCTACGCGCCCCAGGCCGTGGAGTCCGCCCCGCCCCAGGTCGATGCCGCCGTGAGCGACGCCGGCGCGGCCGAGGACACCGGCGCCGCGGAGCCCGATCCCCTCGGGGGCGTCTGGGCGATGCGCCTCGAGGTCGTCTCGCTCGTGGAGATCCCGTTCGTCGGCCAATCACGCGACGCCCGCATCGCCTACGGGCGCACGGTCTTCGGCGTTCGGCCCGACGGCGGCGCCCGCTTCGCGCGCACCGAGACCTGCGCGGTCGTCGTCGAGAGCTCCCAGATGGCCGTCGAGACCGTGATCCCCGAGGCCTTCGCGCGCGGTCTGGGCGCGCCCGAGCGGCCGTTCACGTACGACACGACCTCGGGGCGCTTCACCGCGGAGCGCTTCGTCGAGGTGCGGGGCGCTCGCCTCGACGACCTCGAGGGGGACGCGCTCCCGACGGCGCCCGACGATCCGCGTGTCTTCGACCAGGACGACGACGGGCAGCCCGGCATGACCGTGCGCATCTCGGGCCTCATCGACGGTGAGGTCTACGTGGTGCAGCGCGGCATCGACGCCTTCGAGGGCGAACGCACGGCGGGCACGAACACTGAGCCGACACGCCTCGAGGGTCGTGTGGTTTGGTCCTCCGAGCAGGCGGTGTTGGGGGCCGACACCGAGGTCCTCGCGATGTCCCTGCCCACGAGCGCCGTAGAGGATCCGGCGGCGCACTCCGTCGTGTTCACGCGCCTGGGGGACACCGCGGACTGCACGGCGGCCCTCGCCGCCTTCGAGACCGAGAACGCGGGGGCCCCTTGAGAGGCGCGGTCCGGAGCGTTCGTGTGGCCCTCGTTGCGGTCGCCGCGGTGCTTTGGGCCTGCGACGAGCCGACGAGCGCGCGCGCCTGCACCGACGACCTCTCCTGTGGCGTCGGGCTCTGTCTCGACGGCACCTGCCAGCGCCCGGCGTGCGTGCGTCGCGGTGAGTGTCCGCGCGGGGCGTGTGGCCTCGACGGCCTGTGCCAGCAGAACGAGTGCCGCGCGGACGCACCGTGCGCCCAGGGCTTCGTGTGCGAGGACGGCCTCTGTCGCTCTCCCGCCGCGGGCACGGGCGCCGACATCGCCGAGTGGGCGGGGGACGAAGGTCGGCTGCGGCCGCCGCCCGGCTTCACGCTCGACTTCGAGAGCCCGAGCGCGCCCGTGGACGCGGCGCCTTCAGGCGACGCCCGCACGGCGACCGACGCCGACCCGCCGCCGACCCCGAACGACCTGGGACCGGCGTTCTTCGGGCCGTTGCAGGGCCGATGGTCCTTGGAGTTCGTGCTCGACCGCAGCGACTGCGAGGGCGCCCGTGTGAGCCGACCGACCGTGCTCGAGATGATGCAATCCGGCGCGACCGTGCGGGGGTGGCTCGGGCCCGACGACCCATCCGGTGGGCACGCGATCGAGGGCACCCGCGACGCGAACGCCTTCCAGCTCACGAGCGTGGCGCCGATCCGTTCTACGGTGGTCTGCACGCTCGAGGTCACCGTCCGTTTCACCGGCACCGTAACGCCCGACGGCCTGCTCTCCGGCGAAGCCGACTGGCACGTCACGACCGTGGGCGAGTGCGTCACGCCCCAGGACTGTCATCGCGTCGAGGTGTTCTCCGGCACGCGTTGATGCGCGGCGTCACGCTCCGCTCGCCGGCCCGCCTGCACGAGCTGCCCGCAGGCGCCGCGCACGTCGCGCCCCCGGTTGTCGCGGACCGTGCACAGGCAGCCCCGCGCCGTGAGCGACCGCGCGAAGTGTTGGACCCACGCGTCATCCGGCGCGCGCAGCTCGGTGCCCACATGCTCGTTCAAGGGGATGACGTTCACGTTGTGCCGAAGCCCGTGGGCGAAGGCCGCGAGGCGCTCGGCGTCCGCCTCGGTGTCGTTCACGCCCCGCAGCAGCACGTACTCGAGGAGCAGCTTCTCGCCATTGCGCAGGGGAAACCGGAGCAGCGTCGCCTTGAGCTCGGCCAGCCCCCAGCGGCGATTCACGGGCATGATGCGGCTGCGCGTCTCGTCGGTGGTGGCGTTGACCGACAGCGCGAGCAGCGGGCGCACCGGCCACTGGGCGAGGCGCTCGATGCCCGGCACGAGCCCCGAGGTCGACACTGTAATGCGGTTCGGGCTCAGCCCCACGCCGCGGGTATGACACAGCACCTCGATGGCCCGCGCCACGTGCTCCAGGTTGTGCAGCGGCTCGCCCATGCCCATGAAGACCAGCGTGAGCTGATGCCCCTTCGGCGGGCCGAGGGCGCCCATGACCGTGAGGACCTGCCCGACGATCTCGCCCGCCGTGAGGTTGCGCACGATGCCCATCGTGCCCGTCGCGCAGAACGTACACGCCATGGCGCAGCCGACCTGCGACGAGATGCAGACGGTCACGCGGGGGTTCTTCACCGCGCGCGGCATGTGCACCGCCTCAATCTGGCGCCCGTCGTGCGTGCGCAACACGAGCCGGGTGGAGCCATCGGTCGAGGGGTGGGTCTCGGCGAGCTGCGGCAACGAGAAGTCGAGGTGCGCCAACGCCGCACGTGCCCGTTTCCCCAGGGTCGGCGTGCCCTCGGTCCAGGTCGCGATCCGTTGCAGCCGGGCGAAGAGCGCGCCCGGGTCCGCATCGGGCACCAGGGACGCGAGCTCGTCCGGCAGCAGGGACCAAACGGAGCGAGCGCCCCCGGGTTCCGGGGCGGACGCGTCCGAGGGCGCGACGAGGCCGTTCACCCCACGCTGCCGGCGAGACGGTGCAGGACGGCCTCCTGGGCGTTGAAGGTCGTGCCCCCGGCGGAGGTGACACGACGCCACTCGCCGTCGGCGTCGAGCTGCCAGGCGAGGGTGTCGTCGGCCAGGAAGTTCTGGAGGCCCTCGGTCACGACCCGCTGGCGGTTCGGGGTGGACTCCACGGGGAACGCGATCTCCACACGCCGGAAGAAGTTGCGCGGCATCCAGTCGGCGCTGGCGCAGTAGACGAGGTCCGCGCCCGCGGCCCGGAAGTAGAAGATGCGGTGATGCTCGAGGAAACGACCCACGATGGACCGCACGTGGATGTTCTCGCTCACGCCGGGCACACCGGGCCGCAAGCAGCAGATGCCGCGCACGATCAGGTCGATCTGCACACCCGCCTGCGAGGCCTCGTAGAGGGCCTGAATCAGGCGCGGCTCCGCGAGGGAGTTCATCTTGGCGACGATGCGCGCGGGCTCGCCGTTGCGCGCGTGCTCGCTCTCCTGGGCGATCATCTCCAAGAGCCGCTCGTGCAGCGTGAACGGGGCCTGGAGCAACTTCCGGAGGGGCCGGACCTTGCCCGGTCCCGTGAGCTCCATGAAGACCTTGTGCACGTCCTCGCCGATGCGCCGCCCGGCCGTCATCAGGCTGAAGTCCGTGTACTGGCGCGAGGTGCGCATGTGGTAGTTGCCGGTGCCCAGGTGAACGTAGCGGCGCAGGCCGCTGCCCTCGCGCCGCACGATGAGCATCATCTTCGCGTGGGTTTTGTGACCCACGACCCCATACGCCACGGTCGCACCCGCCTGTTGCAGTCGGGTCGCGAGGTCGATGTTGCGCTCTTCGTCGAAGCGGGCGCGGAGCTCGACCACGACGGTGACTTCTTTGCCCGCCCGGGCCGCGGCGATGAGCGCCTCGACGAGCGGCGAGTCGGAGCCCGTTCGGTAGAGCGTCATCTTGATCGCGACGACGTCCTTGTCGATGGCGGCTTGCTGGAGCAGCTCAACGACGGGCACGAAGGACTGGAAGGGGTGGTGCAGCAGGATGTCGGCCCGGCGAAGCACCGTGAAAACATCGGTGCCGCGAGAGAGCTCGGCGGCCAATCCGGGCACAAAGGGCGGGAACTTGAGGTCCGGGCGATCGACCAGGTCGTAGATGGCGTCGAGTCGATGCAGGTTCACCGGGCCGTTCACGCGGTAGAGGTCGGTCCGGCCCAGGTTGAACTTCGTGAGCAGGGTGCGCATGACACGCGCCTTGCAGTTCTCGTCGACCTCGAGGCGTACGGCCTCGCCGAACTTGCGGTTCGGCAGCTCGCCCTTCAGCGCCGCGAGCAGGTCCTGGGACTCCTCTTCGTCGACCCAGAGATCGCTGTCTCGGGTCACGCGGAACTGGTAGCAGCCGGTCACCCGCATGCCGGGGAAGAGCTCACCGATGTGCGCGTGGATGACCGAGGAGAGCAGCACGAAGTCGTGCGGCCCCGACGCCACCTCCTTCGGCAGCGCGATCAAGCGGGGCAGCGCGCGGGGCACCTGCAAGACCGCGATGCCGCTGTCTCGGCCGAAGGCGTCCGTGCCGCCGAGCGTGATGATCAGCGTGAGCGCCTTGTTCAAGATGCGCGGGAAGGGGTGCGCGGGATCGAGCCCCATGGGCGTGAGCACCGGGTGCACCTGGAGCTCGAAGTACTCCGCGACCCACTCCCGCTGCTCGTTGTTCAGCTCGACACGCTTGAGCACACGAATCCCGGCGCGCGAGAGCTCCGGCAGCAGTAGGTCGTTGAGCACCTCGTACTGACGCTCCACGAGCGCATGCGCCCGCTCGCTGACCTGCGTCAGGATCTCCACGGGGGTCCGACCATCCGCGCCGGTGGTCGTCACCCCGTAGGTGATCTGCTCCTTCAGGCCCGAGACACGGATCTCGAAGAACTCGTCGAGGTTCGTGCTGCAAATGGTCAGGTATCGCAGCCGTTCGAGCAACGGGACCCGGGGGTCCTCGGCCTGGGCCAGGACCCGAGCGTTGAAGTCGAGCTGCGACAGCTCGCGGTTCAGGTAGTACTCCGGGCTCGCCAGGTCCACGGAAGGGTTCGGCGTGGCCGGCACCGCGGTCTCGACGAGGGTGATTTCCGGGGGCGCGGTGACCTTGCGCAGTCGTTCGCGGACGGGCATCTCAGTCTCCGAGGGCGCGCAGGACGTTGGGAGGGAGAAACGCGCGGAGTTCGAAGGCTCCGGGCCGTGCAGACAGGGCGGACAGCCACGCGACGCCGCCCTTCTTCCACGCGAATCGCGCGGCGCTCTCGAAGCCCTCGTGCTCCGGCGCGGGCTGAATCAGCATCGCCGCCAGGGCGCTCATCCAGGGCTCGTGGCCGACCCAGGCGACCGAGCCGCGCGCGGCGGCGCTCATGAGCAGCGACTCGACGACGTGTGTGTCCGGGCTCTCGGCCAGGTCGGGGGTGAGCACGCGCCCGCCGCGGGTCAAGGGCGCGAGCAGCTCGGCGGTCTGGGCCGCGCGCAGCCAGGGGCTGTGGAGCACCAGGTCGAAGGTCACGCCCAGGCGCGCGAGCCCCGAGACCGCGCGGACGAAGCGCTCACGCCCCTCTTCCGTCAGCGGGCGCGACTCGTCGGGTCCCGGCCATTCCGTGCGCTCGACGGCCGCGGCGTGTCGAATGAGATACAGGTCCATCGGCAGGGCAGACTAGCAGCCCGGCGCCGCGCGCGCGCGGTTCTCGTTGCGCCGACGCGCCGAGCGCAGTAGAAGCGCGCGCTCCCTGCAGTCGAGGCCCCCTCCATGGCGCTTCTCGCCCTGAGCTTGCTCGCGCTCGCCCTCGGGCCCCTGCTCGTCCGGGTCATTCGACCGCACGGTCCGACCGCGAGGGGTTTCGATGCGTTCGTCGCCGTGACGATCGCGGGCCTGGTGCTGCTGCACGTGGTGCCCGAGGCCGTGCGTTCGGCTGGGTGGCCCGCGGCGACCTGTGTGGCGGCTGGGGTGGCCGCCCCGCTCTTTGTGCATCGCCTGGCGCCGAGCCTCGAGCGGCTCTCTCCGTTGATGGCGGTGCTCGGTCTCGTCGCCCTGGCGACCCACGGGATGCTCGACGGCTTCGCGCTGCGTACGGCCGAGCTCGAACCGCAGCTCGCGGCCGCGGTGGTGCTGCACCGGATTCCCCTCGGCCTCGGCATGTGGTGGCTCGGAGAGACCCACATCGGGCGTCGCGCCGCCGTCCTCGTGCTCGCGACGGAGGGGGGGGCGGCGCTCGTGGGTTTCGCGGCGGGGGAGGCGGTCGCGCAGCTCATGGCCGGTCCGGCGCTGCACTGCCTGCAGGCCTTCATGGCCGGGATGGTGTTGCACGTCGTCGCGGGGCATGGCCCGGGCGGCCACACCCACGGCCACGACGCACCGACGCCCGACGACGGCACCGCGCGATGGGTCGGCGTGCTGCGGGGCTTCGGTTGGCCGACCGTGGTCGGCGCGCTCGCCGGGCTCTCGAGCCTCGCCGTGATGCACTTTCTGGAGTGAGGTCCGATGCGCATCCGTTCAACGCCGTTCGCGACCACTCGAACCTACGGAGGCCACGCTCTCCGGATTCTCGCGGTGGTCCTGGTGCTGAGCTCGACCGCGCTCGCCGACCCGCCGCCGACCGAGCGTCGTGTCCAGGTCCCGAGCACGACGAAGGTCGTGCGCACCCTCGGGGCGCTCGCCCGTACGGACGACGCCGCATATCGCAAGCTCACGTGGCTGTGTGACCGCATCGGGCACCGGTTGACGGGGAGCCCCGCGCTCGAGCAGGCCGTGCAGTGGGCCGTGGGCGCGCTCACGGCCGACGGACACGAGAACGTGCGCGCCGAGCCCGTGACGGCGCGCAAGTGGATCCGCGGCGAGGAGTCGCTGACCCTCCTCGCGCCGCGTGTGCAGCGCTTGCCCCTGCTGGGCCTGGGCAATGGTGTCGGTACACCCCCGGGTGGTGTCACGGCCGACGTCGAGGTCGTGCGCACCGAGGCCGAGCTCGACGCGCTCGGGGAGCGTGCGCGGGGGCGCATCATCCTCTTCGACCTCGCGATGCCGCCGTGGACCGCCGAGCGCGGCACGGGCTACGGCGACGCCGTGCGATTCCGGGTCCACGGTCCGCGCCTCGCGGCCGAGAAAGGTGCCGTCGGTGTCCTCGTGCGCTCTGTGACCGCGCGCAGTCTGCGCACGCCGCACACGGGCGTCACGGTGCACGCCGACTCCGGGACACGCATCCCCGGGGCGTCTGTGACGACGGAGGACGCTGCGTGGATCGCACGCTTGCGCGCGGCCGGCGAGCGCGTGCAGGTTCGCCTGGAGCTGGGTGCGCGCGACGCCGGTACGACGCTGTCGGCGAACGTGGTGGCCGAGCTCGTCGGCCGCGAGCGCCCCGAGGAGTTTGTGGTCATCGGGGGTCACCTGGACTCCTGGGACGTGGGGCAGGGCGCCCACGACGACGGCGCCGGCGTGGTCATGGCGATGCAGGCGCTCACCTGGCTGCGCGGTCTCGGCGTTCGACCTCGGCGGACCATCCGCGTCGTGCTGTGGACGAACGAGGAGAACGGCCTCGCCGGCGGCAGGGCCTACGCCCGCGACCACGCGGCGGAGCTGCCCGGCCACGTCGCCGCCCTCGAGGCTGACATGGGCGGCTTCCGACCCCGGGGCGTCGGCATCGTGCTCGAGGACCCCGCGGCCCAGGCCCGCGCCGAGCGCAAGCTGCGCGCGCTGGCGCCGGCGATGCGCCCGCTCGACGCCCACCGGATCTTCCCGGGCTTCGGCGGCGCCGACATCGGCCCCATGGTACCGGCAGGTGTACCTGCCATGGGGCTGCGGGTCGATGACTCCACCTACTTCGACTACCACCACACCGAGGCCGATACGCTCGACAAGGTGGACCCGGCGGCACTGGCGGCCTCCACGGCTGCGCTGGCGGCGTGGGCGTGGGTGCTGGCCGAGCAACCGGACCGGCTGAATCCCCCGGCCTCGCCCTGAATCAGGCGCGCCCGGCCGGGCGCTCGAACGCGCCGGCGCGCACCCACTCGGCCACGAAGGCCGGCGGCGTGTGTGTGGGGGACGACGTCCCCAGCGGCCGGAAGTCGCGGCTGCCGAGCTGGGGCGCGCGTGTCTCCGTCAACCGGAACCAGAACCCGGAGTAGACGGCCTGTCGTGGTCGCCGGCCGTCCCCGAGGGTCACGTCGGCGAGGAAGGCGGTGACGAGCTCCTCGTCGTCCGCCAGGGAAAGCAGTCGCTCCACCTGCGGTGCACCTGAGGACGAGGGCGTCGAGGGCACGGCGTCGAGCGCGAAGTCCGGGTCCGGTACCAGCTGGGTCATGGAGGCCTCCATCCTGGGCATCAACCAACGCAACATCCGTGCCCATTCCGAGCGGTGTGCGTTCTCGCACAACCTCGTGGGTTCCTGGCCTCGGGGCCGCCAAGCCGCGCTGGCGGCGTCGGCAAAAAACGTCACCCGTCGGACGCGACGCGGCGCTTGCGGACGCGGGGCGCCGGGCCGACGATGCCCCCACGCATTGGGGAGACCGAGCAGATGTCGAGTCCGCAGGAACCGGAGCTCTTTCGTCGGCGTGCGGGCGTGCTCCTGCACCCGACCTCACTGCCGGGGCCTCACGGGGTCGGCGGCCTCGGTCACGAAGCCCGTCGATTCGTCGACTGGCTCGCGCAGGCCGGTCTCTCGATCTGGCAGGTGCTGCCGCTGGTGCCGCCCGGGGCGGGGGACTCCCCGTACTCGAGCCCGTCGGCCTTTGCGGGGAACCCCCTGCTGATCGACCTGCCGACGTTGGTTCAGGAGGGCTTGCTCACCCCCGAGGAGGCGGCGGACACCGTACCGGCGTCCGTGCGGGTCGACTTCGGCGCGGTCCGGGCCTTCAAGCTCGCCCGGCTCGAGCGGGCGACGGCGCGGCTGTCGCAGGCGGACCTCGAGCAATTCCGCGCGGAGTCGCCCTGGGTCGAGGCCTACGCGCTCTTCGAGGCGCAGAGCCGCGCCCGCAACGGAGAGCCCTGGTGGATGTGGCCCGCGGACCTGCGGGTCTACGCGCCGGACGCGGTCGCGCGCCTGCGGGAGACGCGCCGGGCGGAGATCGACCGGGTCGTCGGCGAGCAGCTTCTCTTCGACCGTCAGTGGCGCGCGCTCCGCGCGTACGCCGGGGCACGCGGCGTGAAACTCATGGGGGACATGCCGATCTACGTCGACGCGAACAGCGCGGACGTGTGGTCGAACCAGCCGCACTTCGTGCTCGACGCCGACGGCGGGCGTCCCGTGGTGTCGGGTGTGCCCCCCGACGCCTTCAGTGAAACGGGTCAGCTTTGGGGCAACCCGCTGTACGACTGGCCTCGGATGGCTGCGGAGGGCTACGCGTGGTGGGTCGCGCGGGTCCAGCGTGTGCTGGCGTTGACGGACTTCGTCCGGATCGACCACTTCCGGGCGTTCGCGGCCTACTGGGAGGTGCCGGGCGACGCGATCGATGCCCGGGGCGGACGCTGGGTCGAGGGCCCGGGGTTGGGCCTCTTCCACGCCCTGCGGGCCGCACTCGGTGCGCTGCCCATCGTGGCCGAGGATCTGGGCGTCATCGACGATCCGGTGCGGCACTTGCTCGCGGCGACGGGCCTACCCGGCATGAAGGTGCTGCAGTTCGCGTTCGGCGAGGACGCTCGGAACCCCTATCTCCCGCATCGGCACACGCCGGGCAGCGTCGTCTACACCGGCACCCACGACAACGAGACGACCCTGGGATGGTGGCAAGGCGCGCCCGAAAACGTGCGCGACCACGTTCGTCGTTACTACGGCATCTCCGGGAACGACGTGGTCTGGGACCTCGTGCGGTCGGCCCTGGCATCGGTCGCGTGTTTCGCCATCGTGCCCATGCAGGACCTCCTGGAGCTGGACAACCGGGCCCGCATGAACACGCCGTCCGTGGCCGAGGGCAACTGGGGCTGGCGCCTGCGCCCGGGTGACCTGACCGACGGTGTGGCCGCGCGGGTTCGCGCGCTCTCGACCCTGTACGGTCGGGCTTGACGCAGGGGTTCGCGGTGACGTTGCGGTGACGCGGCCGGTGGCTTACGTTGCCGGCGCGCGGTCCCGCGCTGCACCCAGGAGCCCGCCTTGGTCCATGCCCCCGTCGCCCTCCGCGCGCCCTTCGGCCGTGCCCGTCGCTTCTCCGTTTCGCTCCTGCTCGTGAGCGCGGTCGGCCCCGGTTGCCGCGGCTTCATGCACAGCCAGACGGGCGATGTGACCACGTCCTACGCGGCGGAGCATGTCACGCCCTATGTCATGTCGACCGACGACGCCGAGATGGCCTGTCAGTCGGGCCTGGCCATGGGCGACTTCACGATGTCCTTCGAGCGTGTCACGGACCGGCCGGACCTCGCCGCGCTCTCGGCCTTGACGTCGGCGGCGAGCTGCGCCGAGTCGCGGGCATGGGAGGCCGAGCTGCGCAATCTGCGCGCGCTCAAGGCGGGACGCGCCGATGAGGCCCAGGACGCGCGCATCGAGGAGAAGCGGTGGCGTGCGGTCGCCGCGAAACGATACGGCGCGGCCTGGGACCGACTGACGCTTCACTTCGGGACCCCCGGGGACAAATGTCCCGAGTTCGAAGGCAAGATCGAGGAAACCCACTACCTGTTGGGGCTCATCGCCGGCGGCCAGGCCGTGACGCACGACCGCGCCTCGGAGGGCGAGGCCGGCATCGCGCTGGACGTGCCGCGTCTGGCGGCCCGGGGCAGTGAATGCCTCGACGACGCCCGGTGGTTCGGTGTGCCCTCGGCGCTGCGTGCGGCGGTGTGGCTGAGCGTGCCGGGTGCGACGCCCGCGGGCGAGGACCCGTGGAAGCGCCTCGCGGACGCGGCCGCGCTCGGCGAGTCCAAGGGCATGCGTCTCGCGACCTCGATTCGGATTGAATCCCTTGCGGCGGCCGGCCGTCTCGAAGAGGTGCGCACCGCAATCACAGAAGCCGTCGCCGCCCGGAGCCGCACGCCGACCCACCCCGACTACCGCCTGCTCGACAAGAACGGGTTCTTGCTGATGCAGCAGATGTCGGACCGCCTCTGGACGCGTGAGGTCGGTCATCGAACGCCGTCCGGCGCCCTGGGGAGCTTCCCGGCCGTCGCCGGGGCCGCGACGCAAGAAGACTCGAGCCTCTTCGAGGGCCTGGGCGAGCCCGCCGCGAGCCCGCCCGCCCCAGCAACGAACCCCTGATCGGAGCTTCGCGTATGCACCTCGCTTCTCGACTTCTGTCTCTGGCCGTGGCGACCGCTGCCCTGTTCACCGCGGCCACGGCCGCAGCCGGCGCCCCGAAGACCTTGTGCGTCTACGACCCCAGCGGGGCCAACGGCGACATCTTCAACCTGACGAAGGACTTCAAGACCGTCGCCGCGGGCTGGGGGGTGGACTTCAACGCGAAGCCCTACACCGACGAGAGCACGGCCGCCGAGGACTTCAAGGCGGGCAAGTGCGACGCCGTGGTCCTCACGAGCACCCGCGTGCGCCTGTTTCACAAGTTCGCCGGCACCCTCGAGGCGATGGGCGCGGTCACGAGCTACGACCAACTCCAGACCGTCGTGCAGCAGCTTTCAACGCCCGCGGGGGCCAAGCTGCTGAAGACGCCGGAGTACGACGTGCTCGGCATCTTCCCGGGCGGCGCCGTGTGGCTCTACGTGCGTGACCGCAACGTGGACACCGTGCCGGAGCTCGCCGGGAAGCGCATCGCGACCCTCGACTACGACGAGGCGGCGAAGACGATGGTGCGGCATGTGGGCGCTTCGCTCGTGCCCGCCGACCTGGGGAACTTCGCCGGCATGTTCAACAACGGCAGCGTCGACGCCGCCTACGCCCCCGCCATCGGCTACAAGGCCCTCGAGATGCACAAGGGCCTCGCGAAGGGCGGCGGCATGGCCCGCTACATCCTGTCGCACTTGACCTTCCAGGTGGTCGCCAAGGCCGGCGCCTTCCCCGACGACTTCGCGCAGAACGCCCGCAAGTGGGGCGCCGACAACTTCACGAAGTTCCGCAAGGTCGTCGAAAAGGGCGACCAGGACATCCCGAAGAATGTGTGGATCGACATCTCCACGGCCGACAAGGAGAAGTACGACACCATGTTCCAGGAGGTGCGGCTGCGTCTCCGGGACGAGGCCAAGGTCTACGACAAGACGATGCTGACGCTGCTTCGGCGCGTGCGGTGCAAGGCCGAGCCGGCGCGCGCGGAGTGTGCCGAGCAGAAGGAGTAGTCGGGTGCGGCTGCTGCTCTCGACGCTGCCGGTCTTCATCCTCCTCGTCAGCGCGCTCTCCTTCGACCTGGGTCAGCGGCTGAACGCCCGCCTCTCCGAGGTCGGCCAGAGCGCGTGGGATGGCTACGCGCTCCTGCGGGTCACGCCCGAGAAGCCGACCTGCGACCCGGCGAGCTTCGTGGTCCCCGCCAGCGTCGCGCCGTCGGCCGCCGCCGAGGACGACCTGCTCGCCGGGCTCGACGGAGAGGGCGGCGCCGACCAGGCCAAGGACACGATCTCCCCGGAGGCCGTGCTCGCCGCGAAGCGCAAGTGCGAGGAGCAGCACGCAACCTACACCAGCGCCACCGCGCGTATCACCGGAGGCCTCCAGACCTTCGCCGGTTTCCACGACCTCGTCGAGCGTGTGGTCGTGTTCGGCAACGACGTTTTCTCCGGCCTGCTCGTCACGTTGCTGCTCATCTGCGCGGCCACGGCCTCGAGCCTGCGGATGCACATCGGCCTGCGTTCGGCCGCGAACCGCGCAGAGCATCGCATGTCGGAAGGGGTCCAGCTCGCGACCGCGTTGCTGCTCCTCTACTCGGTGTATGCCCAGTGGCGCATCGACCAGGGCGCCGGCTCGATGCAGACCAACAGCGCGATGTTCTACATCTGGATGGCGGGCTTCGCGGCGATGGCCCTCGCGCACGTGCGCAACCTGGTCATGGTCCCGGCGGACCTGCCCACCGAGGGCGGCCTTCGGTGGACCTCGTCGGCGGCGGTCCCGCTCTACGCCTTCATGACGCTCATCTCGGGGTCGTACTTTCTGCTGGCCGAAAACCACGCGGCCGGCCTCGCGATCTACACGCAGCTGCTCGCGTCCCATCCGTTGCTCTACATCCCGGTCGGTCTCTACGTGTGGATCGGCATGCTCATGAAGCAGACCCGGCTCGCGCCGATGACCTTCGACCTGGTGCGGCCGTGGCGCCTGTCGCCGGAGCTGCTCGCGTTCGTCGTCGTGACCTTCGCCGCCGTGCCGACGGCGTACAGCGGCGCGTCGGGCATCTTCGTGATGGCCGTGGGCGCCTTGATCTACCAGGAGCTGCGGCGCGCCGGAGCCCGGCGCCAGCTCGCCCTCGCGGCCACGGCGATGTCCGGCTCGCTCGGGGTCGTGCTGCGCCCGTGCCTGCTCGTGGTCATCGTGGCGTCGCTCAACAAACAAGTGACCACGGACGAACTCTACGGGTGGGGTCTTTGGGTCTATCTCGGCACGGCGTTGCTCTTCTTCGGCGCGACTTTGCTGCTGCGCCGGGGCGCGACCCGCATGGAGATCGCCCCGATCAGCGAGGGACTCGCCGGCATGCGCGACGCTTTCCGACGACTGTTCCCGTACGTGGCGATCACCGCCATCGTGCTGCTGGTCTATGGCTTCGGCCTCGGCACCGTCGTCGACGAACACACGGCGCCCCAGGTGCTGCCGGTCGTCATGCTGGCTCTGCTCATCTACGACCGTTGGGCCGTGCGCAGGGCCGAGGGCACCGCGAATGAGCCGGCGTTCGGGCGCGCGGCCCTCGAGGCGAGCGCCGAGACCAGCGGACACATCGGCGCGTTGTTGATCATGATGGCCTGCTCCGTGGCTGTGGGCGGCATCATCGAGCGCAGCGAGATCATGCACCTCGTGCCCGAGACCTTCGGCTCGGCCTTCGGGGCGATGGCGATCATCGTCGGCATCCTGGTCATCGTCGGCATGACGATGGATCCCTACGGCGCCGTTATCCTGGTGTCGGCGTCGTTCGCGACCGTCGCCTATCGAAACGGCATCCACCCGGCGCACTTCTGGATGGTGGTGCTCGTGGCCTTCGAGCTCGGCTACCTGACCCCGCCCGTGGCGCTCAATCAGCTCCTCGCCCGCTCAGTCGTGGGTGAGGCGGAGTGGTCGGAGGCGCGGAAGGAAGGCACCAGCTTCTTCACCCGCAACGAGTCCGTGATCGTGCCGTGCGCGATCATGGCCGTGGCGTTGCTCATCGTCGCCTTCGTGCCGCTCGCCTTTTACTGAGCGAAGAGCTCGCCCAGGAAGCTCTTGAAGGCGACGAAGGACCGACGGTCGGCGACCTCGTTGTAGGCCGCCCCCTTGCTCGGGTCGTTGCCGGCGAAGGGGTTCGTGAACGCGTGCACCGCGCCGCTGTAGTGCACGAACTGCCAGTCCGCCTTGGCGTTGCGCATCTCGGTCTGGAAGGCGAGGACCTCTTTCTCCGGGACGTAGGGGTCGTCGGCGCCGTGAAGGACGAGCACCCGCGGCTTCAGCGGGGCGGTCGCGCCCTTCGGGGTCTCGAGGCCACCATGGAAGCTCACGACGCCCGCGATGTCGGCGCCCGACCGCGCGAGCTCGAGCACGGCCGTGCCCCCGAAACAGTACCCCGAGGCCGCGACCTTGCGCGGGTTCACGTTCTTCTCGGCGCGCACGGCGTCGACGGCGAGCTGAACCCGACGCGCGAGCAGCGGACGGTCCGCCTTGTACTTGCCCGCTTCGGCGCCCGCGGCCTGCATGTCCTTGGGGCGCACACCCTTGCCGTAGATGTCGGCGGCGAAGGCGACGTAGCCGAGCTCGGCGGCCTGGTCGGCGCTCTTTCGGGTCACGTCCGTCAGCCCCATCCAGTCGTGCACGACGACCAGCGCCGGAGCGGTGGTCTTCACTTTTTCGTCGTCGTAGACGAGGTAGCCTTCGAGGGTGACGGCGCCGTCCTTGTACTCGACGGTCCGGGTGACCTTCTTGGCGAGGGCGGGTTGGGCGAGGAGCGGCAGAGCCGCGGCGGCGAGGCACATGAGGTGTTTTTTCATGGCGCCGTGGATGCGCGCTTCCGACCCCCGGTTTCAATCGGATTCGTCCCCAGCGCGCGTCCTCGATCGAGGAGCTGCTCGGCGAGCACGTGCAGGTCCACGGGCCAGTAGGTGCGCGGGCGCGGTCGATGAACCCCGGGCAGGCCCTGGAGCGGTCGGCAGGTCAAGACCCGGTCGACCGCATCCGGGGGCCAGGCGCCCGCGCCGTGGACGGCGCCGAGCAGGGCCCCGGCGATGGCGGCGTTCGTGTCGGTGTCGCCGCCCTGGCGCACGATGCGCCGGAGCACCTCCATCGGGGGGGCGTTCTCTCGCAGGGCCGCGAGGGCCTGCGTGAACGCGAGCCGCACCCAGCCCATCTTGTCGGTGAAGTCGAGGTCGAGCGGGTGCATCGAGGCGCGGGCCCAGGCACGGACCTCGGGCGGCACATCGTCGGCCTCGGCGCGTCGGAGCGCCTCGGCGTGGACCAGGGCGGCCGGCGCGCCCGCGCGCACGGCGAAGGCCAGGGCGTGGGCGAAGACCAGGCTGGTGCCCACGCACGCCGGATGCGGGTGGGTGAGCTCGGTGTCCGCACGAACGGCGGCGTCCCGGACGGCGTCGGATGCGAAGGCGAGGTGGACCGCGAGGGTCGAGAGGCGCATGAGCGCGCCGTTCGCCTGGCTCGTCGGGCTCGCGGCGGCGCGCATGGCCTCCGCGCGACCCCCGGGCGGCGCGGCGCGGCCCGCTCGACACGCCTGAGTCACGGTCGCGCCGGCGTCGAACGGCTCCGACTCGAGCCAGGTCACATAGGCCTCGGCGACCACCTCGGCGTCGAAGTGACCCACCGCCCGCACGGCCCGCGCAAGGGCGAGGGCCAGCTCCGTGTCGTCGGTGCACTGCCCGGCGAGGGTGTTCCAAAGGCCGCCGTCGGCGAGGGCGTGCGGGCCGCCGTCGGGGTACCGCTCGGCGATGTCGGCCGGGGTCTCGAACTCGACGAGGCTCCCGAGGGCATCCCCGATGCATTGGCCGAGGAGCGCGCCCCGAGCGCGAGAGAGCACGCCAGCGTCGGCGGTGCGTCGGCCGGGCTCCGGCCACGCGAGGTCGAAGGGCGTCGGCGCTCGGGCCGCCGCCGCGAGCACGGGGTTCCAGTCCCGCTCGACGAGACGCAGACACATCTCCGATGCGCCCCCGAAGCAGGCGACGACCCCCGCGTTGCCGCGCTCCGCGTGGTAGCGCATGGGGCGTCCGCGATGGTCGTACAGGTCCCCGCCCGCGCCCACCACCAGGGCGTGTCCGGCGGCGTAGTCGAAGTCCCGCGGGCCGTGGAGCGAGAGCGCCGCGACGCCGTGTCCGGCGGCGACACGCGCGAGTCGGAGCGCGATGCCGGGCACCGGGAGAAAGCGCGCGGGCGCACAGGCGAGGGCGTTCTCGAGGGACCGCCGGTCCGCCTGGTGCGACACGAGGATCGTGTCGGTCGTCTCGAGCGGACGCCCTACGGGCAAGGGCGGCGCGACCTCGCCGTTCACGCGGACGGGGCCCTGACCCTCGGCCCAGGTGAAGAGCGTGCCGTCATCGTCGGGCCAGTCGTAGGCCAGCACGACGCCGAGGACAGGGCGGTCGCCGTGGACCAGGCCGATGGAGACGGCCGCCCCACGATACCCCTTCTGCATCGCCGAGGTGCCGTCGTTCGGATCGACGAGCCACAGCCACGGCACACCGGGCTCGGGCGCCCGGTCTTCGTCCGCAAGCTCTTCGCCGCGCAGACCGTGGGTGGGGAACGCGGCGCGGATGCGGTCGCGCAACATCCGCTCGGCCTCGGCGTCCACGGGACAGTGTCCGGGTCGACCTCGTGGGCCGTCGGGGCGCCGGGTCTCGGCCAGGAGCAAGGCGCCGGCGGCGCGCGCGACCTCGCTCGCGAAGGCGAGCGTCGCCGCGAGGTCCAGGTCGAGGTCACGGGCATGCATCCCGTGAGACTGCAACGCCCTGCGCCTCGAGACAAACTCGTCTGCACGGTGTGACTCCACGGCACACCCGTGACGCCGTGGCACGGTACGCGCCCCCCGTGCGGCCCGCGGAGGCCCATGTCCGTAGGGTCAACGACACACCCCGTGGCCGGCATCGTTCGTGCAAATCGTCGTCGGCATGAACACACCCAACACCCAAAGCTCTCTCCTCGCGCTCGCCGTCGCCACCGCGCTCGTGCCCCTCGGCCCGGCCCACGCCGATGAAGGCGGAGGCACTGCGAATCACTTCCTGTTCGAGACCGCCGCGGGCGTCGCCGTCCCCGTTGGGCGGGAGAACGAGGTCGGCCCGGGCTACGGCGGCCAGGCCACGTTCGGCGTCGGCGGTCGAATCCCGGGCACGGCGCCCGCGTGGTACCTCGTCCTGCGGGTGGGCGGCGACCGGCTCGAGGAGCTGGGCCCGGCGCGCACGGGCAGCGCCGAGATCGCGCGCGGGGCGTTCGAGTGGGGCTTCGCCGGTCGCGTCTACGTGCCGGTCTTCGGCCCTCGCCTGCGTCTCGTCGTCGAGGCCGGCGCGGGCGAACGCCTCGAGACGGCGCGCGTCGAGCGGGACGGGCACGCGGGCATCGAGTTCGACACGGAGCGCTTCGCGCTCTTCGGCGCGACGGGTCTCCAGCTCCGGCTCACGGAGCACCTCTCCTTGGGCGGTCTCGTCGACCTCGCCTGGATGCCCGCGCAGGTCGGCGAGGACCTCGCGGCGCTCGCCGCGGGCGACCGCGCGGCCGACGAGAGCGCCGGGCGCGTCCGTGGCCTCTTCACCTTCACGACCCATTTCTGAGCGGAGAACGACGATGTCTTTGCCGAAACTCGCGCTCGCCGCACTGGTCCTCGTGAGCCCGTTGCCGGTCGCCGCGTGGCAGGGCGGCGCGTCGGGCCGCATCGGCTACACGGCCGACGCCACGGACGAGACCCGCGCCGAGGCCGCGTTCGTGGCGCGCGTCGACGGGGGCGGCCTCACGCTGATCGTCACCGTCGACGTGCCGGGAGAGGCCGGCGACGCCGTGCTCTCCTTCGACGTGCCCCCGGAGCAGGCGCGGGGCCGGATGTTCACGCTGCCCGCGCGCGGGGTGCGGGTGGTCTATCTCGAGTACGACGGAGAGGGTCGCGTCGTGTTTCGCGCGGCGCAGTCGGTGGGCACCGTGCGTTTCGCCTTGGGCTCGAGCCGGCTCGACGTCGCCCTGAACGTGGTCTTCGAGGACGAGACCGGCGCACGGCGGCGCCTCCAGGGGGGGCGGGCGGAGCTGCCCCAGGACGTGGACTCTCCCGAGGCCGTCCGCGCCCGCGAGGAGGCCGAGACTCAGGGGGACGGGCCCTACGTCCTGTATGTCGACGACCACGGGGACCAGGGGTGCGGCGCGCAGGACGACCCGGAGGACTGGCGCGACGACCCTCAGAGTGACACCTCAGGCTACGGCGCCGGGGACTCGAGCACCGGCGGCGGGTGCGCGGGCGACGACTTCGGCTCGGGCGCCGAGGACCCGGCGGAGTCCTCGGGGGACTCGGGCGGCGGCTGCGAAGGGGACGACGTGGACAGCGACACGGACACGTCCGGCTCGGGGTGTGACGACGGCTGCGCCGGGGACGGTCTGGCGGAGGCGTCGTTGCTGGGCCGTCGTCCGAGCCGCTCGAGGGTGGACGTGTGGGTCGCTCGCTGCGTTTCGTGGACCCCCTGGTGGCTCGCGCTCCTGGCCGTGCGGGTGATGCGGGGTGCATCTCGACGCCGCGTCTGGGCGCCATGATACGCTCCGCGCCCTTCGAGGCCCCGGGGGAGCGATGAACGCGAGAGAGCGTGTGGACGCGCGGGTCGCGGCCTTGAGGCGGTCGGTGCCGGAGGTCGAGGTCGAGGTCTGTGCCGCCCATCTCGCCCAGGGCGCGCGGCTCCTCGATGTGCGTGAGCCCGACGAGGTCGCCCAGGGCAGCCCGGTCGGCGCCCTCCGGCTCTCGCGGGCCTTCCTGGAGTTGCGCATCGGCGAGGTCGCGCCCGACGTGGAGCGCCCCCTCCTGGTGATCTGCGGCAGCGGCACACGCTCGCTCTTCGTCGCCGAGGCCCTGCGCGCGCTGGGTTACGCGGACGTGTGCTCCGTGCGGGGCGGCGTCGCGCGCTGGCGGGCGGCCGGGCTGCCGCTCGAGGTGCCCCGCGCGCTGGACGCCGAGGACCGGGCGCGGTACGAGCGGCACCTTCGGCTGCCCGAGGTCGGCGAAGCGGGGCAGCTCACCTTGCTCGGGAGCCGGGTGCTCGTGGTCGGGGCGGGGGGGCTGGGCTCTCCCGTCGCGCTGTATCTGGCGGCGGCCGGTGTGGGCACACTCGACCTGGTGGATTTCGACGTCGTGGATCGGAGCAACCTCCAGCGACAGGTACTCCATACCGAGGCCCGCATCGGACACCTCAAGGTCGACAGCGCCCGGGAGACCCTCGCGGCGTTGAACCCGCGGGTCCGGGTGAACACCCACGCGACGCGGCTCGACGCTTCGAACGTCGACGCGTTCGTCGCCCCGGTGGACGTCGTGGTCGACGGCACGGACAACTTCTCGACCCGCTACCTCGTCAACGACGCGTGCGTGCGCGCCGGCAAGCCGAACGTGCACGGGTCGATCTTCCGGTTCGAGGGCCAGGTGAGTGTGTTCTGGCCCGGGCGTCCCGGCGGCGCAGGGCCGTGTTACCGGTGTCTTTTCCCCACACCGCCGCCGCCCGAGCTGGCGCCGTCGTGCGCGGAGGCCGGTGTCCTCGGGGTGTTGCCCGGGGTGATCGGGCTCCTCGAGGCCGTCGAGACGCTCAAGTTGTTGCTCGGCCTCGGATCGCCGCTCGTGGGTCGGGTGCTGCAGTACGATGCCCTGGACGCCACCTTCACGGCGCTCACGGTGCCCCGAGCGCCGGGGTGCGTCGGCTGCGGCGGTTTGGGCGAAGTCGCCGAAATGTGACGAAGACCTCGGGCGCGCTCCGGCATCCTCTCGAGCCATGCAAACCCCGCTCTTTGTGCCCGGTGCCCTCCGCCGCCGAGACGTGCTTCGTCTCGCGGGCCTGACCGCACTCCAGCTCAGTGCCCTCGGGTGTCGAACGGCACCGCAGCCCGCCGCCCCCAGCGTTGCCGACGGCCTCGCCGCGGCCCAGACGCGGACCGCGGGCTTCGGGCCGCTCGTCTCCCGGCCAGGCGGTCTCGTGGACCTGCCCGAGGGCTTCAAGGCCATCGTGGTGCAGCGTGCGGGCACGGACCGCCTCGACGACGGCCGCCTCGTGCCGGGATGCTTCGACGGCATGACGTGCTTCGACGTCGGAGGGGGGCGCTGGGTGCTTCTGCGCAACCACGAGCTCGGCAACGGCGCGTGGCTCGAGAAGTACGGCTACGTGGGCCAGGAGAAGATCGTGCCGTGGACCGCGGCCGACCTGCCCGTGGACCCGACGATGCACGGCGGGGTGAGCCGACTCACCGTCGACGGCGCGGCGGTCCTCGCGGCGCTGGGCGGCGACGCGGCGGCGCGGCCGGTTCTGAGCACACGCATGGCGCTCACGGGCACGGACTGCAACTGCGCGGGCGGCCGCTGGAGCGACGGCTGGATCAGCTGCGAGGAGACCGAGGACGTGCCCGGGCACGGCTACGCGTTCCATGTGCCGGCGGCCGAGGGTGCGCCGTCCCGCCGCCTCGACACCTGGGGGCGCTTCAAGCGTGAGGCCGTCGTGCTCGCGCCGGACGGCGCCATCTACATGACCGAAGACATCAAGACCGGCTGCTTCTACCGCTTTCGACCCACGAACGGCGCGGACCCCTTCGGCCCCGGGGTGGTCGAGGTCCTCTCGGTGCCGGGGCTGCGCGACACCGACAAGCTGCCCGCGGGGTACCCGCTCCTGAAGGGCGAGACGCTCGAGGTGCAGTGGCTGCCCGTGCCCGATCCGCAGGCCGTGACCCAGCCGTGTCGCGACCAGGTGCCGGTCGCCACACGTTTCAATCGGTCCGAGGGCCTCGTCTGGGACGGTCAGGCGCTCTGGTTGAGCGCGACGCAGGGCGGGCAGCTCGGCAAGGGCCAGCTCTGGCGACTGACGCCGGGTGCGGGCGGTGGCCTGAACAGACTCTCGCTCCCGCTCGAGGTCACGGACTCGAAGGTGCTCTCGCTGCCCGACAACCTCGCGATGGCGCCGTGGGGTGACCTGTTGCTCTGTGAGGACAACTACAGCAGCGACGCGAACGTCACCCACCAACACCTGCGCGGCCTCACCCCCGGAGGCGCGCTGTACGACCTCGCGCGCAACCCGCTGAACACACCGAAGACACCCGGCGGTGCGCCCGGGGACGAGTTCGCCGGCGCGTGCTTCTCGCCCGACGGCCGTGTGCTTTTCGTCAACCTGCAGGGCAGCCGTGACGAGACCCTGGCGATCACCGGGCCCTGGCCCGCACGCTCATGAACACCCTCACGCTCCTCGACACCACGGGCGGACCCGTCGCGCTTTCGAGCCTCTGGCGCGAACGCCCTGTCGTGCTCGTTTTCGTGCGCCACTTCGGGTGTCTTTTCTGCCGCGAGCAGGTCGCCGAGGTGCGGACCCACGCGGCCGAGTTCCAGGCCGCCGGGGTCGACGTCGTCGTGGTCGGGAACGGCTCCATCGTGGAGGCCGCGGCCTTCGCCACGGAGTATGCGGGCCCGCTCCGCGTCCTGACGGACCCCACGCGCGAAGCCTACTGCGCGTTCGGGATGCAGCGCGGTTGGCGGACGGCGGCGAACGTCGGGACCGTCTCCCGCGCGGTGCGCGCTCTGGCGCGGGGTTACCGGCAAGCCGCGCGTCCGCAGGGCGATCCGTTGCAGCAGGGCGGGGTGCTCGTTTTCGAGACCGGCGGACGCGAGCGCTGGCGTTTCATCTCGAAAGAGGCCGGGGAACACCCGCCCATCGAGGCCGTCATCGCCGCGCTCCCGAAGGTCGACGCCGCGCTCAAAACAGCGTGAGCTGAGGCGACGAAGTCGGCGGCGGCGGTGACGGAGCGCTCGGGGCCCTTCCCAGCGCGGCGTCGAAGGCGTCGAGCACCGGCGGGGCCTCGGCGTCGTCGGGCTGATGGACAAAGAGGTGCGCCTCGAGCAAGCCCTGCGCGCGCCAGCGAGCGAGCTGGGCGGCCCACGCGGCGGCGCGCTCCAGGTCGGAGCCGTGCAGCCGGTTGCAGACGAGCCGAACGAAGACCCGCGGCGTCGGCAACGAGGCGTGGCACACGTCCCGACGGCCGGAGACGTCCGTGACCACGGCGCCGACCCCTCGCGCGGCGAGGGCGTCGAACAGGCCCGGGCTCAGTCGACGGTCGCCGAAGAAGTCCGGGTGACGCACCTCGAGGGCGAGGGGAAGTGTGCGTGGCAGTAGGTCGACCAGGCGAAGGAGGTCCACGAGGTCGCGCGGACCGATGTGCTCGTGAACCTGCAGCAGGCAGGGTCCCAGGTGCTCGCCGAAGCCCTCGACCGCGTCGACGAAGGCCCGCACGTCCTCGAGCGTCGGCTTGAGCCCGCGCGCGTGGGAGAGGGCACGGGGCACCTTCGGGCAGAAACGAAAGTCCGGGTTCGACGCGACCGCCGACGCCCACGCGAGACATCGGGCGCGCGCGGGGATCGCGTAGAAGGTCGCGTTCAGCTCGACGGCGTCGAAACGACGGGCGTAGTGGGAGAGCCACGCCGAGCGCGGTGTGCCCGGCGGGTAGAGGGTGCCGAGCCAGGCCGGCACGGACCACACGGGTGCACCTCGACGCAACGAAGCGTGTTGGGGCGCGGGTGTGTTCGACAGCACCCCGCGCGTGCGGTCGTCGTCCGGCCCCAGCGAGAAGTCGACCCCGGCCGGGTCCTGCCCGGGCACACGCCCGAAGTCCACGGTCTACGCCACGCTGAGCGCGTCGACGAGGGCGTCGAGCGCTTCGAGCTGGCTCGCCGCGTGCGGCAGGCGCGGAAGCACGGCCACGTGGGTGCCCGGGCGCGCGAAGGCGCGTGCGACCTCGGCATGGGCCGCGGCTTCCGCACGCTCGACCTCGGCGAGGTGCATCAGCGCGCCGTGAATGAACGGATCGCTGAAGTCCGCCGCGTTCGGCAGGGGGTGTGGGGCGAGCGTGACCTGGTTGAGCACGCGTCCGAGCAACGGCACCCCGAGCACGGTCCGCAAGCGCTCCTCCAGCGCCGCCGCCTCGGCCACGGCGCTGCGCTGGGGCGAGGTGACGAGGATGAAGCCGAGCTGCGGGCTCCGCAGGAACGCGGCCATCGCCTTCTGGTTGCCGTCGAGATGGCGCAGGAGCGGGGTGAAGAGGCCCAGGAAGGCCTGCAGGGAGCGGCGTGTGTCCTCGCCGAGCGTGGCGTCCAGCACGCGCTCGGCGACGCCCTCGGCGATGCGCCGAGCCAGCCCACCCTCGCGGGGCGTAAAGACCTCGAGGATGCGCGGATCGAGGAAGGCGCGCGCGCGCTCCGGGGCCTCGATGAACCGAAGCGCGTTGCGCGCGGGCGGGGTGTCGAGCACCACGAGGTCGTAGCGGTCCGTGGTGACGAAGCGGTGCATCGCCTCGATCGCCGTGTACTCGTGCATGCCCGCGGCGAGCCGTGTGATCCCGAGATAGAGCGGATGCGCGATCAGGCGCTCCGCCTCTTCGGGGGTACGCGCGAAGCCCCGGACCGTTTGGTCCGAGACCACCGTCGCGTCCAACATCCACGCCGAGAGCTGGCCCCCCTGGGGCACCCTCAACGCCGCGAGGCGCTTTTCGTCGAGTGCGATGGGGTGCTCCGAGTGTGTGGCCACACCGAGCGTCTCGGCGAGTCGTCGGCTCGGGTCGACGGTGACGACGAGCACGCGGCGACCCGCCCGCGCCGCGGCCAACGCGAGGGCGGCCGAAACGGTCGTCTTGCCGACGCCGCCCGCGCCCGCGCACACGATCGCACGGCGCGCGAGGATGGCCTCGAGCAGTCCGGTCATGCGGGGCTCCGCACGTGTGTGAGCCGCGCGGCGAGCGCGTCCACCAGGGCGCCCGGCTCCAGGCCGGGCAAGTGAGGCAGGGTCCGCAGTGTCCACGCGGCGGGCAGACGAGCGAGGGCGGCGTGGGCCTCGCTCAGGCGCGCGAGGGCCGTCGAGCCGGCGACCCCGTCGCTGGCCCTCACCCAGGCTTCGGCGAGCCCGCGTTGCGTGCCCGCCGCCTCGCCCTCGAGATGCGCAAACGGATCAGAAGGCCAGCGGTTCATGACGAGCGTCGGGGTCGGCAGACCTTCGCGGGACAGCGCCGCGGCGAGCTCCAGCGTCTCGGAGACGGGCAGAGTTTCGGGCAGCGTGACGAGCCACGGTACGGTCACCCTCGGATCGCGCATGGCGGCGCTCATGCGGTCCAGCGCGCGGGCGACCGGGCCCGTCGAAATGATGCGGCGCAAGGACGCCGGAAGGCGCACCAGCGCCAGCGCGTGCCCCGTGGCCGGCAGGTCGACGACGAGGTCGGTGTAGACCTGCCCTGCCGCGAGGTGCGCCAGGTGCGCGAGCTGGCCGAGCTCGTGGAAGGACGGCCCCGACTCCAGAAAACGACGGACGGGGCGCGAGCGCAGCGCGGCCGAGATGACCGCGCCGCCCGGCAGGTTGCCGCGGAGGAACGCCTCATGCCCTGTCGCCGAGCACAGTCGCGCGGCGTCGACCCCCGGCAAGACGCGGCGCGGCTCGGGCGACAGCCCGCCCTCGAGGCCGAGCGTGGCCGCGAGCGCCGGGTGCTCTCCCACGGCGCGGGTCGTGGCTTCGTCCATCTCCGTGAGCAGCACGCGCCCGCCCTCACGCGCGAGCGCCACGGCGAGGGCCGCCGAGACCGTCGTTCGGCCGACACCGCCCTTGCCGGCCATGAAGTGAATTCTCGGACGCGCGCTCATGCTCAGGCTTTCGTGGGACCACTCGATGCCCGGGATCGACCCCCGGATGCAAGGCTGGCGCGGCGACTGGCCGGGATTTCCCACGTTCACGGCACGCCACGGGGTCTGCGGACCCCATCGCGTCGATGCAGAGACGCGCCTGTCCGTAGGGTACGGCACTTGCTAGGATGGCGCGCATGCTCGAGCTTCGTGTCCGCTGCGTCGCTGCGCTGGTTGTCGTGGGCCTCACGGCCTGCGCCGAGGTGACCGTGCCCGTGACCGTTGATCGGGGGGCCGACGCCGAGGTGCTTGCGGGGACCGCGGGTGATCCGCAGACCACGCGCCTGGGCGATGCGTGGTCCCCGCCCACGGACACGACGGACGCCGGCGTGGGAGACGCAGGGAGCGCGCCGCCATCCGAA
>JBMOFP010000047.1:0-35286 GCA_049318805.1 Bradymonadia bacterium
GTCGAGGTCACGGCCTGCAGCCGCACGAACGGCGTCAGCGTCGCCGCCGCGGCTTCGTAGAGGCCGATCCTGTAGCCTGCCTCGATCTGGCCGTGGAGCTGATGCGCGTTGGTGCGGCCGAAGGCGTTGCGTGTCGCCAGGCCGGGGATGGCGATGACGCGACGCATCTGGTTGTCGGCATAGCCGTAGCCGATCGTCGCGTCGGTGTAGAAGCCGCCGTCGGTGAAGCTGGCGTAGAGCGCGGCGTGGTAGCTGTCACTGGTGCCACGGCCTTCGAAGCCCTGCATCCACTGCGTCGAGTTGGCGTAGCCCGCGCCAATGCCGACCATGAAGCGCGGATCGAGCCGATAGTCGACGCCCATCGCCGCGCCGGCGATGTTGTAGGTCATCGACCGGCTCATGGGCGCTCCCTCCCGACGACGTACATCGCGAAGAACTGTGAGCCGCCGCCATAGGCGTGACCGAGGGCGCGGCGCGCGCCGTCCACCTGGTGGGCCCCCGCGAGGCCGCGCACCTGCTGCGCCGCCTCGGCGAACCGGATCATGCCGCTGGCGCCGATGGGGTTCGTGGAGAGCACGCCGCCCGACGCGTTGACCGGGAAGGCGCCCCCCAGCCGTGTGTCGCCGGCCTCGGTGCGTCGCCACCCCGTGCCCTTGTCGGCGAAGCCCAGGTTCTCGAGCCACATGGGCTCGAACCACGAGAACGGCACGTAGATCTCGGCCATGTCGAGGTCTCGACGCGGATCGCTGATGCCCGCGCTCGCGTAGACCGCGGCCGCGCAGTCGCGACCGGCGCGCGGATCGACCTGGTCGCGCCCCGAGAAGATGATGGGCTCGCTGCGGGTGCTCATGCCCAGGATCCACGCCGGCGGCCGCGGCGCCTTGCGGGCCCCCGCGTCGTCCGTGAAGACCATCGCGCAGGCGCCGTCCGACGAAGGGCAGGTCTCGAGGTAACGCACCGGCTCCCAGAGCATCGGCGAGGCCAGCACGGTCTCGACGGTGATGCCCTCCATGTGCAAGTGCGCGTAAGGATTCAGTAAAGCGTGCTGCCGATCCTTCACCGCGACGAGCGCCCCGATGTGCTCCGGCGCCCCGGATTGCTGCATGTAGGCCCGAATCAAGGGCGCGAAGTAGCCACCGGCGCCGGCCGCCATGGGCGGTTGGAACGGATACTGGGGCGAGAGCGCCCACATCGCGTCGCTCTCGCTCTGCTTCTCGAACGCCACCACGAGCACACGCTTGTGAATGCCCGCGGCCACCATGTGCGCGCCGACGATGGCGGTGGAGCCTCCGACGCTGCCCGCGGTGTGGACGCGCAGGATGGGCTTGCCGGCGGCGCCCAGAGCGTCCGCCAGGAAGAGCTCCGGCATCATCACGCCCTCGAAGAAGTCGGGGGCCTTGCCGAGCACGATGGCGTCGATGTCGGCGAGCGTGCACTCGGCGTCTGCGAGCGCGCGGTCCACGGCCTCGCGCACCAACCCGGGGATCGACACGTCTTTGCGGCGCGCGGCGTGGTGGGTCTGGCCGACGCCGACGATCGCGACTCGCTCGGCCATCAGCCCGCCTCCAGCACGGCGACGAGGTTCTGCTGCAGGCAGGGCCCCGAGGTGGCATGGGCGAGCACACGCTGGGCGTCGCCCGAGTGAATCCGCCGCGCCGCTTCTCCGAGCCGAAGCAGGCCGGCGACCATCATGGGGTTCGCCGCGAGCGCTCCCCCCGACGGATTGATCGAGGTCGTCGGCCCGAGCCCGAGCGCACGCGTCAGTACGACCTGCTGCGCGGTGAAGGGGGCGTGCAGCTCGGCCACCTCGATGGGGCCGTCGCCGACGCCCGCTTTCTGGGCCGCGAGGGTCGTGGACACGGAGCGGGTCAGGTCCCGCGCACCCAGCGATTGCGGCTCGATGCGATGGTCGATGCCCCGAATCCAGGCAGGGCGCGCGCAGGCGCGTCGGGCGGCGTCGCCCACGGCGAGCACGATGGCCGCGGCGCCGTCGGAGATGGGCGGGCAGTCGTGCTTGCGGAGCGGCTCGAGCAAGTACGGGGCCTCGAGCAGCGTGTCCGGGTCGAAGCGCCCGCGGACCTGGGCGAAGGGGTTGTCGAGCGCTCGGCCTCGCGCCATGGCGGCGATCACCGCAAGCTCCCGCTCGGTCGCCAGGCCGGCGTCCAGCACCGCGCGGGTCTGCAGCGCGGCGAGGGCGAGAGCGTCGGGCCCGAGCGGCGCGACCACATAAGGGTCGAGCTGCGCCGTGAGCACACGTTTCAGGTCGCCCGGCGACGACTTGCCGAAGGCGTAGACCAATGCCGTGTCGATGTCGCCGTGCTGCAGCCGGACCCACGCCTCGTAGAGCGCGAAGGCGCCGTCCATCTCGACGTGGGACTCCTCGACGGGCGGCCAGGCGCCGATGGCGTCGAGCGCGCCGACGAACGAGAAGGGGCGACCCGTGATGAAGTCGCAGCTCCCGGAGCACGTAAAGCCAGCCTCGCCGCGCTTCAGGCCCGCCTGCGCCAGCGCTTCGGCGACGACCTGCTGCACGAGCTCGACCTCGTCGCGTTCGACCTCTCGGCGGACCGAGCGCGTCTGCGCGAAACCGATGATCGCGACCTCTCGCATCTCAGATGTGCCCCGCAATGGTCTCGGGCGCGGCGTCGGGCTCGCCCGTAGGTTCGAAGAACTCGATGCACGTCAGGCTCGGCGTGCGCGCCTCGACCGGCAACCACCGGGCCTTGACCCGCAGGCCGACCCGCACGTCGGCCGGCGTCACACCGCCGACCAGGTGAAAGATCGGCACGTCGGCGCCATCGAGCAGCACGGTGGCGCACACGTAGGGCGGAACGAGCTTCTGGCCCTCGAAGGGGATGTTCACGACGCAGAACGTCGTGACGGTGCCGGTGTCGGGGATCTCGAGGAGCGGCTCGACGACCGGGACCGCGCAGGTCGGGCAGGCGCCGCGCGGTGGTACGTAGACCCGCGCACACACGGCGCAGCGTGCGCCGACGACGCGCCCTTCGAGCAGCGCCGTGAGGAAACGCGAGAGCTGGACCCCGGCGGTGACCGTGAAGTCCAGCTTCAGCGGCGTGCGCAGCTCGGTCACGGGCGCGCTCACGGCTCGACCTCGAAGCCCTCGAGGTCCGTGATGGCGCCCACGGGGCTGGCCGAGAAACACGCCCGGACCCGCATTCCGGTGCGGATCTCCGAAGACGACCCTACGCGCACCTTGTGCAGCATCGCCGTGGTCGCGCCGTCGAGCCGCACGAGCGCCCAGGCGAAGGGCGCCTCGCCCCCCACGAACGCCCAGGTCGTCACGACCCCCCCGGGACCGACGGGCACCCACTCGGTCAGCGCCTCGCCCGTGTTCGGGTCGTAGCCGGTCGGGGGCACGATGACCTCGCCGCTGACGGTCCGCTGCCCCTCGAGGCGGCCCTCACGCAGGCTCGTGAGGAACCGACCGACGACGGGCCCGACCGCGCGGCGGTAGGTGTACTCGAGCGTGTACTGGGCCTCGAGGCCCGTCATGCGTCGCCCAGCAGCAGGCCGAAGTACGACTTCTCTTCGGCGCTCGAGGGCTCGCCCACGTGGATGTGTTTGATCTGGCAGTAGTCGTCGAAGCCGCAGGTGCCGAGCTCACGCCCGATGCCGCTGCGCTTGTAGCCGCCGAAGGGAAAGCGCGGGCTCAGCAGGTGGTAGTCGTTCACCCACACCGTGCCGGCCTTCACGCGCCGCGCGACCTTCAGGGCGCGGTCCTTGTCCGCCGACCACACCGCCGCCGCCAACCCGAACTCCGTCTCGTTGGCGATGCGGACCGCGGTCTCGTCGCCCCCGTCGTAGGGGATGACACACACGACCGGACCGAAGACCTCTTCGCGTGCGATCCGCATGTCGTTGCGCACGTCGGCGAAGATCGTCGGCTGGTAGTAGTAGCCCACGTCCAACCCTTCGGGTCGCCCGCCGCCGGTCACACAGCGCGCGCCCTCTTCGAGCGCGATGCGCACATAGCCGTCCACGTTCTTCCAGTGGCGCGCGCTCACGAGCGGACCCATGTCCGAGTCGAAGTCCGAGGGCGGGCCGATGCGGAGCTTCCGCGCCCCCTCGACCATGCGCTCGACGAACGCGCCGTAGAGCGCGCGCGGGACGAGCACGCGGGTGCCCGAGGTGCAGATCTGCCCGTTGTGGAAGAAGGTGCCGAAGAGCGCGCCGCGGGCCGCGCAGTCGAGATCCGCGTCGTCCAGGATGATGTTCGGGGACTTGCCGCCGAGCTCCAGCGTGACCGGTGTGACGCGGTCCGCCGCGAGCCGCATGATGTGCTGGCCCACGCGGGTGGAGCCCGTGAACGCGACCTTGTCGACGTGCGGGTGCGTGACGAGGCGCTCGCCGAGGTTGTCCTCAGGCGCCGAGACCACACTGAACGCGCCTGCGGGCACGCCGGCCTGGTGACAGATCTCGGCCAGCAAGAGCGCGGTCGCCGGCGTCTGCGGCGAGGGCTTGAGCACCAGCGTATTGCCGGCCGCGAGCGCGGGCGCGACCTTCCACGAGGCGCCCGCGAGGGGGAAGTTCCACGGCACGATGGCCGAGACCACCCCGTAGGGCTCGCGCACGACCAGGTTGCGGCTGGGGACGGGTGTGTCCTCGGTGTGCTCTTCGTCGCCCGCGTGCTCTCGCAGTAGGGTCGCGAAGTGTTGGAAGGTCATCGCGGCGGCGGGAATGTCGGCGATGGTCGCCTTGCGGATCGTGCCGCCGCCGTCGCAGACCTCGGCCTCGACCAGCTCATCCTGACGCTCGGAGATCGCCACCCCGATGGCCTCGAGAATGTCGGCTCGCTCTTCGCGGGACATCTGCGGCCAGGGCCCTTCATCGAAGGCGCGGCGCGCGGCGTCCAGCGCGGCGTCGACGTCCGCGCGCCCGGCGGCCGCGAACGTCGCCCACGGGGCCTCGGTCGCCGGGTCGATGCCCTCGACCGTGCGCCCATCGGCTGCGGGACGAAACGCGCCGTCGATGAACAGGTCGAAGTGTCGCATTTCGCTCACTTCCCCGAGTGCGGGGGCAAGAACGCCTTCATCTTCTGCGCCATGGGGATGTTGCCCGAGACCTTGAGCTTGCGGGTCAAGAACGCCTTCGTGCCGTCGAGGTCGCCATTCGCCATCGCGAGGTAGTCCGCGGGCTTCATGGTGATGGTCACCGTGGGCTTCTCGATCTTGCCGGTCGCGACCGTGCAGGTCTCGTTCTGCACCGTCACGGTCCACTGACCACCGTCCGGGCCCTCGGCCAGGTCGAAGACGATCGTGGCGTTCACACCCTTCGAAGCCGGCGCGATGAAGCGCTCGCCGAGGGTCTCGAAGTACTCCTGGACGCTACCCACACGTCGGCTCATCGCGTGCCTCCGCACCCTCGCGGGTCGAAAAAGTGAAACACGTTCTACTTTACGAACGAAGTACCCCCCGCCCGCTTCGGCTGTCAAGGGGGGGCGCGGCGAGCACCGCGCGGCCCCGACGACGAGCGCCGATTACAGCTCGCCGCGGCTCCGCAGCGTGGCGCCGATCATCTTGTAGAGCAGGCGCGCGCCCACGTTCGCGTCCCACTCGTCTCCGTCGGGACCGGGCGAGACCTCGCACAGATCGAAGCCGACGATCTCGCGGCCGCTGCGGGCCAGAGAGAGCAGTACGTGCGCGGCCTCCTGGAACTGCAGCCCGCCGGGCACGGGGGTGCCGGTGTGCGGGCAGAGCGTCGGGTCGAGACCGTCGATGTCGAAGGACAGATAGACCTTCTCGGGGAGCGGCGCGATGAGCTCGTCGACGACTCTGGCGAACGCCACGCCCTCGAATCGGCGCCGCGCGAGGTCGGCGTCGAAGAAGGTCTGCACGCGGCCCCCGGACTCCACGATGGTCCGGTACTCGGCCTCGCCGAAGTCTCGAATTCCGACCTGCACGAGCTTTGCGACACCCGGGATGCGGGTGAGCACGTTGTGCATGATCGACGCATGGCTGTCGGTGAAGCCCTCGTACGCGACCCGCAGGTCCGCGTGCGCGTCGAGGTGCAAGATGCCCAGGCCCGGGTGCCGCTCGGCGTGCGCGGCGATGTTGCCCCAGGGCACGGCGTGGTCTCCGCCGAGCACACCCACGATGTGGCCGGCGTCCAGCCACCGCGACGCCGTCTCGCGCACCCAGGCGTTCAATCGTGCGCTGTAGTCGTTCACCTGGGCGAGGCGACTCTCGAGCTCGGGCACACCCCCCGCGCCGCCATGCGCGATCACCGGCTCGGCCAGGGCGCGCGCCGCGTCATTCCAAGCGCGCACCTCGTCGGGGATGGGCAACATCGCGATGCCGTGGCGGTAGATGCGCCCGTAGTCGAGGTCGAAGAGATCGACCTGATGAGACGCGGCGAGGACCGCCTCGGGCCCGTTCGCCGTCCCACCGCCGTAGGACGTGGTCGCCTCGAAGGGCACCGGCAGGATCACCACTCGGGACGCCTCGGGCGTGAAGGGCAGGCCGAAGAGGCCGGCGTCTTCCGGGGCGGCGGCGTCGGGATCGAAGTCGGACGGGTTCATGACCGAGACCTCACTGGCTGACGGGGGTCGCCCTGGCGAGCTCGACCCGAAACTCGGAGACGGGCGCGACCAGCAGCTCGTAGGTCGAGACGACGCGGGTCTCACCCTCGTGGAGCGGTATGCCCTCGGGCCTCGCCACGCTCACCGGATCGACCTGCAGGATCTCGCCCTGCTCGTCGAGGCGCGCAACGTTGAGGGTCAAGGCGCGCAGCGCGACGGCGCCCGTGTTTTTCACCTCGAGTACGATACGGTCCCCGAAGCGTCCGTCCGGGGCGGCGTCGCGCACCACGTCTCGGGTCCGCACCTCTACGGCGACCTCGCTCCCGGTCTCGACGAGCTTGCGCACGGTCAGAGGCTCGCCCTTCTCTTTGGCGGTGTACGGCTCGAAGGCGAAGTCCTGCGGGCTCACCCGCACGCTCGCAGCGTCCGGCGGCACCTCGATGGCGACCTCGACGGGGGCGGTTCCCCCGGGTTCCAGCGCCGGCGAGACCTTCGTGACCGGCAGGTGGCTGCGCTCCGCGAGCACACGCCCCTCGGCGTCCTCGACGACGACCTCGACCCGCAGCGCGCGAATCTGCTGCGCCGGGCCGCTCTCGCCGCCCGTACGGTCGTTGCGCACGAGCAGGTGCGCATACGCCCAGGCGCGTTCCGGACCACGGTCGATCCACGCGTCCCGCGCATCGAGCGACATGCCGGTCCCGGCGAAGGCCTCTTCGGCCTGCACCTTCAGGCTGCCCCGGCCTTGCCCTTCGAAGGTCGGCGGCGCCGTGACCGGCTCGAAGGGGTAGAACTCCACGTCGTCGGTGGAGGCGTCGGACCCGCTCGCGGACGCATCGGACCCGCTCACGGACGCATCGCGCGAGGGCGGCGGGTCGGGGGGCGGCGGCACCGCCGTGGGCGAAGTGTTGATCAGCGCCCAGATGCCGAGGCCCAGGGCGAGCACACAGGCGAAGACCGCCAGGACCACGACGCGGCCGTTGGTGCCGCTGGACTTCGTTGGAGCGCTCACGGGGCGCAGTGTGCACCAAAGGGTGCGCGCGCCGAAATCCCGTAGGCCGGTCAGCGCTTGAGGCAGGCGCCCGTGGCGATGGTGTTCCCGCGCGCGAGCTGCTCGAAGCGGGTGTCGGGCGGGCAGGCGGCGTCGCCGAGCGCGCGCGCGCCGCACTGCTTGGGACCGATGCTCGTCGCCACGCACACATTGCCCGCCGCGTCGCCGCAATCCGCGGCGGTCTCACAGACCTCGCCGAGTTTCGCGAGGTTCGCGTAGGGGTGGAGCTGGGCGTTCCCGTCGATCCCCATGACGCCGTAGAAGACCCCCTTGTAGTCGTTGAGCCACTCGTCGTTGAGCTGGCCGACGAGGGTGTAGAAGTCGACCGGGGTGTGACGCCCGGCGCCGTCCGCGCGGATCAAGCCCTCGAGCAAACGCTCGGTGCCGTGCCCGTAGGAGTAGTTCACAGTCGTGATGACATCGAGGTTCAGCTCGCTCTTGGCCGGGTTCGCGTAGAGCATGTCGGCGTACTGCGAGTAGGTCTGGCAGCCCTGGGCGACCACGAGCTGCTGCTTCTCGGTGAAGGGCGCCGACTCGAACTCGGCGTAGTTCACGGTCGCCTGGCGGGCCTCGTCCAGGTAGAAGCCGAAGTACGGGCCCGCGTGGCCGTTGTAGAAGAAGACGTCGCGCGACACGATCTCCGACAGCGCAAGGTCGTGCTGGCCGCGGCGGTCGGTCGTGAACATCTCGCTGTGGAAGATGCGGACCTCGACCCGCACGGGCTGGCCGTTCGCGGTGATGTCCTTGACGAAGGCTCCGCTCGTGGCCGTGAGCGCCTCGAAGGTCTCGACCGGTGCCGCAAAACCCTGGTCTTCGAGCAAGTCGAAGGCCGCGCGCGCCTCGCGCAGATCGGAGCGCGCGGTGTTGTAGTCGTGGCCGTAGAAGAGGGTGAGGTCGTAGAGGCCGTCGACGGTGAATTCGTCGTAGGCGGGAAACGCGTTGGCCGGATCCGGCAGTCGCTCGAGGGTGCAGGGCACGGTCTCGAGCTCGCCCATGTAGGTCTTCGGGTCGAAGTTGCGGATCTCGCCCCGGGGCACGCTGCTCACGTCCACGGTCTTGCCCTTCGGCATCTGCACCTCGAACGCCTCGCCGAGGCGCGAGCGCAGGTCGCGGGGGCCGGCCACGTCGATGGTGAACCGCACCTGGTGGCCCATCGTCTCGTCGCCGGAGACCTCAAGCGTCTCGAGGCTGTAGTTGCGGACCATCGTCTGGAAGCCGCCGTAGCCCTCGTTGCGGAAGAAGACCTCGTCCTCGGAGATGATGCCGTCGCCGTTCTTGTCGATGCCGCGGAACTTGTCGGTCACGTAGGCCGTGAGATAGAGGCCAAACGCCGTCAAGCGGCGCTGGACCGCGGCGCCGCGCAGCGCCTCGTCGGCCAGCTCCTCGGCCGTGAACACCACGGGGAGCGTGCCGGTGATCTCGAACTCGGCGGCCACGTCGGAGTAAAAGTTGTCGGCCTTGCCGGCGGGCACGACGACGAGGTCGTCGGTCGCAGCGCCGGCGGGCGCGGTGGGCTCGGGCGTGGACGTGGTCTCGGCGCCGCAGGCGACCGTGAAGAGGGCGGCGGTGAGGGTAAAGTGGCGCATCGAGTTGCCTCCAGGGAGAAAATGGTCGGACACGCGCCGGCCCAGCAAGAGGCGCGCCATGAGCGTCGCGTTGACCTGCGACCTTACGCGGACGCGGATCTGGAGCGCTGGCGGAGGACCCACACGCACCTCGGGCAGCTCGACCGGGCGCATGTTTTGGGGGCGTTCGAAGTGCCCACCCAGGCGTGTGTCGGCGAGGTCACACTGACGGTGCTCGCCCGGGCGCACGTGCAGTGGGCCGACCTGGGCTTTGGGCTGTTCACCCCCGCGCAGGGTCGGGGGCTCGGGCCGCCGATGGTCGAGGCGGCCGTAGGCTACGCCTTCGACACCCTCGCCTTGCACCGGGTCGAAGCGGTCGTCTTGCCCGAGAATACCCGCTCCCTCGCGACGCTCGCCCGCGCGGGCTTCGAGCTCGAGGGTCTGCGGCGCGCGTTTCATTTGAAGGGCGACCTCTGGACGGACATGGCGGTCTACGTCCGGATTCGCCAGAATCCGTGAACTGGGGAGAACACGACGCATGCACACAGCCCTCCGCCTCTCTCTCGTTCTCGCGCTGAGCGCCTGCGGCGCGAAAGACGCCGACGACACCGAAACCACGGGTGGGGCGCCGGTGCCCCAGGGCGGCTCGCCCTCCACCGGGGGCGCCGACGCCGCGGTCGATTCGGCCGGTGGCGGCGGCGGCGGGGGCAGCGGCGGCGGTCCCGTCGAGCCCACCGGGGGCGCGGTCGACGCGGGCTCGGGCGACGGCGGCGCCGCGCCCGCCGAGGACGCCGCGCTGCCCGACCCGCCCCTTCGATGCCGAGAGGACGACCTCCCTGCCACCCCCTGGCAGGCGGGCCCCTACGGCGTGCTGCGCCATGAGATCGCCGAGGACTTCGAGGTGCCCGTCATCGACGGCCGCACCTTCCGGCTGAGCGAGGTCTGGAACGGCTGCGAGTCGTTCGTTTTCCTGCCCGATACACTCCAAACCTCGCCCCTCGAGGCGCGGTCGATGTGGGAGGACGGTCTCGACGACCTCGTCGCCCGCTCGCCCTACAACGTGCACTACGTTTTCATCTCGCGCGCCATCGACCCGGACGATGCACGGGCGGCGGCCGACGCGATGCAGACGCGGGTCGAGTCCACGCTCGCGTCCCTGGGCCGTCGGGATCGCGAGCACTGGGTCACCCACCTGCACGTGGTGCCGGAGCCGGCGCTCGACCTGGGCAACTGGCTCGAGGCGCCTCTGCGGGGTCATGGCGTGGAGGGCTTCGCCATCGACCGATTCCAGCGGGTGCGTGGCGTGGGCTCCCTGGCCGACGTGGGCCGACCCGATGCGGCCCTTCAAGCCCAGGGCGGGTGGCCGTGGGCCTCGAGCCTCTGGTACGCGGCCCACGAGGCGCGCAGGTTCAACTGGGAGGCGGGCTTCGAACACCGACTCGCCGAGCAGGACGCCGTCGTCGTGCCGATTCACACCGGCGAGATCCTCGAGGGCTTCGCGGAGACCGAGATCGAGCTGCCCGACGCCGCGACCCTCGCGACCTTCGACCGGTTGGAGATCGAGGTGGACCAGCGCTGCCCGGTGGCGAACCGCCCCGAGGTCGGCAACTGCGGCGCCTGGGACTATCTGGCGCACCTCTTTGTGTACGACGCCGACATGCAGCGCCAGGAGCTGGCCCGGTTCATCACGACCTACCATCGCGAGGCGCGCTTCACCGCCGACGCGACCCCGATGCTCGTGCACCTCAAGAACGGCGGCCGCCGGCTCTTCCGGTGGGAGTACGCCCCGGAGTGGAACAAACAGCCGACGGCCACGCGCTTGAACCTGCGTTTCATCCGCGCGGCGACGGGGGTGGTGCCGACGGAGCTCCACCCGCTGTGGACCGGCGGCGGCTTCAACTCCATGTACAACGCCGAACGCACGCCGAAGCAGGTGGCCATCCCGGCGGACGCGAAGCGCGTCGAGCTCTTCGCGATCATCACGGGGCATGGCGCCGAGCAGAGCCAGTGCGCTGAGTTCTGTGACCACCGGCACGAGTTCACCATCGGCGGGCGGAGCTTCGTGAAGGCGCACCCCGAGGCGGGGACCGAGTCGAAGTGTGTGGAGCAGATCGAGAACGGCATGACCCCGAACCAGGCCGGCACCTGGTGGTTCGGCCGCGGCGGCTGGTGTCCGGGGCAGCAGGTCGATCCCTTCATCGTCGACGTCACGGAGCAGGCCGTGCCCGGCACGACCGTCGAGGTCTCGTACCGGGGCCTGTTCGCGGGGGGTGATCCGCCCGATGGGAGCGGGAACATCGTCATGACCTCGCATCTGGTCATCTACCGCTGATGGCGAAGCTGCGGCACGAGATCGAGGTGCTGGCCCAGGGACACGCGGGCGAGCGCACGGTCGTGCTCGAGGATGGCGTGCACACGCTCGGGCGCGGCGAGGAGAATCGGAT
The DNA here is from genome assembly GCA_049318805.1 of Bradymonadia bacterium. Lineage (GTDB taxonomy): Bacteria > Myxococcota_A > Bradymonadia > UBA7976 > UBA1532 > CANLBD01. The sequence continues at coordinate 11,596 of JBMOFP010000047.1, forward strand.
CTCCTTGGTGTACGCGAGTGTGTCGCGGCATCACGCCTTGCTCTACATCGACGGCGCGAAGGTCTACGTCGAGGACCTCGACAGCAAAAACGGCACCTTCATCGACGACAAGCGGGTTTACGGGCGCGCCCCTCTGCTGCCCGGACAGCTCTTGCGATGCGGCGATGTGCGGATGAAGTTCCACCGCACGGTGATGTACCCCTCGCCGGCGGTCGCCGTGCCGATGCCCGAGGCCGTGCGGGTGAGCGGCGGCGTGTCTCTGGGGCCGGCGCCCATCGACCTGTGGTACGGCGAGTCCGCGCAGACGCTGAAGGGCGGGCGCATCCCGTCGCCCGTCGCGTCCCGCAGCGCCGAGGAGAAGCTTCGGATCCTGCTGAAGGTCGCCGAGATCTTCGGGCAGGCGACCACCCGCACCGCGCTGTACGAGCGCATCGTGGACCTCGCGGTGCAGATCATCGAGGCCGATCGCGGCGCGTTGCTGCTCGCGGTCGACGGCACCCCAGACCTGGAGCCGGCGTACACGCGGTCGGACGGCGCGGGCTCGCCGAACGAGCAGTGCTGGAGCCGGAGTGTCGTCCAGTGGGTGCACACCCAGCAGCAGGCGGGGCTGTTCTCGGACACCCTCCTCGACCAGCGCGTCGCCGACAGCGAGTCGATCCTGCTGCAGAGGGTCGCGGCCGCCCTGGCGGCGCCGCTGGTCGTGGGCGATCGGTTCCTCGGCGTGCTGTACGTCGACCACCGCACGATGCGGGGACGCTACGCGGACGCGGACCTGGAGCTCCTGTGCGCGTTCGCGAATCAAGCGGCGGTCGCCATCGAGAACGCGCGTCTGCGGGACCAGGTCGAGAACGAGGCGGTGACCCGGAACGCGCTCATGCGTTTCTTCCCGCCGAACACCGTGGGGCGCCTGGGCATGCGACCGACTGTGGGCATCGAGCCCACGGACACGGTCGTCACGGCCCTCTTCGCCGACATCTGTGGGTACACGGAGCTCTCGGAGCGACTCGCGCCGCGCGAGCTCGTCGCGCTTCTGAATCGCTACTTCCCCGTCGTCTCGGAGATCGTCTTTCGGCTCGACGGCACGCTCGAGAAGTACATCGGGGATGCCTTGCTCGCCGTCTGGGGCGCGCCGTTCCGGAAGGCCGACGACGCGCAGCGCGCCGTGCAGGCCGCCGTGGAGATGCAGCGCGCGACCGCGGCCCTGAGCGCCGACCTCCCCGAGCCGATTCGAATCCACATCGGCCTGCACACGGGACCCGTGTGCGCCGCGAACATCGGGAGCGAGGCCTACCTTCAGTTCGCGACCATCGGCGACGCGACGAACCTCGCCAGCCGGGTGTGCAGCCTCGCGGGCGCGGGCGAGATCCTGATGTCCGACGACACCCGCGCGGCGCTCGACGAGCCCGTCGAGGTCGATGATCGCGGCACGACGCAAGTGAAGGGGCGCCAACAGCCGGTGAAGCTGTGGCGGGTGGTGCGATGATGCAGCGGTGGATGCACGCGGTGTGTCTCGGGAGCGCGGTCCTGGGCTGCGCGGCCGACGACGCGGAGGAGCGCGCGGTGCCTGATGCCCAGGTCGCGGCCGACGCGGACCTCGTTCGACCCGTCGTGGACGCGGAAGTCCCCCCGGGACCTGCGCCCCCTTTTGTCGACGAGGTGCGACAGATCGTCCCCGGGGGCTCGCTGCCGGCCGAGGTCGTGACACAGGTCTCGAACAACAACCTCGACATCGTGGACCACGACGGCCGGATGTTCCTGGCGTTCCGCACGGCCCCCAGCCACTTCGCGAGCGCGGAGACCGTGCTGTGGGTCGTGAGCACGACGGACGAGGTGACCTGGCGGTACGAAGGTCGGTTCTTTGAGGAAACGGACCTGCGCGAGCCGCGCCTGGTGTCCATCGGGGGTCGACTCTTTCTCTACTACGCAGTCCTGGGCACGGACCGCCTCGCCTTCGAGCCGAAGGGCACGAAGCGCGCCGAGTGGCTGGGGCCCGGGCGGTTCTCGGCGCCCGTCGAGGGCCTCGAGGGCGACTTCATCCCCTGGCGGATTCGGATGCACGACGGGGTCGCGCACATGACGGCCTACACCGGGGGCGAGGGTGTGTACGAGATGGGCGGCGAGCCCATTCGGGTCCACTGGCTGACGAGCGTGGACGGCATCACCTGGACCCCCTTCGATGCGGCGCGGCCCGTGGTGCTCGAGGGGGGCACGAGCGAGACGGACTTCGCGTTCACGCCCGACGGCGCGGTCATCGCGGTGGCGCGGAACGAGGCGGGGGACCCGGTCGCGGGCTTCGGCTCCAAGATTTGTCGAGGGGAGCCGGGCGCGCTCACGACCTGGCGCTGCGTGGCCGATCCGCGCAAGTACGACTCGCCGCTGGTCTTCGAGCACGGCGGACGCATCTGGCTGGTGGGGCGCCGGAACGTGACGGAGACCGGGCTCTACGACCTTGGGCGCGAGGACATTCCGTACGCCGAGCAGTACGGGCTGTATCAGACGGACTATTGGGGCAAGCCCAAGCGGTGCGCGCTGTGGGAGGTGGACGCCGAGTCGCTCGAAGTGACCTTTGTGCTCGACCTGCCGTCACGCGGGGACACCTGCTTTGCGAGTGTGCTGCCGCGCGGCGACGACGCCTACGTGCTCTACAACTACACCTCGCCCCTGGACGCGCCCGAGGGCGCTGCCGATCCGAGCTGGCTGCAGGGTCAGCTCGCCGAGACGCGCATCTACCGGCAGCGGCTGGTCTTGCCGTCGCGTTGAGGTCTCACGGGAGGTCGAGCCGGGAGCCATCTCCAGTGATGCCCGAGGTGCGGGCCGGGAGACTGGCCATCGTGCTCGAGCCGTTCGAGCCGACCTCGCGGACGAAGCTTGCCGCACGCTGGACTCCGAAGGCATCCTCCACCCCGAGACCGGCGGATGGTCGGCCCCCCGGCCCGAGAACGGGCCCCATTTCCCAAAAGGAGAACTTCGATGCGTCGTCTCTTTGTTCTCGTCCCCTTCGTCGCTGCCGCCCTGGCCACCACCACCGCAGCGGCTGCGCCGACCGTCACGCCCATCGCCGCCGAGAAGGGCAAGACCGTCACCGCCGTGGGCAAGGTGGAGAGCGGCGCGCCGCTCGCGAGCCTCGAGTGGGCGTGGAAGAGCAGCATGGCCTGCTTCCCGGCAACGCAGCAGCAGAACTACAACGGCAACCACGTCTTCTTCTCGGCCGAGCTCCCGCCCAAGTCCGAGATGTACGTGACGATCGTGCCTAAGGACCCGAACGTGAACCTCAGCGGGTACGCCTACGCCGTGGCTCCGGGCAAGATCGTGCTCCCGCCGGACGTCGCGAGCTGCGTGAGCTGCGAGGCCGAGGCCAAGTGGGATCGCCCGAAGCGGGGCAAGACGCAGGACCACACGCGCGTCCTGCCGCGCGTCACGGCCGTGGGCAACCCCTACTCGGTGCTCATCGCCGTCACGGCGCCCAAGGAGGTCACGGCCGGCGAGTTCGAGGTCAAGGTCGAGATCAAGTGATCGGCGGACTCCGCAGGTAGGCGGAGGTGCCCTGCGCCGAGCAGTACCGGCTGTATCAGACAGACTACTGAGACAGGCTCGAGCGCCGTTCGTTCCGGGAAGTCGACGCCGAGCGTCGCCTTCGAAGCGCCAGCAGAGGGAGCGCGAGGAGGGCGCCCCATGCGCCGTGACGCGCGCCCGGCGTGGCGATGCAGCCGCCGCCCTCGCCGGAGACCTGGCCGGGTTTTGTGGAGTCCACCGCGCCGTCGGCCTCTGGGCCGAGCGGAGAGGTCCCGAATTCCTCGCCGCGAGGGTCGGCGGCCGCGGCGTCGTCGAGGTCGTCCACGGTCGGCTCGGCGTCCGCGCTCGAGAGGTCCCCGGTGTCTTCGGGCCCCGCGTCCTCGCCGGACGGCCCAGCGTCGTCGGCCGGCGCAGCGGCGTCGACCGGCGGAGGCAACGCGGCGTCGACCGGGGGCGGCGGCGGCGGCGGCGGCGGCGGCGGCGGCACCTCGGTCACACACGTCGTGGGCAGGAAGAACCAGGCCTGCAGGCCGACCCCGTCCGCCGCGCCGAGGTTCGGATCCCGAACCATCACGAACTGGCCGTCCCGGACCAGATAGCGCCGCTTGACCTGGCCGCCGAGGCTGACCTGCGTCTGCAGCGGCTCCGTGGGTTCGCTGCGTGCGAGCCAGGGGCGCACGTTGCCGTAGCCGACGACGTGCAGGCCGTCCCAGGTGGGGCAGAGCGCGGCGTCCGCGACGATGAAGACGTCGGCCCCGTCGTCGGCGCCGCCGTAAATGGCGGACGAGAAGTCGGCGTCGGGCAGGATGCGATCCTGGTGGCGGCAGGCGTCGGGGACCTCGGCGCCTCCGGCGGGCACGGAGCCTTCGAAGATCCACAGGCAGGTGTCCAGGGAGCCGTAGACGTGTCCCCACCGATAGGCCTCGGAGGCGGCGTCCTGCACGTCGACGGTCCATCCCCGATAGCCCGTGCCGAGGACGTACGAGTGCGGTCCCCGGCGAAGCAGCGTGTAGTCGGGCTCGATCGCCTTGCGGAGCGCGGCCTGTGCGGGCGCGATGCTCGAGACCAGGGCAAGCGCGAGGACGCCCGCGGAGAAAGCGAACGGTCGAGGTCGTCGTGGGTCCACCTCGACGAAAGAACCCGATTCGCCCGGGGAACTCAACGGGAAAAGGTACGCCCTAAACCTACATGACCATTGCGCGCAGTGCGCTCATGTGTGCCCATGTAGGCATGCCAATGAGCCTCATCCTCGCCGTGCTCCTGCGCGCCCTTCTCGTCCCGAGCGGTGAGCCGGTCGAGAACGGCGCGGCGTTTCGGTTCGAAACCGCGGAAGGCCCGGTCCGGGTGTGGGTCCCTGCGCACTACGACCCCACGACCGCGGCGACCGTGGTGTACGTCCACGGATACAACCGCACCCCGGACAGCGTCTGGACCACGGCGGCGCTCCCGCGGCAGTTCAGGGAGAGCGGGCGCAACGCCCTGTTCATCGTGCCCCAGGTCGCGAGGAACGAGCGTGCACCGTTGCACTGGGCGAGCGTGGAGGCGCTGCGTGAATCCGTCGCGCGCGCGGGCTACGGGCGTCCCGCGGGGCCGCTCGTGCTGGTCGGTCACAGCGGGGCGTATCGAACTCTGGCGCGCTGGTCGACCGACCCCGAGGTCGAGGCCGTGGTGCTGCTCGATGGACTGTATGGCGCCGACGCCGCGTTCGCGCGCTTCGCCGCGCACGGCAGACTCGTGCTCGTCGGTCGGTTGACCACCGCGCGTATGCAACGATTCCTGACACGTTTCCCGGACGCGACGCGGCGCGACACCTTGCCGAGGACGCCCGACTTCACGCCGGATGAGCGGCGCGCGCCGGTCGCCGCCTTCGAGACGACCCTGGGGCACGCCGAGCTCAATGACGGCGGCGCCGCGATCCCGGTGCTGCTCGAGCTCGCGCTGCCGACGCGCCGCCTCTCCCGTTACGGCACCCTCGGGTGGTCCAGCAGCCACTGCAGGATGCGCCGGGTGCCCTCGAGGCGCAGCGCCGGCGCGTGACGTCCATCGACGATCGTCCAGAGCGCGGCACCTACGCCCACGGGACATCCGGTGTGCTCGAGCGGGGTGGTGTCGACGCCCGGCAAGCTGGTGTCCAGGTCGAAACGTTCACCCTCGGCGGTCATGCCGGGGATGCAGCCGCTGCGGGCGGCGTGACGCGCTACGGCCTCGGTCGCCGGAGGATAGCTGGCCGACGGTGCGCGCTCCCGGATCTCACCGTCGTAAGCGATGGTTTCGTCGAGCGTGCCGTGGATCTGCAGCACGGAGACCGGCGCGATCGGGCCTTGGCACTCGTCCTCGGTCGCGAAGGTGCCCCCGGCGAGGCTCGCGATGGCCGCGAACGTCTCAGCGGCCTCACACGCCAGCCGGTAGCTCATGAAGCCCCCGTTGCTGTGACCGAAGACAAAAACCCGAGCCGGATCGATGGGATGCGTGGCCGAGACCTCTTCGACCAGGCCGCGCAGATAGTTCACGTCGTCCGGCGCCTGGTTGCCGAAGTCGCAACATGCGGGTGTGCCGAGCCAGAAGCGTTTGCCGTTGGGCCCCATCGTGCCGTCGGGCCGCACGAGCACGAAGTCGAGGTCGTCGACCAGCTCGGAGACGCCCAGGTAGGCGTCCTGAATGTTGCCGTTCACTCCGTAGCCGTGGAGCAGCAGGACGAGCGGGTACGACTTGCCCTGCTGTTCGAAGGCCCGCGGGCGAACGACGACCGCAGGTCGGTCACCTCCGACCGTGTCCGGCAACGACGCGGCGGCGTCGGGCGCCGGGGCGGCGTCCGCGGGCAGCGCGGCGTCCGGCGTCACGGCAACATCCGCCACGCGCTCGGCGTCGTTCGTCCGCTCGGCGTCGATTGCGGGGGAGACGTCGTTCGGGCGCGCCGCATCCTCTGCGACCTCGCGCCCGGGCTCCGTGTCCGAGTCGCAGCCCGCTGGCACGACGCCCACGAAGCCCAGGCAGAGGGCGAGCGTGAGCGCAGCTTTCAAAGGCGCATGCCGCCGTCGATGTCGATGGTGCGGCCCGTGAAGAACTCGCACTCGATGATGAACTTCACGCCCTGGAACTGCTCGTTGGGCGTGGCCGCTCGGCCGAGCGGGATCTGCTTCTTCATCATCTCGAGCATCTCGGGGCGCATCGCCGCCGTCATGGGCGTCTCGGTGAAGCCGGGCGCGACGCAGCCGACGCGGATGCCGTAGCGCGCGAGCTCCTTGGCCCACACATCGGTGTCGGCGGCGAGCGCGGCCTTCGCCGCCGTGTAGTTGCCCTGGCCCATGTTGCCGTAGCGGCTGATGCTCGAGATGTTCACGACGACGGCCGGGGCCGTCTTGTGCTCGAGGACCCGCGCCGCGAACTCGCGCGTACACAAAAACGCGCCGGTCAGGTTCACATCGAGCACCTGCTGCCACTGCTTGAGGCCCATGGTCTTGACCGCGCCGGTCTCACGGTCGGTGCGCAGCAGCAAGCCGTCGCGCGTGATGCCCGCGTTGTTCACCAGGCCGTTGAGGCCGCCGAGCGCGTCCCACGCACCCTGAACCATCGCCACGACCTCGGCCTCCTGGGAGACGTCGGCCTTGAAGGTCACGACCTTACCGGGCAGGCCCTTGGCCTCGTCGGCCAGCGTCGCGAGCCCTTCGTCGTTCAAGTCACACGCGGCCACGTGCGCGCCGGCGCCCGCCAACGCGAGGGTGAAGTGACGGCCCATGCCGCTGGCGCCGCCGGTCACGATCCCTTTGAAGTTCTCGAGCTGCACGCTGTCTCTCCTTCGCCTGAGTGCCGGGCCCCGTGCCCGACAGTTTTTGTGCGTTGCACAATGGGGGGCGATTTAGCACGTCCGCCGGTCGGGCGGCAAGCGCCCGACGCCTTTCGGCCTCCCGGCCTTGACAGGGGCTCGGGTCGACCCTATGAATGACCCGCAGGTCACCTACGAGGAACTCCCGATGCCCCGTGTCGCTGATCCGCTCGCCCGAAGTCGCCTCCTGCGCGCCGCCCGGGAGGTCTTCGCGAAGGTCGGTCTCTCCGAGGCGCGTGTCGAAGAGATCGCGCGCCGCGCCGGCCTCTCGAAGGGCGCCTTCTACCTCCACTTCAAGTCGAAGGACGCGGCCGTGGTCGCGGTGGTCGACCACTTCTTCGCCGAGGTCATCCGACTCACGGAGCGCTGCTCTCCGGACCTGGAAGCCGCTCAACACGTGGACGAGGTCCGGCCTTCGCTCGCGGCCCAGGACTGCGCGCTCTTCGAGTTCGCGTGGGACAACCGCGACCTCCTCGAAATCCTCGAGAGCGCGTCCGGATTGCCGCAGTTCGCGCACCTGAAGCCGCTCTACATCGAGGGCAACGTCCAGCGGATCATCCCGCAGATCGCGCTCTTGCAGCGCCACGGTGTGTACCGCGACGACCTGGACCCCGAGGTCGTCGCCCGCTGCCTCGTCGGCGCCTACGAGAACCTCGCGCGCCAGATGATTCGGATGAAGTCGCGCCCGAACATCTCGCGCTGGGTCGACTCGGTCCTCACGCTCTTTCTCGACGGCCTGTGCCCCGGCCCTCGAATGAACTTGACCAGAGAGTCAGTGACCATTGGGTCACAAGAAGGCAAAACGTCATGACGCATCGCCTGTTTTTCCTCGGTCTCGTCGGCGCGGCGATGGCCACGGCCTGCGCACCGACCGAAGACGCGCGACCCGGGCTCGGGGTCGCGCCCCCGAGCGTCGCGGTCGCTCCGACGGCTTCGAGTGCGCCGAGCCCGACGACGTCCACGCCCCAGAGCACGGACGGCCCCCTGCTCCTCGCCGGGGACCTTCGCCCCTCGGCCGCGGTCGAGCTCGGCTTCAAGGCGGGCGGACAGCTCGCGTCACGCAAGGTCGAGCGGGGCGAGCGTGTGCGTCAGGGTCAAGTGCTGGCGACGCTGTCGGACGACGAAGCCCGTGCCCAGCTCGCGCAGGCGGAAGCGGCCGTCGCCGGCGCGAAGGCACAGGCCGACCTCGCCGCCGATGCCGCGGGCCGGGTCGAGACGCTGCGGGGCGCGGACGCCGCCCCGGGTAACCTCGCCGTGTCGACGAAGCTCCAGGTCGAGGCGGCGCGGGCCGGCGTACGACAGGCCGAGGCCGTGCTCGCGCTCGCCCGCGCCAACCTCAACAACCACGTGCTCCGCGCCCCCTTCGACGGCGTGGTCGTCCGTGTGCCCGAAGGGGTCGGTGGCATGGTCGGGCCGGGCATCCCCGTCTTCCGCCTGGAGAAGCTCGATCCGCTCCTGCTCCAGGCCACGGTCGGTGAACACGAAGCGGCGTCGATCAAGGTCGGCGACACCGTCCGGTTCTCGAACGGTGGGCGGGAGTACGAGGGCACGGTCAAGACTGTGGTGGGCTCCCTCGAGGCGGTCACGCGCCGTGTGCCCGTCGAGGTCGAGGTCGGCAATGCCGACGGCCTCCTGCTGGCCGGCAGCTACATCCGCGCGCGCCTCGTCGGCGCCACCGCGTCCCGCTGACGGCGGTCGAGGAGAACGACCATGACCCTCAGCGACATCGCGATCAAACGACCGGTCTTCATCACGATGGTGAGCCTCGGCCTCTTTGTGATGGGGCTCTTGTCCTTCCAGCGTTTGGGCATCGACCTCTACCCGGACGTCAGCTTTCCCGTGGTCAACATCGTGGTCCCCTACCCCGGGGCCCCGCCGGCCGATGTCGAGCGACAGATCGTGAAGCCCGTGGAGGACGCGGTCGTCGCCATCAACGGCGTCGACCGTGTCGTGAGCTTCGCGCGCGACAACGCGGGCATCGTGGTGGTGCAGTTCAAGATGTCGGCCGACATCGAGACCGCCGCCAACGAGGTGCGCGAGAAGGTGGACGCCGTGGTCGGCAAGCTCCCGAGCGGCGCCGAGAAGCCCATCTTCTCGAAGGCCGACATCGGCGCGGCCCCGGTGATGACCTACGCCGCCTTCGCGCCGATGCCGTCGGAGGAGGTGCGCCGCATCACCGAGGACTTCGTGAAGCCCGCGCTGGAGCAGGTCGAGGGCGTCGCGAAGGTCGACGTGCTCGGCGGCCGCCAGCGCGAGATCCAGGTGGACCTCGACGCCACCGCGCTGGAGCGCTACCGGCTCTCGCCGATGCAGGTCGTGCAGAAGCTCACGGCCGAGAACATGACCATCCCCGCGGGTCGGTACAATACGGGGACCGGCACCTCGAGCGAGCGCGAGGTCGGCGTTCGCACCCTGGGCGAGCTCAGCAGCCTCGAGGAGATTCGCAACGCGCTCGTCTACGCCGGCCCCAACGGACAGTCGGTCCGCGTGTCCGACGTCGCCGCGGTCGTCGATGGCTTCAAGGAGCAGCGGCAGATCATCCGCGCCAACGGCCTCGACGCCGTCGCGTTCGACGTCGTGAAGACCTCGGGGGCGAACACGGTGAAGGTCGCCGACGAGGTCAAGCGTGTGCTCGACACCCTGCAGCTCCCGAAGGGCTACGAGACACGGCTGCTCATCGACCAGAGCAGCTTCATCAAAGAGAACGCCCACGAGGTCGAGATCGCGCTCGTCTACGGCGGCGCGATGGCCATCCTGATCATTCTCTTTTTCATGATGGACCTGCGCTCGACCCTGATCTCGGCGATCGCGCTGCCGACCGCGGTCGTCGGCACGTTCTTCATGATGTGGGCGATGGACTTCACGCTGAACATGCTGACCTTGCTCGGGCTGTCCCTGGCGATCGGCCTGCTCATCGACGACGCCGTGGTGGTGCGGGAGAACATCTTCAGACACCTCGAGAAGGGCGAGGACCCGGACGTCGCGGCCTCGAAAGGCACGAGTGAGATCGCGCTCGCCGTGCTCGCGACGACCCTGACGGTCGTGGCGGTCTTTCTCCCCGTGGCGTTCATGACCGGCATGGTGGGTCAGTTCTTCAAGCAGTTCGGCTTCACGGTGAGCGCGGCGGTGTTGCTGTCGATGTTCGTGGCGTTCACGCTCGATCCGATGCTCTCGGCGCGCCTGGCGCGCAAGCTGAAGCCCGGCGAGGTCCACGGGCAGGGGGAGGCGACCGGGCTCTCGGGCGCCGTCAAGCGACGCCTGGGCCGTGTCTTCGACGCCCAGGACCGCGCCTACGCCCGGATGTTGGGTTGGTCTGTCCGGCACCCCTTCCTCGTCGTGGCGGGGGCGCTGACGATCCTCGCCGGGAGCGTCGGTCTCGCCGGCAAAGTCGGCCTCGACTTCGTCACGCCGGAGGACCGCGGCCAGTTCATCTTGAACCTCGAGTACCCCGCCGCCACCTCGCTCGCGGAGAGCTCGCGGCGCACGCTCGAGGTCGAGCGCGCGTTGCTCCAGGATCCCCGGTTCAAGGTGGTCTACACGATCGTCGGCTACAACGAAGAGGTGAACACCGCGCGCCTGCGGGTCGACGTGGGCCCGAAGACGGAGCGAGAGGAGGGCGTCGCGAGCCTGAAGGCTCTGGGCCGCGAGATCGCGTCGCGCGCCGAGGGCGGCACGGTCTTCGCCGAGGACCCGCCCCTCATCGAAGGGCTGGGCGCCTGGCTCCCGATCATGATCTCGATCTCGGGGCCGGACTACGACGTGCTGGAACCCACCGCGCGGAAGGTCGAGGCGCTGCTGCGCGCGACCGAGGGCGCGTCGGACGTGAAGCTCGACCACCAGCCCCCGAAGGCCGAGCTGCGTGTGGTGCCAGACCGCGACCTCGCGGCGCGGGCGGGCTTGCCGATGGCGTTGATCGGCATGAACGTGCGGCTCGCCATGGAGGGTGAGCGGGCCGGCACCCTCCGCGACGCGACCCTACGGGGAGATGAACGCGAGACCGACATCCGCGTGCGGCTTCGCCCCGAGGACCGCCAGAGCGCGGAGGCGATCGCGCGTATCCCGCTTTCGGTGGAGTCCCCGACCCCGATGGTGCTGCTTCCGAGCGCGCCCGTGCCCGTCGCCGGCGTGAACACCGGCCCGCGGGTCGTTCGCATCGGCGACATCGCCGAGATCGAGACCGGCTTCGCGCCGTCGCAAATCCGACGCGAGAACCGTGAGCGCCGCGTGCTCGTGACCGCGGCCCCTCTCGATCGCTCTCTGGGCGAGCTGTACCAGGAGATCAAGCCGAAGGTGGAGGCCCTGATCCCCCCCGGCTACAGCGTGTCGTGGCTCGGCAACGTGAAGGACATGAACGAGACGAACGACTCCTTCGGCCTCGCCTTCGGCATGGCGATCCTCTTCATCTACCTGGTGCTGGCGAGCCAGTTCGAGAGCTTCGTCCACCCGCTGACGATCATGGTCTCTCTCCCCCTCGCGGTGGTGGGCGCCATCGTCGGCATCTACCTGTACGGCGTGCCGCTCTCGATGGGGTCCTTCATCGGGATCATCTTCCTCATGGGGCTGGTCACAAAAAACGCGATCTTGCTCGTCGACAGCGCGCTCGTGCTGCAACGCGAGGGCAAGAGCGCGCGTGAGGCGATCCTCGAGGCCGGGCCTCGGCGGCTGCGCCCGATCATCATGACCTCGGCGGCGATGGTGCTGGGCATGGTCCCCACGGCCATCTCCCAGGGCCCCGGCAGCGAGTTCCGAGCGCCGATGGCCACGGCCATCATCGGCGGCGTGATCAGCTCGACCGTGCTCACCCTGATCGTCGTGCCCGTCGTTTTCCTGGGTGTGGAGGCCCTGCGGGGTCTGTTCCGGCGCCTCCTCGGTCGGGACACACCGCCGCTCCCCGCGCCGGGACCGGTCCTCGGGGCGCTGCTGCTGGCCGCCGTGGGCGCCACGACGCTCTTCCCGGCGCACGCCGGCGCCCAGGCCCGGACGGTGACACTCACGGAGGCCCACGCCGCGGCACTGAGCGGCAACCCCGACCTCGCCGTGGTGCGCGCACGCGTTGCCCTCGCGAGCGTCGACGTGAAGCGCGCGTGGGCGTACTTCCTGCCCCAGCTCACCGTGGGTGGCGAGCTTCTGATGTACGACGAGGAGCAGACGCTGAAGTTCGAGCTGCCCCCACAGTTCGCGGGCATCGAACTCCCGGAGACGAAGCTCACCGAGAACCCGACGTTGAACTGGCAGGCCACCCTGCTGGTGCCGCTCCTGAACCTGCCGGGCTTCTCGTCGCTGGATGCGGCGCGGGCCGGTGAGCGCGCCGCGGAGCAGACCGAGGCCGCGACCCGTGAGCAGCTCCTGCTGGGCGTGAGCGCGGCCTACGTGAGTGTGCTCGTGGCCGATGGGCTGCTGGTCGCGGGCGAGGAGAGCGTGCGCAACGCCGCCGAGCTCGTGCGGGTGGCCCGCGCCCAGGTCGAGGCGCAGGTCACGACGGAGCTGTCGCTCTTGCGCGCGCAGGTCGCCGAGGCGGATGCGAAACGACAGGTCATCGACGCCCAGAGCGCCCGGGAAAGCGCGCTGGCGGCGCTGCGGCGTGTCACCGGGCTGGAGGGCGAGCTGGCAGTCGTCGCCGTGCCCGTGGACGAGACCGAGCTCGACCGCTGGTTGGCCGCGAACGAGGGCGCGCTCATGGAGGCGGCTCGCCGACAGCGGCCGGACCTCGCCGCGGCCGAGGCCGTACTGAGCGCGCGTGCCTCACTCGACGAAGCGACCTGGCATCGTTACAGCCCCACTGTAGCGGCGCGGGCCCAGTGGCAGAGCACGAGCAACGAGGGCCTCACCGGCGATGGCACGACCGGGACCGTGGGGCTGGTCGCTGAGTGGAAGCTCTACGACGGCGGGCTGCGCGAGGCCGAGACGGACACGCAGCGGCTGGAGCGGCGCGCCGCCGAAGCCCAGCGCGACAGCCTGCTGGCCACGCTCCGTGAGGAGCTCTCACGGGCCCGGAGTGATCTGCGCAAGGCCCGCGCCGGACGCGAGGTCGCGCGACAAGCGGTCGAATTGTCGGGCAAAGCGCAACGGTTGGCCCAGGTCTCTTATCAGGCCGGCACGGTGACGAACCTCGAGGTCACCCAGGCGAACGCGGCGCTCTTCCAGTCCCGCGCGACGCTCGCCCAGGCGGAGAGCGGGACTGCGCTCGCTGCGCTGAATCTTCGACGCGCCCTGGGCGAGTCGCTGACCCGGTGAACGGGCGTACAGGCCTTCAAGTCCGGATCTAAAAAGCGCGAGAACCTCTTTTACATCCCAGTTCGATTCTGCTCTACTTGGAGAACTACAGCGGAGGAGCCAAACATGAAAATGCGAGCTTTCAGCCTTTCCTTGATTCTCGGTGCGTCGGCGATGACCTCGGGTTGCGCCCTGACCGCTCAGGAGGCCCTCGACCTCCTCTGCCAGCTCTCCGGCAACGCCTTCAGCTGGTGTGACAACGGCGGCGGCGGCGGTATCGGTGGTGGTGGTGGTGGTGGCGGCGGCCAGCCCCCGGCCCCCCCGACGACCCCCGACGGTCGCCCTCGCTGAAGAGCGCTACCTGGGCAGTGACGTCGACCCCATGAGGTCGGCATCGACCGCGTGGGTGCATTGTCGCCCTTCGCGAATCGCCCAGACGACCAACGACTGTCCTCGGCGTACGTCTCCGGCTGCGTAGAGCCGGGGGGCGGTCGTCCTGTACCCGCGGCTCGGGTCCGTAGTGGCCGACGCGCGCCCATGGGCGTCCGTCGCCACGCCGAAGCATTCGAGGAGGCCCCGGTCCGGGCCCGCGAAGCCGACGGCGAGCAGCACGAGGTCCGCCGGGAGCGTCTGCGGCGCGCCCTCGGCGTCCAGACGTCGATACTCCAGCCCGGTCACCTGCCCCGCCTCGCCGAGGAACGCCAGGGTCTCGATCGCCCAGTCGCGCTGCCCGCCTTCCTCGAGCGAGCTCGAGGTCCTCAGGCGCAGCGGCCAGTAGGGCCAGGTGACGCCTTTGTCCTCGCGCTCCGGTGGCCGAGGCAGCCGCTCGAGCTGGGTGACACTCGCGGCCCCCTGCCGATGGCTCGTGCCGACGCAGTCGCTGCCCGTATCCCCCCCGCCGATGACGACCACGTGTCGACCGGCCGCCGAGATCGCACCCGGGACTGTGTCCCCGGCGTTGAGGCGGTTCTGCTGCGTGAGGAAGTCCATGGCGAGGTGGACGCCCTCGAGGTCACGACCCGGCACCGGCAGGTCGCGGGGGGTCTCGGCGCCGCAGGCGAGAATGACCGCGTCGTAGGCCTCGAGCAGCGCCGCGGGTGAAAGGTCCCGGCCGACCTCGACGCCGACCTCGAAGCGCACGCCCTCGGCCCGAAGCTGCTCGAGGCGTCGGTCGACCAGGACCTTCTCGAGCTTGAAGTCGGGGATCCCGTAGCGCAGGAGGCCCCCTGGACGATCGGCCTTCTCGTACACCGTAACCGCGTGACCGACCCGGACGAGCTGCTGCGCCGCGGCGAGGCCCGCCGGCCCCGAGCCCACGACGGCGACGCGTCGGCCCGTGGCCTCGGCCGCCGGTCGAGGCGTCACCCAGCCCTCCTCGAACGCCCGGTCCACCAGGGCGCACTCGATGGACCGGATGCCGACGGGGGTGTCCTCGAGGTTCAGGGTGCAGGCCGCCTCGCACGGGGCCGGACACACTCGCCCCGTGAACTCCGGGAAGTTGTTCGTCGCGTGCAGGCGCTCCGCCGCGCGTCGCCACTCGCCGCGATAGACGAGGTCGTTCCAGTCGGGCACCACGTTCTCGACCGGGCAGCCGCTCTGGCAGAACGGCACACCGCAGTCCATGCACCGGGCGCCCTCTTGCTCGGTCTGCGGCGCCGTGAGGCGCGTGACGAACTCGCGGTGGTGGCGCGTCCGCTCGGCGGCGGCCTCCGCCGGCTCGAGAATGCGCTGAAACTCCAGAAATCCCGTGGACTTACCCATGTCGTTCGTCCTTCGGTTTCACCGGGTTGCGACCCGGACGGGCGCCGACTCCGTCCACAGGGCGAGCGCGCGGCGGTACTCGTGGGGAAAGACCTTCACGAACTTCTCGCGGGCCGCCGGCCACCGCGCGAGCAGCGCCTTGGCCCGCTCGCTGCCGGTGAGCTGCAGGTGGCGCTCGACCAGACGCTTGAGCAGCACCTCGTCGAGTTCCCCGCCGTGCAGGGTCGCCGGCCCGGCGAGCGCGCTCTGGTCCCGCGCCGAAAGGACCCGATCCAGGGCCACCATCGAGAGGTTGGCGCGCCACGCGAAGAGCCCGTCTTCGTCCCAGACGTAGGCCACACCGCCGGACATACCGGCCGCGAAGTTCCGACCCGTTCGACCGAGCACGACGACGGTACCGCCGGTCATGTACTCGCAGCCGTGGTCCCCGACCCCCTCGACGACCGCCGTCGCCCCGGAGTTCCGCACGGCGAAGCGTTCGCCGGCCACACCGCTGAAGAAGGCCTCACCCTCGAGGGCGCCGTAGAGGACCGTGTTCCCGACGATGAGGTTCTCGGCGGAGTCTCCCAGGAAGTCGTTGGCCGGGCGCACCACAACCCGGCCTCCGGACAGCCCCTTGCCGACGTAGTCGTTGGCCTCACCGACCAGGTCCAACGTGATCCCTCGCGCGAGGAACGCGCCGAAGCTCTGACCGGCGGTGCCGTTGAACTGCACGTGGATCGTGTCGTCCGGCAGCCCTGCGTGACCGAAACGACGGGCCACCTCGCCCGAAAGCATCGCGCCGACCGTGCGATGGACGTTCCGAATCGTTTGGAGGAACGAGACCCGCTCGCCGTGGTCCAGCGCGGGGCGGGAGAGCTCGAGCAGCCGGTGGTCGAAGGCCCGCGCGAGCCCGTGGTCCTGGGTCTCGGTGTGGGACCGCGCGACCTCGGGCGGCACCGCGGGGCTGTAGAAGATCCGCGAGAGGTCCAGTCCGCGCGCCTTCCAATGCTCGAGCCCCGGGCGCACGTCGAGCAGATCGACCCGGCCGATCAGCGCGTCGAGGTGGCGCACACCGAGGCGCGCCATGAGGGCGCGCACCTCCTCGGCCACAAAAAAGAAGAAGTTCACGACGTGCTCGGGCTGGCCGCGGAATCGGCGGCGCAGGACCGGGTCCTGGGTCGCGATCCCGACGGGGCAGGTGTTCAGGTGGCACTTGCGCATCATCACGCACCCCTGGGCCACCAGGGGCGCGGTCGCGAAGCCGAACTCATCGGCCCCGAGGAGCGCGCCGACCACCACGTCGCGGCCGGTCTTCATCTGGCCGTCCACCTGCACACGCACGCGCCCGCGCAGACGATTGAGCACCAGCGTTTGCTGGGTCTCGGCGAGGCCGAGCTCCCACGGTGTGCCCGCGTTTTTGATGGAAGACAGCGGACTCGCGCCGGTGCCGCCGTCGTGCCCCGCGATGACGAGGTGGTCGGCCTTCGCCTTCGCGACACCGGCGGCGACGGTCCCGACCCCGGTCTCGCTCACGAGCTTCACGGAGATCGAAGCTCGGGGGTTCACGCTCTTCAGGTCGTGGACGAGCTGGGCGAGGTCCTCGATGGAGTAGATGTCGTGGTGCGGCGGCGGGCTGATGAGGCCCACGCCGGGGACCGAGAAGCGCAGGGTCGCGATGTATTCCGTGACCTTGTGACCGGGGAGCTGTCCCCCTTCACCGGGCTTCGCGCCCTGGGCCATCTTGATCTGGAGCTGGTCCGCGGAGACGAGGTACTCGGCGGTCACACCGAAACGTGCGGAGGCCACCTGCTTGATGCGGGACCTCAGCGAGTCGCCGTCGTGAAGCGGCAGGTCACGCTCCACACGGTCCGCGCCCAGAATCGAGCCGACGCTGTCGCCCTCTTTGAACGGGCCATCGCCGGCGCCGCGCCCCCACCGACCCGTGCGCAACTCCTCGGCGTAACGTCGCGGGTCCTCGCCGCCCTCGCCGGTGTTGCTCCTCGCCCCGATGCGATTCATCGCGACCGCGAGCGTGGTATGGGCCTCGGTCGAGATCGAGCCGAGCGACATGGCGCCGGTCGCGAAGCGTTTTACGATCTCGGTGGCCGGCTCGACCTCCTCGAGGGGCACGGGCACACAGCGGTCGAAGCGCAGCTCGAACAAGCCCCGGAGCGTCAGGTGACGCCGCGACTGGTCGTTGATGCGCTCGGCATACTCCGCGTAGGTCGCCGGCGAGCCGCTTCGGACGGCGTGCTGCAGGCTCGCGATCGCGTCGGCCGTCCACAGGTGGTCGTCGCCGTGGGCTCGAACGGCGTACTCGCCGCCGGGATCGAGCGCGTCGTCGAGGGCTGGCCGGGTCGTCCACGCCGCGCGGTGCAGATTGATCGCCTCTTCCATCACCTCGAAGACACCGATGCCCCCGATCATCGAGGGTGTGTCCGGGAAGTACTTGTCGATGAACGCCCGCGACAAGCCGACGGCCTCGAAGACCTCGGCGCCGCAGTAGGACATGAACGTCGAGATGCCCATCTTCGAGAGGACCTTCAGCAGGCCCTTCCCGATGGCGTGCACGTAGTGCTCGACGGCCTCGCGGGGGCTCTGGTCCGCGGCCATGGACGCCACGGTCCGCAGCGCCAGCCAGGGGTGCACGGCCTCGGCGCCGTAGGCGCCCAGGAGCGCGAAGTGATGCACCTCGCGCGCGCTCCCCGTCTCGACCACGAGGCCCGTGCGTGTCCGGAGCCCCCGCTCGATCAGGTGATGGTGGATCGCGCTCGTCGCCAGAAGTGCCGGGAGCGCGACCCGCTCCGGGCCCACGTCCTTGTCCGTGAGCACCAGGATGTTGTGCCCCGAGCGCAGCGCATCCTCCGCGCGTGCGGCGAGGGACGCCAGGCGCGCCTCGACCCCTTCTTTGCCCCACGCCCGAGGGTAGGTGAGGTCGAGCTCGAAGCACCGGAACTTGCCGCTGGTCTGCCGCTCGAGGTCGCGGATGCGCGCCATGTCGTCCACACCGAGGAGCGGCTGGGTCACCTCGATGAGCATGGGCGGGTTCACGTGGTACAGGTCGAGCATGTTCGGCTTGGGGCCGATGAAGCTGACCAACGACATGACGAGCTGCTCGCGGATCGGGTCGATGGGCGGGTTCGTGACCTGGGCGAAGAGCTGCTTGAAATACGCGTAGAGCGTCTTGTCCTTGCCGGAGAGAACGGCGAGCGGGCTGTCGTTCCCCATGGAGCCGATGGCCTCTTCGGCCCGTTCGACCATGGGGCTGAGAACGAGCTCGAGGTCCTCGCGGGTGTAGCCGAAGGCGCGTTGGAGCGGCCACAGGGACTCGGGCGGATCGACCGTCATCTCGCCGACGGCAGGTCCCTCGAGCTTGATGCGAATCCGCTCCATCCACTCGCGCCAGGGCTTGCTCCCCGCGAGCTGGTTCTTGAGCTCGTCGTCGTCGATGATGCGGCCCTGCTCGGTATCGATGAGCAGCATCTTGCCGGGCTGCAGCCGCCACTTCTTCACGATGCGCCCCGCGGGCACCGGCAGCACGCCGGCCTCGGATGCGAGGAGCACGACCCCGTCGTCCGTGAGGCAGTACCGCGCGGGTCGAAGCCCGTTCCGGTCGAGGGTCGCGCCGATCTGCCGACCGTCCGTGAACGCGATGGCGGCGGGGCCGTCCCACGGCTCCATCATCGCCGCGTGGAACTCGTAGAACGCCCGACGGCGTTCGTCCATGAGTGCGTGATTCTCCCAGGCTTCGGGGATCATCATCATCATGGCGTGGGCGAGCGGGTAACCCGCCATCAAGAGCAGCTCGAGGCAGTTGTCGAAGGTCGCCGTATCGCTCTGCCCCTTGTAGACGATGGGGTAGAGCTTCTTCAGGTCCTCGCCGAGCACCGCCGACTGCATCACCCCTTCGCGCGCGCACAGCCAGTTGTAGTTGCCCTTGACGGTGTTGATCTCGCCGTTGTGGGCGATGAGTCGGTACGGGTGCGCGAGGGGCCACTCCGGGAACGTGTTCGTGGAGAAGCGCTGGTGCACGAGGGCCAGCGCCGAGACGACACGCTGGTCCTGGAGGTCCTTGTAGTAGCGGCCCACCTGGTCGCAGAGGAGCAGGCCCTTGTAGACGATCGTGCGCGCCGACATGGACGGCACGAAGTACTCCTTGCCGTGGGCGAGCTTGAGTCGCTGGATGGCGTGACTCGCGGTCTTGCGGATGACGTAGAGCTTGCGCTCCAGGGCGTCGGTCACACGCACATCGGGCCCGCGCCCGATGAAGACCTGTCGGATCACGGGCTCCCGCGCGCGCACCCGCGGCGACATCTCCATCTCGGTGTCCACCGGTACATCGCGCCACCCGAGCAGGACCTGCCCCTCGGCGGCCACGGCGCGTTCGAGCTCCTGCTCACACGCCTGGCGCGACGCGTGCTCCTTCGGAAGAAAGACCATGCCCACGCCGTAGTCGCCCGCGGGCGGCAGCGTCACCCCCTGGGTCGCGAGCTCCTCCCGGAAGAACCGGTCGGGCAGTTGGAGCAGGATGCCCGCACCGTCGCCCATCAGAGGGTCGGCGCCGACCGCGCCGCGGTGGTCCAGGTTCAGGAGGATCTGCAGACCCTGCTGGACGATCTGGTGGCTCCGCCGGCCCTGCACGTTCACGACGAAGCCCACGCCGCAGGCGTCGTGCTCGTTGCGGCGGTCATACAGGCCGAGCCGTTCGGCCTCTTCGCGGGCGTCGGTTCCCATGACGCCGCAGCTTAACGCGATGCGTCGAAACGCGCGCGGGTTGAATCGGCCCGACAGAATGTCCGTGATTCAAGACACCCGTCTCGACTACAATCCACCCATGCACGCTCGATTTCTCATCCTCCTCTGCCTCCTTGCCGCCTGCGCATCCCCGACGCCCGACGCCGGTCAACCGTCGACGAGCAGCGTCGCCGAGCGCCCGAAGGTTCGTCTCGGCTTCTTTCCGAACCTGACCCACGCGCCCGCGCTGGTCGGGGTCGAGCTCGGCCTCTTCGAGCGCGCGCTCGACTCGAAGGCGACCCTCGAGACGAGCGTCTTTAACGCAGGACCGAGTACCGTCGAGGCGATCCTCTCCGGCGCACTGGACGTCGCGTACATCGGACCGAACCCGACGCTCAACGCCTACCTGCGCTCGCGCGGCGAGGCGGTCCGGGTGATCGCCGGGGCGTCGTCAGGCGGCGCCGCGCTCGTGGTGGCCCCGGGTATCGAGAAGTCCGCCGACCTCGTAGGCAAGGTGCTCGCGTCGCCTCAGCTCGGCGGCACTCAAGACGTGGCGCTCCGCATCTGGCTGACGCAGCAGGGACACAAGGTCGCGCTGCAGGGCGGGGACGTGCAGATCCTCCCGCAGGAGAACGCCCAGACCCTGGAGACGTTCCGGACCGGGAAGGTCGCCGGGGCCTGGCTGCCCGAGCCCTGGGTCAGTCGCCTGGTGCGTGACGCGGGCGCGAAGGTCCTGGTCGACGAGCGCACGCTCTGGCCCGGCGGTCGCTTCGTGACCACGCACATCATCGCCCGCACGGCGTGGCTCGAGGCGAACCCAGACCTCGTCGATCGCCTGCTGGACGCCCACCTGGACGCGCTCCAGGTGATCGAGCGCGAGCCCGCGAAGGCGCGCGAGGCGGTCTCGGCGCGCATCGGCAAGATCACCGGGCAGCCCATCCCGCTCCCGCTCCTCGAGGCGGCCTGGCCGAACCTGGAGTTCACGGTCGATCCGATCCAGGAGTCCCTGCGGGTCTCGGCCGAGAACGCGGTCGCCGTGGACCTGCTCAAGCCTTTCACGATCCCGCTGGACGGTCTGTACGCCCTGGCGCCGCTGCGCGCGCGTTTGGCGGCCCGGGGTCAGCCGGGTGGGGTGCTGCAGCTCGGCGGCCCGACCGGTGCGGCCCCGAGCGCACCCACGGCACCCACGGCGCCGGCCACGCCGAGCGCGGCGCCGAGCGCGGCGGGTTCGACGCGGCCGTGACCTCGGCGGCGTCCAGCCCCGAGCAGCTCGAGCTCGCCCTCTGGAGAGCGGTGGGGCGCCCCCTCGACCTCGAAGGCGCGCTCGCGGCCGTGCTCGAGGTCCTGTCTCCGGGTTGGGGCGCGACCGGCCTGAGTCTGAAGGGCGCGGCCGGTGGTCGGACGACCTTCGTGGGCGAAGAGGCGGACATCGGCCGGGCGCCCGGCCTGCTGGTCGAGCTCCCTGCGGAGCGAGGCGAGGCGCCGGCGCTGCTGACGGTCATCGGGGTCGAGCCGCACTTCGCGACGACCCTGTCATCGGCCCTGCGCGCGCCCGTGGCCGCGACGCTCGCGCGCGAACGATGGCTCGATGAGCAGCTCCGGCAGAGGGACCAAGCCCACGCCGAGGCCGACGCGCGCGCTCTGCGTGCCCGCGTGCCGACCGACGAGCTGCACCCCTACATCGTGGGCGAGCGCGAGGGGCTCAAGCGGGTGATGACCCTCGTGGACCAGGTCGCGCCGACGGACGTGCCCGTGCTGATCCTCGGCGAGACGGGCTCCGGCAAGGAGGTCGTGGCCCGCGCGATTCACGGTCGGTCGAAGCGGGCCAACGGACCGTTCTTCAAGGTGAACTGCGGCGCGATTCCACCGGAGCTCGTGGACTCCGAGCTCTTCGGCCACGAGAAGGGCAGCTTCACCGGCGCCATCGGCCTGCGTCGGGGGTGGTTCGAGCGGGCCGACGGGGGCACGCTCTTCCTCGACGAGCTCGGCGAGCTGCCGGCGGCGGCGCAGGTGCGGCTCCTGCGCGTCTTGCAGGACGGCGAGTTCGAGCGGGTCGGCGGCCAGCGCCCGGTGCACGTCTCGCTCCGAATCGTCGCCGCGACGCATCGGGACATGCGCGAGATGCTGCACGACGGCAGCTTTCGCGAGGACCTGTGGTACCGCCTTTCCGTCTTCCCGGTCCGGCTCCCGCCGCTCCGCGAGCGCGTGGAGGACCTTCCAGCGCTCGCCGCCTACTTCGCGGAGCGGGCCGGGCAGCGCCTCTACACCCGGCCGCTGTCCGTGGCGGCGGAGGACCTCGACCTCCTCAAGGCCTACGCGTGGCCGGGCAACGTGCGTGAGCTCGCGGCCGTGATCGACCGCGCCGCCATCCTGGGCTATGGGCAGCGGCTCGAGCTCGCGGCGGCCCTCGGCGTCGGTGGACCGCCCGCCCCTCGGTCGGATCGGCCCATGGACTCGAGCACGCTCGAGGCGGCGAATCGAGAGGCGATCGAGGCGGCGCTGCGGCGTACGGGCGGGCGGATCGAGGGTCCGCGCGGCGCGGCGGCCGTGCTGGGGATCAACCCGCACACGCTGCGGGCGCGCATGCGCAAGCTCGGGCTCGACTGGTCGGCGTTCCGCGAGGGCTGACCGCAGTCCGGGCAGCGGGACCTCCGTCTCGAAGCACGGACACCCATCACCCGTCACGGGCCGTGATGGCCCGCCGAACGCCGCGGGTGTGAGGCACGACGTCGCGAAACGGCCCGGCGCCTCGTGTTCCGAGTTCGAGACGCTTGTCTCTTGGACAAAACAAGACGGGCACGCCCCTTGCGTAGGTACTTCTCCGTGAACCCCACATGGAGTGCCCAGACAGTGAAACTCGTACGCAATTCAGCGCACCGGGTCGCTTGCGCGCTGCTCGTGTTCGGACCCGGAGCGGCGGCGGCCCAGGGCGTGCCCGTGGAGTGCACGTCTCTCCCGAATCCGGTGTTCGGGCTCGGCGGCAGCGCCCAGAAGCCATTGCTCTCGAAGATCGCCCGCGCGCTCTCCGCGCAGGCCCAGCCCGAGACCTTGATCTACGCGGCGCCCGGCGCCTGCAACGGCGTGTATCGCCTCGCCGACGGCCAGCCCTTCACGGGTCCCGCCAGCTACTGGGACGCGCAAGGGGCGGAGCTGACGTGCGAGTTCTCGGCACCCGGGCGTCCGGTCGAGTTCGCCGTCATGGGGAACTCCGCGGCGGCGTGCACCGACCTCGAGGCGCTCCCCCCCGGGGTCCGGGCGTTTCAGGGCCCTGTGGGCTCGGTGAACGTCTTCGTCCCGATCGCCTCACCGGAGCAGTCCATCAGCTCGGAAGCATTCTACTTCGCTTACGGCTTCGGCGCCGCGGGGCGCGCGGAGCCGTGGACCGATGAGACGCAGCTCATCCGACGCGACCAGAACTCCTTCGTTCAGCTCTACCTGTCCCTCGCCAGCGGCGTGCCCGCGACCCGGTTCATCGGCGTGGACGCGCGCAACAACGCGAACTCGGTGGGCCTCGTCGCCGAGAGCCCCACGCCGCTGCGCGCGATCGGCTTCGCCAGCGGCGAGGTCGCGGACGCCGCCCGAGACCGCGTGCGCACCCTCGCGTGGCAGCAGGCGGGCCAGGACTGTGGCTATTGGCCGGACTCCTCGGCCAACGCCTTCGACAA